>NZ_JBSFKQ010000047.1:0-62112 GCF_053598615.1 Kitasatospora sp. NPDC001095 | reverse complement strand
GTGGAGCGGATGATGCGGGACGCGAAGATCACGCAGATCTACGAGGGGACCAACCAGGTCCAGCGGATCGTGATGGCCCGCAACCTCCCGTAACCCGCGCCGACACCCCCCCGACGGCCGGGCCGGTCAGCCGCCCGGCCGTCGGGGGCCGACGCATCCTCCCGATGCTAAGTTCCGGTGAATGAGCGAGAAGGAAGAGCAGGACCAGCCCATGAACGACGGGCCCTCGAAGCCGGCGATGCGCGAGGCGCTGGTGGCCGCGGCCTTCGAGCTCTTCCTGGAGCGCGGCTTCGAACAGACGACCGTCGACGACATCGTGTCGCTGGCCGGCGTCGGCCGGCGCTCCTTCTTCCGCTACTTCCCGGCCAAGGAGGACGTGGTCTTCCCCGACCACGAGCGCAGCCTCGCCGAGATGACGGAGTTCCTGGAGTCCGGCACCGGCGAGGAGGACCCGGTCAGGCACGCCTGCGACGCCGCCCGCCTGGTCCTGCGGATGTACGCCGAGCAGCCCTCCTTCTCCGTCCAGCGCTACCGGCTGACCCGCAAGGTGCCCGGCCTGCGGGCGTACGAGCTGTCCGTGGTCTGGCGCTACGAGCACACCCTCGCCGCGTACCTGCGCGGCCGCTTCGCCGACCGCCCGGACGGCCCGCTGCGGGCGGACGTGATCGCCGCCGCCGTCGTCGCCGCGCACAACCACGCCCTGCGCACCTGGTTGCGCTCGGGCGGGGAGAGCGACTGGGTGGCCGAGGTGGACGCGGCGATGGCCTTCGTCACCGGCACCTGGGGCGACCGCCCGGCCGAGGGCGCCGCCGAGGGCGAGTCCGACGACGTCGTGGTCCTGGTCGCCAGCCGCCGGGCGCCGCTGTGGCGGATGGTCCAGGGCATCGAGAGCGCGCTGGGCACCGACGCCCGCCAGGTCTGACCCCACCCGGGCCGCCACCCTCGCCCCCACCCGTCCGTCACCCCCGCCCTCAACCCCGCCCTCACCCGCTCGGAGCAGCCGGGTCCGCCGCGGCCCCGCTGACGGCCCGTGCGCCGTGCGGGGCTCCCGGCTCCGGGCGAGACTCGGTCGCAGGACGCGGCCTCCCGGGCAGCGGGCGGCCCGGGAGCGCGAGGGAGCGGCGATGCCGACGACGTCCCGGCAGCCTGACGGCGGTCCGACCCTGCACGAGGTGCTGCTGCACCGGGGCTACCTCCGCCTGCTGCTGGTCTCCGGGCTGGTCGGCGTCCCGGTCTCGCTGGCCGCGTTCGGCTTCGTCAGCCTGGAGCACGAACTCCAGCACTGGGTCTGGGAGAGCCTGCCGACGGCGGCCGGCTACGGGCGCGCCCCCTGGTGGTGGCCGTTGCCCGCGCTGCTGCTGGCCGGCCTGCTGCTCGCCCCGATCGTGACCCGGCTGCCCGGGCGCGGCGGCCACGTCCCGGTGGACGGGCTCGGCGGCCCGCCCACCCCGCCGGTCGCCGTCCCCGGGGTGGTGCTGGCCGCGCTCGCCGGCCTGCCGCTCGGCGTGGTGCTCGGCCCGGAGGCGCCACTGATGGCGCTCGGCGGCGGGCTCGCCCTGCTCACCCTCCGGTCCGCCAGACGGGCCGAACATCCGCAGCTGTTCGCGGTGTTGGGCACGGCGGGTGCGGCGGCGGCGATCTCCACCATCTTCGGCAGCCCGCTGGTGGCCGCCGTGATGCTGATCGAGGCGGCCGGGCTGGGCGGCCCGCAGCTGATCGCGCTGATCCTGCCCAGCCTGCTGGCCAGCGGGGTCGGTGCGTTGATCTTCACCGGCTTCGGCCACTGGACCGGCCTGGCGACCGGCGCGCTGTCGCTGCCGCACGTGCCGAAGAGCGGGGTGCCGGACGCGGCGGACTTCCTCTGGGGCGTCCCGCTGGCCGTCGCGATCGCCCTGTTCTGCGTGGTCGGCCAGAACGTCGGCCACCGGGTGAAGGCCCTCACCACGACCGGCACCGCCCGGCAGACCGCCGTGCGCACCGTGCTGTGCGCGGTCGCGGTCGGAGGCTGCCTCGCCGCGTACGCCCTGCTCACCGGGCGCTCCCCGGAGGAGGCCGCGCTCTCCGGACAGGCCACCCTGGCCGCGCTCGCCGCCGACCCGGCCGCCTGGTCGATCGCCGCGCTGCTCGCCCTCGTGCTCTGCAAGGGGCTGGGCTGGTCGATCGCCCTCGGAAGCCTGCGCGGAGGCCCGATCTTCCCGGCGCTCCTGCTCGGGGCGGCCCTCGGCACGGCCTGCGCACCGCTGCCCGGCTTCGGCACCGCGCCGGCCCTGGCCGTCGGCCTGGCGGCCTCCGCCGCCGCCGTCACCGGCCTGCCCGTCACCAGCACCGTCCTCGCCGAGGCCCTGCTCGGCGGTGAGGCGGCGAACTCGATGCCGCTGCTGATCGTGTCCACGGTGGCGGCCTTCATCACCGCGGAGTGGCTGCGCGGGCGGCCGAGGCAGCAGACCGACCCGGCCGGCCGAACGGAGGCGGTGGAAGTCGGCTGACGCCCGGCCCCCGCCCCCGGCCCTGGCCCCGGCCGTCCACCTGCGAGCCGGAGCGGAGAGTGGGGAGGGTGTGCTCCAGCCGACTGATCCTCAGAAATGGGCATACGAACTGTATTTCCGCTGGTAGGAGCGGCGATTCTGACGGGGCGTTAGGGCCGTACGGGTTCCGGCGTCGGTTGCGGCGGGATGCGGGGCGTGGCTCTCTGAAGTCGCGGGGGTGCGGAACGCCACCGCCGCCTTGGAACCCCGAAACTCCGTGGAGGAGATCTGCATGCGTGCTTTCAAGCGTGTCCTGGCCGTCAGCGCCCTCACCGTCCCGCTGGTGATCGGTTGCGCCGGCCTGGCCTCGGCCCAGGAGGGCCTGGACGCGTCCTTCGGCAAGGGCCAGTTCATCGCCAACGAGAACGGTGCCGGCGTCGCCAGCACCCAGTCCTCCGTCAACCCCGACGGGCTCTCGCACGCAGACTTCTGGATCTGGGCCGACGAGACCGGCGTCTACGGTTCCTTCACGGGCGCGGGCGCCACCTGGAACCAGCAGTGACCTGACCTGCGGATCCCCCTCGGAGTCCCCGCGGACTCCGAGGGGGATCCTCCTGTTCGCGGGGGAACGCGGAGGAACGCGGAGAAAGCCGGAGCCGAAAAGCAGAAAGGCCCCAGATCAACTGGGGCCTTTCGTCGGTGTCCGAGGGGGGACTTGAACTCTCCTCTCGGGCACCAGCCCGTGAGGCTCTGACCAGCGGGGATGACCCTAACACGCCACGGTCTTGACAGTGCACCGTGCTGGTGCATCCTGCCTGTTTCTGGCTGTTCAGGACCGCTGTTGGTCACCCGTTGGTCACGCGGCCAGGCGGCCGGCCGCACTGCTGCCCGTGGCCCTACAGCGCCTCGACGGGCGGGGCCTGGTCGTCTACTTCGGGGCGCGTCACGAAGGAGCCCATGCCCTTGCGGGTGACCACTCGGCGGGCGTCCCGCAGGGCGACGAACGCCTTCCGCACGGTCTTCCGGTCCACGCCGAACTCCTCGGTCAACCGAACCTCGGACAGCCGGTCGTCAGGCTGAAGATCACCAGCCGCGATCCGCTCGGTGATGATCTCCGCAATCTGCTCCCACTTCGGGCGGGACGGGCTGAACTCGTGCACCCCCCGACCGTAGCGGTGAGGGTCAACCAGGCATAGCCAGGGATAGCCATGGACAGGTATGGACATGTTGAGTACCGTCGACAACGAAAGAACCCTCGGAAGCCGTTGGAGCGGCCGCCGAGGGTGAAGCCGACCAGCTTTCAAGGAGCTGTCCGACATGCACCACCTTATCGCTTGGCTTGTACGCCGAGCCCTAGTTCTCTGCCTGCCGGCTCGCGGGCGACACCGCCGCCACCGCCTGGTGATCTGTGGCCCGGTCGAGCCGATCCAGCTCACGGTGCCGAAGCACACCATCTGTGCCCCCACACGACCCGTCCCACTGCTCGATCTGCGCGAGACCGCGCACAGTCAGGCAACAACCCTGGTCCGTCCGCACATCATCGCGTTCGCGAGCATGACCTCCGCGCAGCAGGAGGTCATACGGCAGAGCTTCGCGGATGACGTGGCCCGACGGTGGGAAGCGATAGTCGCCGCGGAGTTGGCGCGGGACAAGGATGATCAGCGTCGCCGCAGGGCGGCCCTGTTCGCGGCCTCGCTCGATCTACCCGACCCTGAACACTGGTGCGACAGCATCACAACCGGTATCCCGCACACCCTCGGCGGGGCGGTGGCCTGATAAGCGGGAGGACGTGAGACGACCGAAGACCCCCCTGGAGTCCAGGGGGGTCTTTTGTTGCGGCACTCCTGCGGCCGCATCAGGCAAGGGGTCGAATCCAGTGCCTGTTCGGGGCCGAGCCTACCGAACCGGCGGAGCAGGGTTGGACTGGTCGGACTCCTGGTCCTGTTCGGGTGTAGGCGGCGGATTGCCGTGGTCCCGCTTGGTCGAACGGTGCTTCCACCATTCGCGCCACCAGGAGAGCCGGTGCGCGGACTGGCGAGGCAGCACGGCGCCGGCCATGATCCGGACGGCGACCGCGAACACCAGGAGGAAGGCGAGCAGCCCGACGGCCCACCACGGGGTGTTGTCGGGCAGGGTGATCTGTGGCATGGAGGTTCCCCGAGAAGGGGGGCACCTCGGTTAGGCGGCCAGACTCCAACCGAAGTGGTGCCCCTGCTGACTGGTGGCCGGCAGGGAACTCGACCCCGGTCCTCGGGGGATCACGGGGCCAGCCAATCGTTCAGAGCCGCAGACACAGGCCCAGGTGCGACGGACCCCGGCCGCCCTGGCCGGGCCAACGCGGCTCGGCAGCGGAGGAAACGCCAGCAGGAGCCGGAGGTCGGCCAGGAGCTTGATGAGGGCCTGGAGTCGGGTCTTCGTGCTGACTCGCCGGTTCACTCGCCCGGAACGCTGCACGGCGTTCTCGAACTCGGCCACCCACTTGTCTAGCAACCCGTCCGACATCCTGAAGCCAGGCGGGGTCTCGATCTTCGGCAGCGTCCTGGAGACCTCGTAGAGCAAGGCCCCTTGGCCAAATCGCCGGGCACCCTGCCGAGCGTAGAGGACAAGCCAACCTGCCAACTCGCCCACGGAAACATGGGCGTATGCGTTGAGGCTCCGGTCGATCCTTGCCAGCTCTGCGGCGGCGGCGGCCTCAACCGAGGTGAGGTCCGCAACGGCTGAGGGAGTCGCCAGCGAGTGAAATAGGGAGAGCTGGATGTTCCGCGAAAGGCGAGCCGCATGGAACGCCGCACGGGTCTTCCCAACGCCCATCTGGGTTGTCACGAGGAGCATGTCCGACACCTTGATGCAACCCTTCTGATCCAGGCGAGGAACTGACTGACAGTCAGCTTAGCGGAGTCTCCAACATGACTGCGTCGACCCCATCCGTCGCCTGAGACTGCCCGAGATGGCACCGGCCCCGAGGTATTGAGCCTCGGGGCCGGATTCCCTGATGGGTGCACCTGGGCATGGTACCCACTACTAGGGTGAGGGCGGTGACCCGGTTGAGACAGGAGTGGCCCTGAGATCCGCCGTGGACACGCACGGAGGCCGCTTCCGACTGCCGGACGGCTCCGGCCTGGTCCTGGTCGCAGGAGCCGTCCACCGGCAGTCCACCACGACCGGGCGCTACCTCTCACTCCAGGTGTCCGAGAGGGCCTGAAACAACGAACTGGGCCTATGGCTTGTGCCATAGGCCCAGCAAGTCATCCCCACATTCATGGGGTATCCCTCATGCGAGGACAACACCGCCTCTGCCCAACCATGGTTACTCACCAGTCAGGGCCATCTCTCGTACGAGAGGTGAAGGGGAAAACCCTCCCACGTCCCGTTGATGGCCCGCAACCTCACTGGTTGGAGGCCATCCGAACGGGCAGGGGGCCGGCAACCCCTCAGAGTCCCCTCAGAACGTCCTCGCACGCCTGACAGCGCCTGTTGCGGAGATAAACCGGGTACCAGGGGTCGCCTGGCCTCTCAGGCCGGTAATACGAGTGCTCCATGGGCCAGTGTCCTCCCCACAGAAGGTCCGCGGAAGCGGGCCCTCAGGGACATCGGGGTCCTGGCCGGCGGCGTGCACCAGGAGCACGGCCGGCTCTTCGCCCACCGGACCTTCCGCCTGGGCGGCCTGGTCCAGCTCGAAGAGGACGACGATCCCTGTCATGCCGATGACGATAGGGGAGCGACTGTTCGAAGGCATCTCGGTGCTCTCGTTCTGGCCACATCTCCGTGCTCCCGCCGGTAAAGTCTGCTGCCCCAGCGAGCAAAGGAGGGGACCGTGGACGAGGGCAACACGGAACCGTCAGGGCAAGACAAAATCGATACACCGGGATTCGCGAAGTTCCTCGCCTCGAAATCTGGGCGTGAAGTTGCGGCGACCATAATGCTTGCAGTTCTGGCGACTGGGGCTGCGGTGGTTGCGATTTTTCAAAATCCACCCAACAAGCCCCTTAAGGCAGTGCCGAGCTGGTTTTATGGCCTACTTGTGGGTGGCGTCGCAGTGGTCATTGTCTGCCTTTCCGTGGTCTACTTTTCCATTCGAAAGGGAAAGCTAGAAGAGGAGGAACGCAAAAGGAGGGCCCTGGAATCGGCCGCCGATCGTCTCAGAGAAAAGATGGAGCTTCCCAGTCTAGTTGATTTCAATCGAACCTTGCTGGACACATATCATGACATCGCCACTAAGCAGGCCCAGAAAGCTTACCGGAGCAGCATCATTGCCTTCGGTGTCGGCCTGGCCGTCATGGCGACGGCATTTGTAGCGGGATGGAATCTGAACTCCAACGGAGATCGTCTATTTGTGGGATCGGTCGGGGTGATTGGGGCCAGCTTCACCACCTACTTGAGCCGGACCTACATGCAGACATATGAGCGAGCCTTGCAGCAGTTGAACCAGTACTTCAATCAGCCCGTACTGAACGGCTACTTTCTGACCGCTGAGAGGCTGACGCTCTCTCTCCCGGAAGAGCAACGGACTGTTGCCGTGGAACGTATCATTGCGGACGTCCTGGAGAGCGGTAAGGAGATGCATCGAGGTGCACTGTCTGGGCTGAAAGGCTCGGGTGTTCCGACCCCCAGAAGGCAGCCCCGTCGTACAAACCAGCAGAGGCAAGAGCCGCAGCTACCTGCATAAGTTGTTTGACAGCGGATCGAGGCATCAGTGCGGAGAGAGAGCCCCCTTCTCGGAGGGGGCTCTCTGCATTCGGGATGGGGTATATAAAGGCCCCCACAAAATAGATGTATGTGTCCCCGCGGTCTGGTTGAGGACACCTTGGCCCGAAGAGTGGCCGGCATCACCCGCTAACCCCGATTTCATTCATTCAAACGTCCTCAGGAAGGCCGCGGAGCGGCGTTTCAGCCCCCGAGAGGGCCCAGAAGGCCCCATGGAGGCCCTGAAACGGCTCCTGAGCAGCCCTGAAGCCCCCGCCGGCCGCCAGGCCGGCTCTGACACCCTCCAGCCCCTCGGAAAGATTCAAACCCGTACACAGGGTGAGGAAGGCACCCCCGGTGGGTCCTGTGTGAACGCATGCATGTATTACCCCCGGTGGATGTGTGGTATGGAGATGAATGAATTGATGGGGGCGGGAGTGGATTCATTCATGGGGCGCCTAGGGAACGTGCTGGTGGGGGGCACTGTCTGACGGTTAGTCAGGGCAGGTGTCTGGGGGTGGTTGGGACGCATCTGACGCGCCATCACTTGTGGTGATGGCGTGAACTTCCACCAGGGTTTCAGTGAAATTGGTAACGCTGAGATAACGATCTGAGTGTAACTTTGAGTAGTCACTGAGGCGTGTGGCGACTCGTCAGGTGTCCGCTTTGAACTCATATGTGCACCAAGCCTCTCCCCTTACTCCTTTAAGGGCCCTCGAATGGGCACTCTCCGTGCGTTTATGTGGGCAGCGCTGCAAGATGCCACTTGATTCGAGGACGGCATGTGCCTAGCGTTCTGGTTGTCGGAACAAGCAACACCGAAAGGCCCGGCCAGGAAGTACCGCCCCCGAAGGGGCAAGGGAAACCGGCTGAAAGGCAAGTAGGGGAGTCGGACCGGCGGGAAGTGGTATCAGAGCTTCCCCAAGCGCAAAGCGGACCGGATAAGTACCTAGCACGTAACGCCCCCCAGGTTCACGCGGTGAGTGAGAGTCGCCAACTGGGCTACAACCGGGGACGCGGGAAAATAGCGCCAAGGACTGCAAAGGGACCGAAGTACCTTGACAACATCAAAGGGGCTATCAGCGGCCATTGTGGGCCGCATGCTTCCGGTATCCAAATAGAGGCCGGTGAAACCATCAGCGCATGCGCTGGCAGGTCACTACACCGAAAGGCCGTGAGGACCGGTATGTGTGCGGAGCTGCGTTGGCAGGCCAGAGAATCCTAGGACCGGGCCGAGAGAGCGTTTAGCAGGCGCTCACGGAGCCTGGCACCGTCAGCCGAAACGATCCTATGTGCTGCGACGATCCGGGAAACCGGGGAGCAAACGGGGCAGACACGCGACTGACGTAAAACCCATGACTGTGCACTGACCATGCGATGACCAATGCACTGATCCCAGAATGAAAGGACTGGGGAGCGAGCGGGAAGCACAGTCGACAGCCCTTGCCACTGTAGGGGCTGGCCTCACCGGAACTATGGGCCGGTACCTCTTGCACATGTGGTGCGGGTATATGAGGCAGCGCGGCAGGGAGCGCCAAAACTACCCTGCGGGGCCGTATATGGGTCACACCTATGCGGCTCTCGATGGACCTACGTGTGGTGGGTCCAGATTCAGGCCGGCATCAGACCCAGGGAGAAGTATGTCCGAAACGCTCGTGAAAGCCTCTTGCGGCTGCGTCATTCGAGGCGGATTCCACACGCATGAGTACCGCATCTACACGGTTGAAGTGCAGGACCGGTCCGGCGGTTTCGTTCGGAACTTGGACGTCATTGCGACCGGGGACGATTCGGCGGTCGCTGCGGCACGAGACGGCCTGATCCGGCGCAAGCTCGACCCGGAGCGCAACGGGTGGCAGTTTGAATCCATTGGGTTCCTCACCGCCCGCGCATCGTGCTGCATCACTCGTAATCGCTGCCTTCCTTGCCGGATTAAGGCCAAGCGTCGGTCCGTTTCTGTCTGACCGTCGAGTTGCTTCGAGGAGGACCCAATGCATCAGCTTCAGTATGTCGAGAACCTTCCCGTGGTCGCGTGCATGCGACACGACACATCTCCCACCGCCAAGTCCGTGGTGGTCTGTGAGGAGCGCTACAAGGGCCCTTACGTGGTCTGGGAAGTCGAGGAGTGGGAAGGGCGGCTCAGGGTTGATAGGGGGCATCTCGGCATCGAGACCTACGGCGAAGCGCTGGGGATCGCGGCCACGCTGGCACGGGGATAAGTCCCCCTTTTTTTGCCTCAAAACTTGATTCGAGGATGGCGCCTCGGTCGAGATCTAGCGAAAGGAAGTAAGGCAATGGCTTTGGAGTACGTGGTCTGGAACGAAATCGGGGACCTGTTCGGGGTGCACCGTAAGAGGGAGAGGGCCGAGGAAACAGCCGAGAGGGCGCGTAAGGAATGCGCGAAGCACTGCGGTACTGACGGGGAAGAAGTAACCCCCGGGCGGGGTGACTTCCGGTGCGGTGTGCTGAGCCCGCACGGGATCTCCATTCAGGTGGTCGACGGCGAATACGACGTCACCGGCCACATCTACTAGTCCGAGAGGGAATGAATCATGTCTGGAACCCGCACGCGCCGTATTGCCCGAATCCGGGCCGTCATGCCTTTCGCGGCGAAGCTGGCAGAGCTTTCCGTGGAAGCACACAAGGGGCTTTCGTTCCACGTTGACCGGGACCACTTCACCCGCATGTGGTACGCCACTCCTTTCATGCAAACCCGGGACGCTGACGCGTTGGAGGAGAGTAACTGGGTGGTCATAACCGAGGACCTGGAGAAGAGGTTCCCGGAGTCCGTGGAGGTGCACTCCTTCGCGCACTTCGCTCGCGGCTACTACGAGCGTCTTTACGTCCGCACCGATGACGCGCTGGCAATTCGCGCTGTCCAGGAGTGGACGGGGCGCCTGGAGGCGTATGCAGTGGCGGACGAGGAACGCTATTCGGCTCTGGAGTGGGAGCGCAACCATTCGGACGAATTCAAGTGCGGTTCGGAAGACCCGGATTGCAGCTGTGAGGCGAACACCCATGTCTGCCGTGAACAGCTTTGGGGCACCGTTGAGCAGGCGGGGGCAATCGACCTCCTGGCGGAAAGCTACTGGTGCCGGTACTGCAATGAGCACATTGATATGACGGACGCCGACCGTACGGAAATGCTGCGTCGGCTTTACGGACGTCGGAAGTGGTCCGACTACAGCCGGGCGGATTTCGACCCCCAAGCGGCGGCCAAGTACGCACACGCCCAGGAGCGCTACCGCCGAGAGGTCCGTGCGTGGCAGCAGCGGGGACAGCTTGACCTCTTCTCGGATGAGCCCGCGCCGACCGTGGATGAGTTGATTGAACTGATGGGCCTGTGAGGTCGGAAATGGGGATTCTATGCGTAACTTCCTGGCCCGTGCCGCACTTCTGGGCGCCATGGTGGGCTCGTTCTACATCGGATATCTGGCCGATTGTCCGCCCGCCCCGGATGCGTCTGTGAGCACGTTCAATGTCGGATTCGCCGACTCCAAGCAGGATGACTGCTACCAGGGATTCCAGCCTGCCTGTGACTGGGTTTCCGTTCACTGAGTGACGCGCTTTGGTCCGGCCGGGCTCGGCCCGGCCGTTCCATGGCCTTTCACTCCCTAGCTAAAGGACGGAGCACGTGATCAGCAATTCTGAACTCTCCCTCGAAGCCTTTGCCGCAGAGCATGAGGCACGGCAGGCAATCCGAGACATGTGGAAATACGGATTTCCGCGTTGCCCGCTCACCCGGTACGCGGAGAGCGTCGGGAAGCTTGCGGACGAAATGGCAAAGCAAAACTCCTGACGTGCTTTGGTCGGGGCCGGTAATCCGGCCCCGGGCATGGCCTGTCAGCCGACAGATAACCGCCTCTACCATCTGCCGAAAGGGGCAGTCATGGCCAAGCGAAACCGTCACACCGCCCAACTCCTTAAAGCACAGAGTGAGGGTGCCGCCCTCCAACACTGGGGCTCCAAGGCCCCGATGGAATACAGGCCCAGGAGCACTAACGACGCCTACCCGTGGGCCGTCTTCAATGAATCGTTTAATTGGTACGTCCACATGTCCGCCCGGTACTGCATCGCGGTTTGGCCCGATGGCCGGTGGACCAATTCGACGGGCGACGTCGTAACCCGTGAGAAGCCCTGGTCTCCCTTCACGGTCGTCTTCCGGTGGTCGTGTCGCTACCTCGAAAAGAACTCTGACCCGAACTTCCCAGACCCTAAGGGGGTCGCTTTCCAAGTGTGGGCGAGTGACGGGGATTATGCGTTCGACTTCGCGGAAGCTGAGGCGGCCGTGAGGTTCGGTAAGGAGGCCGATTATCTGGAACACGTCGTGTGCCTCCACGGCCATGCCTATGAGGTCGGCGGAACGGATTTCTGACGTTCGTCTGACCCGCTTTGCTCTAGGCCGCTCCGACCACGGAGCGGCCTTTTGCATGGCCTGTCAGCCGACAGCCAATACCTAGCCGAAGGCGAGAAGATGAGCAACTGGACGGATAGCCGGGACGGCTTCGCCCGGCTCGGGGCCGAGTACACCCCCGACTACAGCGGATACGTGATCAACGTTCGCGATGAGGGCGAGGACTGGTACGTCTACGCGTGGGATGAGCGGAACGGCGTGACCGCCTACCTGGCTCGCGCTGCCACGGAGAATGCGGCCCGGGAAATCCTGGAGATCCACGCGGGCATTCAGCGCTCCGGGTTCCTCTGCGAGGTGTTCGTCAGTGACTCGGTCGGTCACTGCCCGGAGGGTGCCACTGGGGTCCGGTGGACGGACTCCAAGCGGACCGGTGAGCGGGTCCGTGTGCTGCTGTGCCCGCATCACGGCGGGGTGTTCGACGACTGGGCATGGACTCCTATCTCCACGTACCGCGATGAGTGGGGGATCGACCCGACGGACACCGGGATCATCGGCGGTCGACTGGGCCCCATCCGCGACGGTGAGTGCACGTGGGCGGTGGAGGTGGACCACGTCTGCCAGGCCCCCTACGTCAGGAACACGCTTCGCCGGGCCCTGGCCAAGACGGCTCCCACTTGGTCCAGCTCGGACTACGTGAGCGCGGCCCGTGCGCTTGTGAAGACCCTTCCGGGCGAGGGCCCGTGGTACCTGACGCGGGTTGAGCTCCACACCACCCGGATTGCCCTGGAACGACGTCGGGCCCGGTACGTGCAGTGCACGGCCCCCGGCACCTGCGACGCGCACACCGCCATTACGGATCGGATCACCGAGGCGAGCGAGCACGCGATCCGACGTCGTCAGCAGGGGCTCAGCTAGTCGCTTGCGTGACCACCAGATCCGCCGGCCCGGGGAGAAGTCTGCCCTGAGGCCGGCCGCGGGGGCCTGGTGGTGGCGCTGGCCACTAGACGAGAGGAACGGTCAATGCCTTACCCGAATAACTACGAGGGCGGTTGCTCTAACAACTGCGGTCGAGAGGCAACCCATTGGGTCGGAATCGCACGGTTCGGGGAACCATTTTTTGCCAGATATCCGCATTGCGAGCCGTGCGCTGGTGAGATGGTTTCAAACCCGGCTATGGGTGCCACCTCGAAGCCGATTCGGAGGCGGTAATGCCGACGGATGACGAAGTGCGCGCGTTCATGGTGGAGGTCGGATTGCGTGATGCCAATGACACCTCGGAAGTAACACCCCCGGAAGTCCGCTACTTCCACAACTACAAGCCCTCTCACGACGCCCGGAAAGCCAAGGAGACGGCTGCCCGGGAACTGATGGAGGAGGGGTGGAGACAGGCCGATGAGTCGCGCCAGCGCGCGGAACATCACGCCCGCCATATGCGGCTCTGCCGCGAGTGGGGCAACGCGAACGGATTCACGGTGGGAACGCGTGGGGCCATCCCTAAGGCTGTGCGCGTGGCATACAAGGAAGCGACAGGAGTAGAGCTGTGAGCATGATCAAGACTTTCCTTGAGGACACGAATACGTTGCGTGCTGCGGCTACGGAAGTTGCCGCGATGCAGCCCGGCGAGGAGCGCGCAATTGCACTCACCCAGCTTTTCGCATCGTGCGGAGAGCTGTCCTTGACCTATGCCTGCCCCTCCAAGGTAATCGGGCTTCTGGTGGGAGTGGTGTCCGAGGCGTATGGGGCCGAGCGTAAGCGCCTGGGAATCCTGCCAAACTTGGAGGTTGTGGCGTGAGCAGCCGACACCACCCGATGTTCGGTCGGGTAGTCAGTGACCCTGACGGAAGTACGGCGGTGCCGGAGTCGTGGCAGGTATTCCTTCTGGGATTCCTGCCACTTTGCATTGCGGACCTCCGTGGAAGGTCGGAGAACGAGATGGAAGCCTTGCGGCTCGCGGCGGTTGAGCAGATCGCCTCACACGGGGACGTCGCGCAGTTCGGGGGGCCGGGGCGGGCTAAATCGCGGGTTGGTATTGCCCAGGGCCTCGCGGTCCTGGCTTTCGCGGAGGGCGGGGTTACAGCCCTCGGCATGCATGCCTGCGTCGAACCCCACGAAGGGTGCCCTGGAGACATGGAGAAGGAGAGCTAGAGATGACCCGAGCAATTGTTACGTTGCAGATCAACAACGCCTATGAAGATGGCGTTGAGATCAACACCACCGTGATTACGAAGGTCGCTGTTCCGGTGCCCGAAGAAGGGACCGTTGAGAGGGACGAGTGGGAAGACGAATATCTCTACCCGCACACCGGGACGGGGCGGAGTGGGGAGTCGATGAAAACGGTTGAGATCACCGAGTCCAGCGCGTTCGGGTTGGTCGGGATCGTGGCCGAGTTCGGCGGATAACTGCGGTCGCTCTTGGTGATGGCCGGGCCCTGGTGGTCCGGCCTTCGCCATGAACGCTCGCACATTCAGGAAGGTCAGGAGAGTTGCAGATGAGACTGCGTAAGGCATTCGGATTCGTTCAGGCGGACGGCTTCATGTGGACAGGGGACTGTCCGAAGTGGGCGGCCGAAGTCCGCCGTACCAGGCCGGACCTACGAGAGATTCGCGTGATGACCATGGGCAAGTCGGGGTGCCCGGCTTGCTTCCAGGGATTCCACTGACGGTTGATTTTGGCGAGGGCCGGACCTCGAAGAGGCCCGGCCCTCGCTATGAACACCCGCACACACGAAGGAGTGACTAATGGCCACGAAGCGCATCGTGCAGGTCTTTTGCAACGCGTGCTGGAACAAGTCGGGGACGGTGGTCGAGGCCGTGGAACGGCTCACCCTCGGGGACCTGGATTGGGACCTGTGCGAGGAACACCGGGACCGCTTCGGCGGAATGCTGAGCGAGGCCCTGGATATCAACGAGCCCATGACTGTCAGCGCGTAGAGAGAAAGGAATTAAGGGAAATGAGTGCCTTCGAGAGCATGAAGTACGGCCCGATCGGGGAGGCGGTGGCAGCCGCAGTTCCAGAGTCGGAGGCCGATCCGGTCGGTATCTACGCGGCCGTCCTGGCGCTGTACTCCTCCGCCTTGGCGGGGTACGTGGTGATGGAGAACGGTCGGCCGGCGGTGGTCTGGACGGTGCTCGCCGGCCGGTCCTCAGCGGGAAGGAAGGGGTACGCCCTCGGGACGGCGCGGAAGGTGCTGGCGAAGAGCATCGGTGGCTTCCTGGACGCTCGGACGTTCAGCGGGATTTCCTCGGGCCCGTCGTTGGTGAACCAGCTCTTTCAGCTGGAGCTGGAGACGGCGGGCACGGAGACAGGACAGGACGGACGCGCGCTGCTGCTTGAGGAGGAGTGGCCGGTCGTCCTCAAGAGGGCCCGTAGGTGCCCGACGTTCAGCCAGCACCTCCGAACCGCGTGGGACGGGAAGCGCATCAGCAACATCGTCAAGGGCAAGGGCGGGGACGGGGTTCAGGAGGTCGAACGCCCGCTTCTCGGAATGCACGCCCACATCACGCCCGGTGAATGGGCGCGGTACGTGGACGGTACCGATGCCCTCGGGGGCAGCTTCAACCGCATTTTGCCCGTGATGGTGGAGACGTCGAAGCGGCTGCCATGGAACCACCGGGAGCGGATCGAGGAGCACAGGGCGCTGACGGCGGCGTACCGATGGGCTCGACGTGAGCCCCGGGTCATGCAGCTGATGGCAGAGGCCGGCCGTCGGTACGACGAGCTTCGCGACCTGATCGAAGAGCGGTTGGCCGGCCTCCCCGAACGGGTCTCCTGCTACATGGAGCGGTCCGCGGAACAGGTACTTCGGGTAGCTGCCGTCCTTACTGCGGCCGAGATGAAGACCAAGATCAGTCGGAAGGCCATTGAAGCGGCTTGGGCCTTTGTCTCCTACTCGATGAACTCGGTCGAGCGACTGGTAAGTGAGGCCGCCAACGGCGCCGGGTCGCGCGAGGTGAAGGAGCTTCCGGATGTGATCAGGGAGATCCTGGCCCGCTACGACGGTGAGGCCACGGGGACGATGATGCTGCGGGCGCTGGGGGTGAAAGCCAGCGCGGCCCTTCTCAAGGCCACTGTCGAGGGCATGGACGACGTGGTCATGGTTCGGGAACGGCTCGGTGGTCGCGGAGCACCCGCCACGATCTACCGCCTGGTGGAACCGGGACCGGCGGTGGTCGAGCAACCCAAGCCGACCAAGCCCGCGGAGGTGGTGGCGACGGTTGAACCGTCCAAGCCGGTGGTGATTCGAACGGTCGAGTCCGTGGTCGAGCCCAAGACGGTCAAGGCCAAGAAGCCGAAGACGAAGAAGGCCGGGAAGTCGAAGAAGCTGGCGGCGTCCAAGCCCCGACTGTCGGTGGTCGCCGGGGGACCGGAAACGGAGCGGCCGGCCCCCAAGCCGAAGGCGGCCCGGAAGGCTTCCCCGAAGCCCTCGGCGCCTGCTGAGAAGTCGGTTAACCCCTTCCTCGCGCTCCTGTGAAGCACATCCTTCGAGGACGCCCGCAAGGGCACCTGCAATGCACTGAATGCCGGGCCGGCTTCCTGCACAAGGAATCGGCCCGGCGGGCCCAACAGCCCTGCTATGAACAGCCGTTGCCGCACGGACACCGCTACGACCGAGAGCACGTCGTCTACCCGACCTGGTACGACCAGGGCAACGGCCATGGGCCGGATCGGCTGTGCGACGAGCCCGGGTGCATTTGCGTACAGCACACCTGCGATTGCGACGTGTGCACGGAACAGCTCCAGGTGCCCGTACTGAACATCCTTAACGACAGCCAAGAAGGCCAGACCGGAAAGAGAGATGCCATGAGCCACGAGATTGAGACCCACCTGCCCGCCGCACTGCGGAAGTACGTCGTACGGCACCTGGAGTGCGAGACGCAGGGACAGGTCGACCTGATGACCGCCTGCAAAAACCTGGACATGGGGAACTCGAACAACTCCGCCAAGATCCGCCTGACGAATGACGCCCTCGGGGCACTCCTGGACATCTGCCGGGAGTGGAAGGCCAACAGCACCAATGGCGCCGAGGTGATGGCTTGGAAGTCGGTCCTCACGCGCCATGAGCTGGACTACCAGCCCGAGGACCCGCGTCAGCGGCGGCATGAGTTCAAGATGCCTGGCTCGCTTGCCTCGGGTATGCCCGGTCAGTACTGGACGCTGAAGGACAACCCCGAGATCCTGGCGGACCTGGAGGCCTGCACCTGGGCGAAGAACGGGGGCAGTGGTCGGGTCACCTACGCCACGCTTGGATGGCTGCTGGATCGGGCCAAGTCCTACAGCGTTCACGGGACCGGTGCCGCTCAGCGGGCCGGGACGAAGTTCCTGGACACCTACACCGAGGCGTACGAGGAGACCGTGCGCCTGGTGAACGGCTACCTCGAAGCAGCCGACGATGAGCCGGCCGAGGCCGAGGTGATCGAGGACCAGGCGCCGGCCGCCGACGTCGGCCAGGAGTCCGCAGAGGGGGCCGCTCCCGTGCAGGCCGGAAAGTCGGAGGTCGGTCCGGTCCCGGAAAACTTCGTGTGGATGGCGGAGCACGCCGACACCGAGACGGCCCGCGCCTGGTGGGCCCGGAGGGTGGCTTCGTGGGGTCGGTGAGCCCGAACGCCATGCCGTCGAAGCGCCCCCGGTTCGTCCGGGGGCGCTTCGCCTCATTGGTAGCTCGATGGGGTGACGGGGTTTGGCACGAAGCACCGTCCGTGTCGGTGCCAACCGCTACGGTCGGTACGGAAGCCCGTGTGAGCGGGAAGAGGAGTGAGGGCACAGGATGAGCAGGTTCAACCCGGATGGGGGCGCTGAGGTCCTGGGCATCGCCGAAGAGCACTGGTTGACGAGTGACCGGTAGGTGGCCGACTTGGCCCGTCCGACCCGGTTGTGTCGGAGGGGGCGACCTCGTCCCGTTCCGACCGGCTCCGAGTAGCCGAGAGGCCCCCGCCCGGATGGGCGGGGGCCTTCGTGGTGGCCCTGGTGGTGCGGCTCAGACGTTGCCGAACTCGCCAGCCCGGACACCGGCAACGAACGCACTCCAGGCGTCGGCCGGGAAGGCAAGGACAGGGCCGTCCGGGTCTTTCGAGTCACGGACGCGGCCCGGGATGGCGTCATCCACTTCGATGCAGTTTCCGCCGTTTCCGTTGCTAAAACTACTCTTCCGCCACTGGGCGGGGGTGATGTCGGGGGATGGCATCGGTGAATCCTTCCAGTACCGCACTGATCATCGCTTCGGTGTCTCGTGGAGACAGAGCCTGGGCCCTCAGCAGATCGTAGAGTGCCTGGCGGTGCGACACCTCGTTTGCGTCTTCGAAGAGGGTGCCGGATCGGCTGCCCTCCTCGTACGCGGCAACGAAACGGTCGGGCTTGGTCAGGAGAGTGAGCGAGCCGCCCATCTCGGAATGCTGGCCAGCGCTGAACGGCAGTATCTGAATCGTGACGTGTGACAGTTGGCAAACATGCAGCAGCCGCCTGAGCTGGGCTGCCATGGCCTCTGGGCCGCCGATCGGGCGTCGGATGACACCTTCGTCGAGGATGAACCAGTACCGGCAAGGTGCGGGCTGTCGGTTAAGACGGCGCTGGCGACGAAGCCGCTTGGACAGCCAGTCGTCGATCTCCTCTTCCGCGGCAAACGGTTCGCCAGCCTGAAGAACGGCGCGGGCAACATCCTCGGTCTGGAGGAGGCCCGGAACGGTGGTCTCGTAAGCCTCGTGGCAGATGGCCTGCTCGGAGAGCTCCATGAACCGTTTGTACTTGTCGGGGAAGTCTTCCTTGCTGGCCAGCGGATAGAGGCGGAGGAACGAGCCGTCGGTGCCGAACGCGATGTCCAGCGCCTCTGACATACCCTCCGGCACCTTGGAGTCTCCGCCTTCGATCCGGCTGAGGTGGCCCTTCGAGACGTTGAGGATCACCGCCAACCGGTCCAGGGACATGCCGTGGAGCTTCCGGAGTCGTCGAACCTCAGATCCGTAGAGGTCCCTCGCGGACCTCTCAGGGTGTAGCTCCCGCTCAGCCCAGCCCATTCGGACACCTTGCCTTCCATGCTTCCCGCTGGAGAAGCCATGTTTCTTGCGGTCAGCCCCATGTTGCAGGAAAGGAGTTGAAACATGGCGGACCTTCCGATGGTAGGGCGCTGCGGTCCACCATGGCTACACGAAGCGACAACGCGAGAGCGAAGCGCAACCTACGGAGACCCCCATGCCCGAAGTCGCAAGACCGCAGGCCGAGTACCAGCTCCACCAGGTGGTGCTGGATCTGACCCGCACGGAGAACAATCAGCCGCGTGAATTCGTGTTTGTGGGACTGGAGTTCGGACGGGCGGTCCTTCGCCCGTTGGGGTACTCGGCCCCGGAGCACCGGGTTGACCTGGAGTCCGTCCGACCGGTCATCCCGATCGAGATCGCGGCCGGCACGGCGGGGCGGTCGCACCGGCACCGGATTGACGGGATCTCGGCGTGAACGCCGGCGTCGAAGACCTGGTTGCCATCCCGCAGGCCGCGCCCCTCAAGGGTGCGTCGGTCACCGACATGCCGACTCCGGCCCAGTATCGGTTCGGTCAGTGCGTACCCTGCTTGGGTCGTCCGACCCTGGTCGCTCCGGGACTCGGCTACATCCGGGCAGACGGCAAGCTCGTGAGCATCCCCACGTGCGAGGACCATCACAAGGCGCTGGTCAGGTACGTCCACCAGGTAGCCATGAGAGCGGACCTCGCTAACGCGGCGGAGCGGGTCTGATGAGCGCTGACGAGACGGTTTCTAGCGACCTCGACGCCGAGTTCGCCATGATGCTTGACCTCAACGGGGGCGCGTCCGGGTTCGTTCGGAGCGGTCGCCGCGAGCTGCCGTCCAAGCTCGGTCGACAGGTCCCCCGCTTGCCGGACAGCGTCCGGGGGCTCTGGGAGGGCGGCCTGGGAAGCGGGCTGTGGTTCATCGGCCCGCCGGACTGACAAGCTCCCGCCACCGAGGGTCCTGTGATCCCCTCGGTGGCGGGCACCATCCCGGCCCGTCGCCCAGCGGGCCGGTATTCGGCAGGTGTCCCGCATGCCGCCTGCCGGCCGCTCCGGGGTCCACGCCCTGTTGAGCGCCCGCCACTCCTCGCCAACCTCCCCCCTGTTGGCGGGGAGTGGCCCCAAATCGTCAAGTCGCTTCGGTTGGAGGACAGTTGAGCGGCAGCGCGCTTATGCGGAGGCCGC
This sequence comes from Kitasatospora sp. NPDC001095, assembly GCF_053598615.1. Classification (NCBI taxonomy): domain Bacteria; kingdom Bacillati; phylum Actinomycetota; class Actinomycetes; order Kitasatosporales; family Streptomycetaceae; genus Kitasatospora; species Kitasatospora sp. NPDC001095. The sequence continues at coordinate 42,437 of NZ_JBSFKQ010000047.1, read as the reverse complement.
CCGAGCGGCGGTCCGGTCAGCAGGTGTTCATCCTGCGCGAGACCGAGGAGGAGCGCCAGGTGCTTCTGGTCGATCCCGTCTACATGGACGGGTTCGCTCTCCCCGGAGGCAGCGCCGAGAAAGACGAACTGCCGCACCTGGCGGCCCGCCGGCACACGGAGACCGGGACCGGCCTTGTCCTGCCCCTCCGCACCATCCTGACCGTCGACTACATGCCGCGTCTGGAGTACCCGGAGGGTCTGACCCTCGTCTACGCGGGCGGCATGCTCGACGCGCGTCAGATCGAAGTCGTTCGCCGCCACCAGCCGTCGGCGGAGATCCGCGGGTTGCACTGGGTGCCCCGGTCCGAGGTCATGACCGTGATGCAGCCGGGCCAAGCCCTCCGCGTTCTCGACGCGTGGGATGCGTGGGAGAGCGGGCACGGCAGGCCACTTCTCCTGAGGGGAGTGGCCGTTCCGGCCGCCTGATGAGCCCGGTTGAGGAGTCCTGACCTCCTTCAATCGGAACCCCCGCCCCGGGGACGGGAATCGGTCAGACCGGATGCTCGGGGCGGGTCAGACTCCCGGCGCAGGCTTTGGACGGCTGGAGCGTCGGGACAGGGCCGTCTCCCCTACCCCCGTAGGGGAGACGGCGCCCTGTACGTGGTGAATGAAATCGCCCGACTTAATTCACGCAAGGAAGAGGCGCATGAAACTCGGCACCGCCGTTATGGTCCTGGCCGGAGTAGTTGCCGGAGGGGTCATGGTGCACCACTACCAGCACCGTCAGCGCGTAGCGCTGGACCTCGGGTTCGATCACCTGCGGCGCATCGACTGGTCGATGGAACACCCGCAGGTCGACGAGTACCGGCCGTTCGGGGGCGAGGCCGGGACGCAGGAGGAGCAGCTGTCGAACCTTCGGGCCAACAAGACGCTGTCGGCGCTCTTCCTGAAGTTCAACCTGGGCGTGATGACCTACAAGGAGTTGCTGGTCAACTTGCAGAGCCTCGCCAATGTTCCGATCCAGCAGGCCTACTGGCGGCGGTGGGGATGGTTCCGCCTGGAGGAGGCGTCGGCCGGCAACCGGAAGTTGCAGGCCTTCGGCGGGGCGTTGCTGAAGGCCTTCGGCGAGCCCCTGAGGCCGGAGTCGCTCTCGGAGCCGGAGGCGGCGACGCCGCAGTCCACGGCCGCGTGAACGCCTCAGACGGCACACCGCCTCAGGCGTTGACCATCGAGGAGATCTCACAAGGGCTGCAAATGACCCTGGAGATGAACCTTAGGTTCGGCGTGCCCGACCTCAGGGACGCCCTCGAATCGACCGTCCGACGGGACGCCCCGCAAGGGGTGAGGAACAGCACCGACCGCCCTGGCCACGAGGTGGAGCAGGGCGGGCACCATGCACAACGGTTCGTACTCAACCACCAGTTAGCGGTGCATCGCGCACCGCTGCTACAGGAGGACGAAATGACCGATCTCGGCCTGCCGACGATTCCGCCCCGCCGCGACCTGCCGATGGGTGACGGGCTGGCCTTCGCCGCCCACGGGCACCACTTCACCGCCGCCCCGGGGACCGACATCGAGGCCCTGGCCCAGAACTCCACGGGGCCGCTCTCGGTGATCCTCCAGGTCACCAAGCGCTGTGACTTCGACTGCTCGTTCTGCTCCGAGACGCTGCAACTGCCGGACCCGAAGCTGGCGCAGTTGGAGACGATGAGGGACAACCTCAAGGGAACCAAGCGGGTCTTCCTGTCCGGAGGCGAGCCGCTCATGCGCCGCGACTTCGGCGAGATCGTCGACATGTTCGCGGACGAGAACTTCGTCCTGGCCGTCCCGACGAACGCCACTCACGGACTCCAGCACGCGAGGCGGATCGCCGGCAAGGTGGCGTTCGCCAACATCGGCCTGGAGGGGCCCCGCGGGATCACGAACCGCGTGCGCGGGGACTACGACAAGGTGATGCCCGGCATCCGCGCGCTCCAGGACGAGGGGATTCCCATCTCCCTGTCCGCCGTCGTCTACCGCTCCACCCTGGCGGCGCTCCCGTTCACGGTGCAGATCGCCGACGTCCTCGCCGCCGGCAAGGTGAAGCTGATCATGCCGCTCAGGAAGGGCAACGCGCTCAACCTGGACGAGAACGAATTCATCACCGACGAGGAGGCCAACGACACCTTCGGCCGACTCCTGGAGCTGCGGGCCACCATGCAGTGGAGCCCCGCGATCCGCCTCACCACATGGACGCCCGAGAACGAGGGCCACATGATCGTGGTGGAGCCCAACGGTAAGACCAACGCCTGGCCGGTCTACGACCGCAAGGACCTGTTCGAGCCGATCGGGAACCTGTTCGAGGAGCCGATTCAGGAGGTCTGGAAGCGGTACCGGTTCAAGGAGAACCACTACCGCAAGTACCTGGGCGCGTCCATCCGCACGGCAGCCCACTCCGGGGGCGGCCATGCCGCTGCGTGAGTACACCAACCTGGCCTGGCCCCAGACCCCGTACGCGGCGGACAAGCGTCCCTTCGCCAAGCACGTGCGCCTGCTCACTGCGATGAGCATTCAGTGGGCCGACGCGGGTGACAAGGTCGTACCCATCGGCGCCGCGGCCGTGTTCGTGCCTGTGAAGCGGACCGCCCGGCGCGAGATCACGGCCAGCACCGGCCACTTCGGCTACCGCGCTGTGGCCGTCGAGGAAGACAAAGACCCGGTCGACACCGAGATCCTCAAGTTCGTGGACAGCGTGCTCGTCCAGGCACGCCGCGAGGCCGAGATCATCGCGTGGCACTCCTTCCCGGACGACTTCCACGTGCTTCGCCCCCTGCTGACGGCACCCTGCGCGGGCATCGACGCCATGGCGGAGGCGTGGGGCGACCGCTCACGTCGGGAGCGGTCCACGGCGCTGTTGGTCGACACAGCGGATGACGGGATGCAGCTTGACAGTGCGCTTGCTGCGGCGCGCGTCGACTTCGGCCGGGAACTCTGGCAGTTCCGGGCGCCCGCAATCCTCCAGCAGACGTACGAGGACCTGTGGGCGCCGGCCAGCCGGCCGGAAAGCCGGGAGTGGAACACCCAGCACATCGGTGCGGCCGCGGTCATGGAGGCCCTGGCCGTGTCCCTGCTGGCAGGCCGGCAAGTCCAACGGCTGAGCTGGAACGGGGTCTTCAACGCAGCCAAGGTTCTCGAAGCGGTCGCCTGGGACGTCTTCCCCCTGGTGCTCGCTCCGAACGAACTCCAAGGCTGAACCCCGCGTACCGTGGGCCCGGCACCGGTGCCGGGCCCACACCGCAAGGAGCATCGTGATCATCGTCAGCAACCTGCCGAAACCTGGCCGCCTCCCCAAGAGGTCCGCACGGACGTTCCGCGTGGCCTCGCTGGATGTCGAGTGGACCAAGAACTATCGGGTGAAGAACGGGAACCGGGCCTTCTGCCTGTCGCTCTCGATCCTTGATCTCCCCGCCACGGTGACCCCGGGCAGCCTCTCGAAGCTGCCCTTCGGCTACGTGAGCTTGTACGTGGAGGACGCTGGCGAGACCGGGGAGCTGGTGACGGCAGCTGCCGGAATCGTCTCGCGGACGTTCGCCGACGCCGACCTTGTGACCGGGCATCAACTCTGCTCGGACCTGGCCGTTCTGGTCGCCAACCGCGACGACGACGAGCCCGCACTCAATGACGCCCGAACCGCCTGGTCGCGCCGCCGCGACCCTGCGCACGACAGTCCGCGAGTCCTGGACACCCGATACGACGCCGGCCATCTCCTCAACGGCACCTCCCGGCGCCTGGTGGACGTCTGCACGGAACTCGGCCTCGACGTCACGCAGCCGGAGCTCCGAAGCACCTCCATGACCAACCTGCACCGCCGGTGGCTGGAGAAGAACGAGAACGAGGCCCGAGAACGAGTGAGCGTCCTGAACTTGCGACACTCCCTCTCCACCGCTCTCGTCGCCGTCGCTGCGGCGGGTCTCGGGAACTGGGGCGAGACCACGTTGAACGTGAACCGCATGATCGCCACTCACGCCGACGGTGCGTGGGGTTGGCTCCGATCCCGTACCTTCCAAGACCTCCTGGGGGAATCGTGCCCATCCGAGACTGTACGGTCGTAGCGATCGAGGGGACGGCCGCGGCCGGAAAGACGACGCTCGTCCACGCCCTCACGGCCCACTACCGCGAGCAGGGCGTCAATGTCGCCGCCACCGGAGAACCCGCACGGGTGAGCCCGTACTTGGAGGAGATCGTCCTTCACAACAAGGGCAACTTCGACCTGACCGCCGAAGTCGACGCCTTCGCGGCCCAGCTCACCACCACCATGCGCGCCGCGCGCAACCACCGCCTGCTCATCACCGACAAGACGCCGGCGAACGTGTTGGCCTACGCCCGGCTCGTCCTCGACCAGGAGGACCCGCAGATCCGCGCCGTTCTGCGGTCGATCGAGTCCCTGTGCAACTCCTGGATGCCCCTGGCGTACGAAGTGGTGATCCACTGCCGTGACCACTACGACCAGGAGGCCGGCGGCGACCGCTTCCGTGGGAGGGTCCTTCACCTCCAGAACGAGACGGAGACGGCCGTCTACGAGGCGATCCAGGCCGCCAACGTGCCGATCCTCGACCTCCCCCAGGGTCTTACCACGCAAGCTCGCGTGGAGTGGATCGCCAAACACCTTCACCTCATGGGAATCAGCGTCCACTGAGGTGTCCTATGGTCCTCCTAAGACACACTCCGGAGGACCAGGTGCAGCCCCAACGCCCGATCAACGACGCCATGCTTATCCTCGAACGCAACGGCCTCGTCCTACTGGCTGAACGAGCCCACACGGGCTACAGCGACGGCCAGCTGAACCTCCCCAGCGGGAAGGTGGACCAGGGCGAAGACGTGATCTCGGCGGCGATCCGCGAGGCCCGAGAAGAGGTAGGTGTGGAGGTTCACCGGGAGGCCGTCCGGATCGTCCACGTGATGCACTACCGTAACCCCGAAGGGGAGACACGCGTCGGTTGGTTCCTCGCCGCCTCGGAATGGGTCGGCAGGCCGTACAACGCAGAACCCCACAAGTGCGCTGGCATCGGGTGGTACCCGATCAATGATCTTCCCGAGAATGCCCAGCCGTACAACGCAGCCGGGATCGCCCGGTACCTCAAGGGTGAGCCGTTCTCGGTCGTGGGCTGGTAGGCCGGAAACACGAAAAGGCCCCTCCCCGAAAGGGGAGGGGCCTTCTTGGCGTCCTGGATCAGGTGGTCAGGTCCAGCTCCTTGCGGGTCAGCTCGGCCTGGAACTCGGCGGCCTGGTCGCGCGGCGAGACCTCGTGCAGGGCGAGGTTGGTCTTCGTGTCCTCGTGCCGCTGGGCCAGTTCACCGGCACCGAGCAGGGCCGCCGCTGCGGCCACCAGGGCCTCCCACGGGATCGAGGGGTACCAGGCGGCGAGGAGCGGAATCAGGGCCGCAACGGCGGCCACGAGTCGGACGACGTGAGTGGAAATGAATGAAGTCATGTGTCTCCTTGGGTAATTGATTCGCTCAGTCAGCGCATGAGGCGGGACCAGGTGAGCGGTCCCGGGTAGCCGTCGGCAGCGGGACCAGCCCAGCCCTGAGCGCGCTGGAAGGCCTGCACCGCACGCCGGTCAGCCTCGGACCAACGGGGACCAGGTCCCTGCCGGTAGTACTGGCCGTAGCCGTGTCGGACGAGGGCCTTGCCCAACGTGGTGACGTGCGAGTTGACCGAGCCCGGCCGGAAGCGGGTGGCCCCCGGGAAGGCCGACGTTGCGCTCGGCTTGGTCGAGCTGGCGACCGGAATGTCACGGCCCTGGTGGTTGATCAGGAGAGCCCACGTCTGCGGACCGGGGATGCCGTCCGCGGAACCATCCGTCCACCCCTGGGCCAGCTGGAAAGCCCTGACGGCCTGGCGGTCGGCCTCGCCCCAACGCGGGCCCGGACCAACCGAGTAGAAGCGGCTCCCGCCGCGCTGGACCAGGAGTTCGCCGAGCTTCGTGACGTTGGTGTTGTTCGCGCCTGGACCGAACTGGCCAGCACCAGGGAAGGTGGTGGAGTTCGAGGCCGGCGGGGAAACCGGCGGCGGAGTCAGGTCGGGCTCCTGGACGTCGTCCGGGGCAGCCGGCACGGTGATCGAGTCCCCTGGGTGGATCTGGTCCGGGTGGTCCTTGACGCTCGGGTTGAGCGAGAGGAGAGCGGCCACGCTGATGCCGGCCGCAACAGCAATGGCGGTGATGGTCTGACCGGCCCGCACTGTCACAGTGCGGGTGGTCGACGTCGGGCCCGAGTTCCCGGCCGGGCCCGACGCGGTGGCCGAGTAGAAGTAGCCAGCTCGGCCCTTCAGAGCCGGGTCCGAGGTGGTGATGCCCTCGGAAAACTGGGGGAGGCCGTAGCCGTAGACATACGCGTCACGACGGCGCCTCTCCCTCTTCATCACCTTATTGCCATTTGCGTCATTAGTGAGGGAGGTATTTCCCTCGTAGGTGTAGATGGAATTGGCGTCATATCCGTAGACGATTCCGGTGTGAGTGCCACCACCAGGCCCATAAAAGACCTGGGCCCCGATTGCCGGGTAGGCAGAGAACCGGCCGCGATCCCGGAACCACTCGACTCCGTTGGAGCACGACGCGGTACGGGGGTAGAGACTTGGGACACCTGCCTTAAGGGCCACCCAGGAGCACCAAGTGGCGCACCATGGCTGGTAGTTGGACCACTCAAGGCCGGGAACCTGTCCGCTGTACTTTTGGTGGCCGCTAGGGCGCTCGCCCGGGGCGCGCTCGGCCTGATAGCCGACCTCGGCGGATGCAACTCGGAAGACGTCGGATACCTGGCTCATAAGCCTCCTATGGGCATGCAAAAGGGGCCGGTCAGACGGCCAGCCCCTCGGGGATGAACGAATTAGAACCCGGAGCGAATCCGGGAGGGATCGAGCGTCGTAATCAGCTCGACCAGTCGGCGGTTCTCCGCCTCAATTCGGGTCAGGCGATCCTTGATTTCATTCAGATCATCCTGAAGGCGATCGGCTCGGGTCTTCTGTGCCTCCGCCTCGCCCTTCCAGACCTGAGCAGAATTCATCTGCCAGGAAGCCCGGACCATGACCAGAGCGGCGACGACCGAGGCCGCGGTGCCCGCGAATCCGAAAACGTCAGTCGGGGTCATGGGCCTCCTAGTTCGAGATCTTCTCTGCGGTCAGATTCCACGATTCACGTTCGTCGCCCGGGCCATTGTCGGAACGGAATGGGGCCCACCAGCTGACCACGTAGGCCGCGAACGCCTCACCTGCTCGCAGGCGTACAGTTGTGGTGAAAGAATTCGAAGCGGCGTTTCCGTCGATGGGCGGGTAAAGGATTCCACCGATCTTTCCGGCAGGAGAGTAGATCCACGCGCGAACCTTGGGCGCTGTAAATCCGTAACCCCAACCACCCCAACTCATGGTCAGTCGGTAGACACCAGCCTCAGGGACGATAATCGTGCCGCCGTCCGGAGAATCCCAGCGACCCACCTTAACTACCGGGTTCGATGTGTTCCAGTAGACAGTTGTCGCCTGATTGGTGTCTACGACGACAGGGTTCTGTAGATTCAGAGAGATAACCGGGTTTGCCCGGAGCTGGTTGATAAACGCTTCGTGGTCGTTGGCAACCGTGTACAGGGCAGTGTGGACGTCATAGATCTGGGAATTCATGTCGGCTGGGCCGATCACCTGACGGGATACCCAGCTCTTCAGGGCAGGGAGTGAGATCAATTCAAAGCTCCAGGATAGTAGTGGTGCCAAGTTCAGAGCCGATAGGGTCGCCCAGAATCCAGGTGGGCTTTCCGTCCGACTTTCCTGGAACCGAGATGAGAACCACGGCAGCAGAAGAGACTGTGGTGTCGAGCTGTACAGCACCGGGGGAACCGCCCGCGCCCGGTGTATCCGCGACCATCAGGCTTACCTGGTCCGATCCGAAAGTGCCGAGCTGCTGATCGCGGCCGGAAACTCCGGACGGCCAAGAGAGGCCTGTAAGCTTGCTGGAAATCGTCACAGCCGCGTAGAGATTGCGGTAGCTGGTCGAAGGCATCAATGGTAGGGAATTCGTATTGCTGTACTCGCGAATGCCGACTACCGGGGTGAGGCCGATATTGGAAACGTCGCCGTTGCGGTACACCAGGTTCATCAGGGCGGCATTGTGTGCGGTGCCCACATCCCATACCACGGAGGTTCCTCGGGAGGGTTCCCATGGCCAGACCGCTACCGCCATCAGCAGGCCGCTAGCGAGGGTGTACTGGGTCGCGATAGCGCCCGCAGGGGTGAGTAAACGGGGCGCTGGCGCCGAACCCGAGCTGACGCAGATCGAGACCACGAAATCATTCGTTCGTACGGCTGGAAGCGCCAGCTCGGCGAGGGCCTGGTCTACAACGAGGGCTCGGGTGCTGGAGACGAAGGCCGGGAACTCCCGAGGCAGCGGGGCCGAGCTCATCCACTCGGCCCCGTCCCAGTACAGGGGAGGCCGCGGGCTCCACCTGGTCCCGTCCCAGACCTGCGGCGTCTTGTCGACCCAGGTCGACCCGTCCCAAACTTTCAGTTGATTAGGCATACTGCACCCACACGTCTCCGGGCCGAGGGCTGGACGGTGCGTTGGGCCCGCTGAAGACGCGGGCGGACCCGACGTTCGTCGCTGTCACGGTGCCCGAGCTGACCACCGAACCGTCACCCTGAACTCGGAAGACACTGGCTGTAGTTGTGGTGGTGGCCTTCGAGTTGGTGACGTTGATGACGACCTGGCCGGCACCGTACGCGGGGGCGCCGATGCAGAGCGCGGCGCGGACGCCGATGGTGTCGATCAGGAGAGCACCGCTGTTGCGGACGCGGGTGTACTCGGTGCCGTCCGCCGTCTTCAACTTCCAGGCAGAGCCGGCGGTGTCAGGAGTGGTCGGCACGACCCAGCGAGCCCAGTCCGTACCGGCCGGGACCTGGAGGTCGGCGCCGGACAACGGGAGGAAGTTGGCCAGCCTCTCATTCACGTACGCCCGGTCTTGGTGTGGGTCGGGGGCCGTCTGGTGCTGGACCAAGCGCTCGCCGGCCGTAACCGAGACGAGGCCGATCCGCCCGGCCCCGAAGTCGACCCACAGACGCTCTGCACCGGTGGCTGGCCCGTAGAAGCTGGGAATCATGCCTCGCACGTCGGCAACCAGCTGGATGATCGGGGCGCCGGTGGTGTCGGTCAGGTCGGTCACCTGGCGGGCGCCCTCCGAGGGGCCGTCCCACACAGTTCCGACAGCACCCGGGATACGGGCACCGCTGACGCTTTCCGCAACGTCGGAGCCCGTACCTCCGAAAAGATTTCGAGCCATGCAGCCTCCTTACTGAGTGAAGACGTCGGATTCAACGGTGCCGGACAGGTGGAGCGTGGAGTGGGCGGGAATGCCCTGGAGGACAACCAGCGAGTCTCCAGAGGGCGTGAAGAGGTTCACGGTCGAGGTTCCGGGGCCTTCCCACGCGACCCCCTTGACCGAGGTCATCCACGGCTTACCGCCACCGCCAGCAGGGTTGTCGATGTACCCCTCAAAAATCTGGGCAGTCCGGCCACTCGCCGGATTTGGTAGTGAGGTCTGCATGTACCAGCCGGTAGTCACGATGTCGGCGGAAGTCGGGTTCCTGAGCTTCATATTGAAGTGGTAGGTGTTGGGCGCGATCCAGCGCCACCAGCAGACGCGATCCACCTCGGCCGGCTGAGAGTTCACACCCCAGAGGCTCGGGGTGTACGGCCGCGCCTTTCCGAGGTGACGGGTCACCATGTAGCCGTCCCGCCCCGCAAAGGCCTCGTAAGGGCTGTCTCCACCGTCCTGGTCAAGGTCGTAAATGAAAGTACCCTGAGGCACAAAATCGGCGGTGCTTCGAGTATTCCAGGGAGTTGCCACCGGGCGAGGCATATCAAAGGAGGCGCGGGAGTATACCGAGAGAGCGCCGTTGGCGGCCGGCACGTCCACTTCGAGGAGCACCATTTCCCAGATGCCGCCTGGGGATCGCTGAGGCCGCGGAGCGATGGGGGAAATGCTGGGCTGCCCCTTGACGGCGGTGATGTTCACCGATCCCTTAACGACGTCCGCCCTGATAACGATCGTGTCCTTGCGGGCCCGGTCAGTTGGGTTCGGGTCGATATCGACATTTAGCGGCGCGGTGAGCTGGTAGTAGAAGCCTCCGACCCACGCATTACCGGCCTCGATAGAGATAGTGCGGCCGTTGATCACGCGCCAGGCAAAAGGGAGTGTGTTCGGGTCCAAGGTCGAGCTGGTGAGCTGGTAATCAACTCGGTCTCCGCCCCACAGGTGTGCCATCTGCTGCCACTGGACCTGGGACACCATTTCGGTTCCGCCGGAGGCGTTGGCCTGGGAAAAGGGGTAGCTGACTTCTGCCATTACATCCTCGCTTCGAGCTTCCGCAGCTTCTCGCGAAGCTCAGAAACGGTCTTGTACAAGTTCAGGGGGTCGCCCGACCCCTGTTCGCCGATCTTCGGACGAATGGTGAGGTTCTTGCCGGCGTCCTCCACCGAAATGCTGACCTCGCGGACGATATCGACGTACTCAACACCGTCGATTGCGACCGTCACCAGATCACCGACGAAGTAGTCCCGGCCAAACTTCACCTGCTCGGTGTCGATCGGGTAAATCTGAAAGTTTCCGTTCTTCTCGCCCTGCTGGAGAAGGTTGTTCGCTGCTTCCACAACAGCCTTCTTCGCGTTCGCGAATTCCTCGTCCGTCGTGTCCTCGCGGGCCTTCATAGGCTGACCCGTAGCCGGGTCGGTCTTCAGAGGGAGATCCCGGCGGTCGAGAAACTGTTCAATCTGAACGCCCCACTCGGCTTCGGCCTCGGCATCGATCTGCTGGTACAGATACCGGTCTTCGCCTTCACCCTGGCAAGCCACGATGACGCGAGTAACGCGTGGAGCTGTGAGCGTCCAGATGTACTCTCGAAGATTCCCGAGGTCCGGGCTGAATCGCACGTCCCGGGAACGGTCACGGGGCTTGTAGATCCGGAGCTCGATCTTCTTCGAGTCGGGGGTGTAGATGAAGCGGTACCCGAGTTCTTTGCTCTCGGTCCACTTCTCGATGACGGTCCCGATGACGTCATAGCGGAAGCTGTCGTGGACCTGGGCCCCGAGGTCGGCTGGCTCGGGTAGAGCCAGGCCGGGAATCCTCCGATCAGGGAGAGCCGACGCACCTACAGCATGCTCCAGCTCCCACCACAGGGCCTTGCTCGCCGGGCCGGCGGCCTGACGCGTGGCGCGGGCCCTGTACTGCTCAGCAACGGGCACCGCGGGCTCGGGGAAGGCGAGACGAGAATAGGCGAGCTTGTTGTCACACTTACCGCCCACGTAGAGACTTCCCGGACCCGTGTGCTGTTCCACGGTCCAATAACTCTGGAAAAACTCGATCTGCCCCGTCAGAAGCGGCTCAGGAACGCCCTCCTGGAAGATGGCGATTCCGCCACCCTTCTGCAAGAGGTTCGCCTGATCGGTGCCCGCCTTGACGAGAAGCTGAAAAGAGCCCTGCTGGCAGAATCGGACGATGAAATCCAGCTTGATCCACGTGTCTATGACACCGATTCGGTTAAGGTCTCGGTCTCTGACCTCTATTCGGTAACCCATGTGTCAGTAGCTCTCGTAACGAGGTCGGAATGTGAGCTTGAGAGAGGCGGTGGAGCTGCCCGCCGTGAGGTCGACGGAGACGGAGGACTTCCCGGCCGGGATGGGCCAGAGGGCTGGACCCGAGTCGACTCGGGTCCAATAGTTGGTGCCCTGGTCGTCCTTGAGCGTCTTTATCCCGGGCCTGGTGTCCACGACGAGGACGCGGCCCGCCGGCACGGCGTCAGGGCTCCCTGTGCCACCCGCAGCAATGCCGAAGGACTGGCCGTCCGGACCGGTCATCTTGAATCCGCGGACAGGGCCCCTGAGTTCCCAGGTAGGCCAGGCCTCGACGTCGCCCGGATTGATGATCGGAATGTTCTTGCTGGACAGAATGCCCTTACTCAGACTGAGAGGGAACAGGGCCTTCCCGGTCTTCAGGAAGGGCTTCCCTCCGCCGAACTGCCACTCGGCCACCTGGAGATCAGGGCCATACCACCACGGGTCGAACGCGGTGAACTGGAGCCCGTACTTCATGAACCGGAACCCGGCGTTGTCAGTACCTTCGTCGCCCTCCATGCCGCCCTTGTAATAGGCGTAGAGAGTGCGGGTGAGGGAATCGCCCTCGGTGAATTTGAGGACGCAATATCCATTCTTTGGGTTGAGTGCCGCGATCAGCCGGCGCTTGAGGTCCTTCAGGGTCCGTCGATCAACCCCGTGCAGGTACACCGGAATCATGATCTGCCGGGCTGCTACTCGGGAACCTCGATAGATCGAGCCATCCAAGTTGGGGCTGTCATCAGCATGCAGTTCGACCGGTGGCATATCCAACCCGGTAGCCCCGGCCTGAATGAGGATGGCCGGCCACTCCCGGGTAGCGAAGGCGGTCAGGGGAATCTCCTCCCCCTGACCGCTCGATCCCGTGATCGTCACGTGAGTATGGCCCCATGCCACCGGCTGAGGTGGCAGCGGCAGGGGCGCCGGCTGCTGGTCCAGAACCAGCGGCTTAATCGCCGGAATTGGCATGGGGCCTCCAAATGACTACATGGCTGACATAACCTCCGCGTACTGGAGGGCGCGCAGAACCGCGCTGGTGGTGTCCTCGCTCTTGGCCTCGTGGATGTGAATCTCGTAGCTCTTTCCCTGGAGCATTCGCCGGGTATCCCCGGTATCATGCACCCGCTCACCTCCACGGAAATTCACCAGCTCTGGCCCGTGCTCGCCAACAAGGCGGAGACCCGGAGACGCGCTGAGCGTTCCGGACCAGTACCCGGAGTTCCCGGATAGGGCCTGTGGCCACCCGGCGCCGTAGCGGTGAGTGGCATAGTTCAGGCCTGCGTAAATCGAGGCAAGGCCGTTCAGTCGGCCAAGATACTTGTACGGGCCGGCGTAGGCATCAAAAGTCGCCTGGATCGTCTGCATGAGACCCGCGCTCGGGCCGATATTCGGATTGAGCGCGTTGCTGTCCCACATGTTGACGGCATTAGGGTCACCACCGGACTCAACCTTGATTCGATGCAGAATCAGATCCGTGTAACTCTGGTCAATGCCTAGCTCGGAAAGCACCCGCTGAACGGTCGGACGCCAGCGGGTAACCTGGTCTCCGGTCGGGTCGAGGTGCCCGCCCACCATGTCCCGCCAATCCAGATCGGAAACCGGGATGGTGGCCGACAGCTTGGAGCCCGAGGAGAAATCAAAAAGGCCCTCGGTGTTTGGCAAGGCCTCCTTGGCGGTGCTCATCACGTCCTCTAGGACGGACCAGGCATAATCGTCTGGCGCGTCGTAGATATCCTTGACGGCCTGGACCATGTCAACGACCTGGTCGACCTCAGCTGTGGCCATATCCCAGACGCCGTTAACGCCTTCCTTTACGGTCCCGATGGGGTCGGTGATCAGGTCCTTTGCACTGCCGACGACCGACTTGATTGAGTCCCAGATCCCACCGCCGAGATTTCCGATGACCTCCTTCAGGGTGTGGGCAGAGAACGTGTCTCCGAGGAAGGCCTTTCCTCGGTTGAGGATGTTGCCGCTGCCCTTCCACACGTCGTCCCAGAAATACTGGCCGAGTACCGGAGAAATACTTCCGCCGACGATTCCGGCGACCTGACCAAGGACCGTAGGAACTCGGCGGAGCATGCTCCACGAGTCCGTAGTCACGAAGCGGTAGATGTCCCGGAACCGGTCTGCGACGCCGCTCCCGACCCACTTTGAGGCGTTAGATCCAACCCGCAGAAGTCCACCCTGGGCCTCGCCGCCGATATCGTCGGATGCCTTGGAGTAGGTCATGACGTTGGCCGCCGCGCTGGCGTACGGGAAAACATTGCTGAGCTGGATTGCGTTGCGGATCTCATCGAACCCAAGCCGACCCGCGATACCGCCGCCGGCGAACCGGGACAGCTGCCCCTTACGGGCAGCAGCATTCCATTGGTGGATCAGCGCCGGCCCGAGAGCCGCGGTGACCTCTGGGCGAAGGATCGCTTCGCCCGGGGAAAGCATTGCTGGGATCGAGTCGACGCCGGGCGCATAGCCCGGGAGTACGCCACCGGTCGCGTACTTCTTTTTCGGTGGCTCAGAGGGCTTCGAAGGGTTGGACGAACCCCCAGAGCTTCCACCGGGAGCCTTCTTCGAGATTTTGTCGATGCTGGCGTCGAGGTTATTGGCGTGGCCGTGCGCCGTACTCAGCGCAGAACCCAGCTTCTCAACCTGCTCCCGGATGCTCGCCAGCGAGCGGCCATTCAGAAGACCTATTCGGCCCGCGAGAGACCCCTCGCCGGTACCCTGACCAATTTTAGTGAACACCGAATCAGCAGCGCCGTGGACATTGGTGAACTCGGCCTTCAATGCGCTAAGCGAGCGCTGATTCAGGAGACCTATTCGGCCGGCCAAGTTCAACGAACCCGTGCCCTGGCCCACCTTTTCGTGGACCAGGTCCACCGAGCCGTGCAGCTGGGTGAACTCGTTACGGAGGCCCGATAGGGACCGCTGGTCGAGCAGGCCGATCCGACCGGCGACGCTGAGCGCGCCGGTGCCCTGGCCAACCTTCTCGTACAGGGAGTTCGCCGCGTTGTGGACTTGGCTGAACTCGCCCTTGAGCTGGTTGAGGTTCTTCCCGTCGAGCTGGCCGACAGCCAGCGACGTGTTCTCGATCTTGTTCTTGAGGTCGCCCACCGAGCCGTGCGCGCTGTCGACAGTCACCTTGAGGGCGGTCAGCTTCTTGTCGTTGAGCTGGCCGATCTCGCGCTGAGCGTCCCTGACGACGGCGGCCAGGCGCTCGGCGTCCTGGCGGGTGTTGGTGAACTCGGCCCGCAGGCCGGACAACGAGGCCCGGTTCAGGGGCTCGATCCCCTGGGTCTGGACCTGGCGGACCTCGCTCCGAGCAGACTGGGCAGCACTCTCTACGCTGTGGCCTCCACCAGACAACTCGCCGATGAGTGAACGAAGCTGGGTGCCGTTGAGCTGCTGGAGGTCTCGGCGGAGCTCAGCAGTCCGAGCGTCCGCCTGGCGGATCTGGGCTTCCAGCTCTCGGATCTCCGAGCGGACCCGGCGCTCGTCGCCGCTGGTGCCTCCGCTCAGCTCGACGCGACGGTTCCGGTAACCCTGAGTGAAGCCTTCTCCGGCTTCCCGACTTTGCAGGCCTGCACGGGTCTGGCGGACGACGCGGGACGCTCCGCGGACCCCACGGCCGGCAGCCATGACCGGAGCAGCCACGACCGAGGCCGCAGTGCCGACCAGCTTGCCGGCCTTGCCGAGCAGCTTCAGCAAGACGCCTGCTGCAATGGCCATGGGGCCCAGGACCGCACCCAGTTCGGCGGCCTTGAGAACCATGTCCCGGAGTGCTGGGTGGGACTCCAGGAATTCGGCGGCCTGCTTGATCCACTTAGTGAAGCGACTCAGAGCATCGATGAACTTCTCGACCATCAGTTTGAGGGTCGGGAAGACATCCTTGCCGATGTCCTGGACGTCATTGAGGAGGCCGCCCTCAAAACGGGTACCCTTCTCGTCCGTAACCTTGTGGCCCATGATTTTCTCGCCAAGGCCGGTGTAGTTGTAAGAGCCGTCTTCGCCTTCGCTGTAAAAGAGCTGGCCAAGGCGGAACTGGGCCTGCTCCTTCATATTCTCGATGCGACCGCTGATCGTCGCACCACCCATGCGCTTTGCGGCACCCTGGATATTGGGGTCGCTCTGCCAGTGCTCCAAGAGCTTCTGGATAAGCTGTTCGCCGGAGAGACCTCCGGTGTCCTTGGCATTCGCCATGAAGTCCATCAGCTGTGCGCTGGCTTCATACGTGTGCGGCGGGTCCAGGTCCGCGCCAGCGTCCTTGGCCTGCTTCTGCTTTGCTTCAAGCTCGGCTGGCGTGAATGCCCGGTCATGAAACCCCACCAGCTTGGCGATCTGCTGGGCCGGAATGCCCGTCGCCCTCTCCAGCTGCTTAAGGTTGCGAAGCGGAGTACGGCCCATGTCCTGGATGACTTCCAGGGCGTACATGCCCTGGGAAACCATGGTCGGGTCGAGGACACCGCCGTAAGCGGCGCTGTCACCGATCATCCGAACCATGTCGACAGATCGCTTGGCGACTTCCTGAGAACCCTCAGCCTTCACCAGCGGATCGGAGCTGGCGAACTTTTCGTTATGAGCTGCATTGGCCCGCGCATATCGCGTGCCATATTTCAGCATGTCATTGACGGAGTACGGGGTCTCAATGCCGTACTGAGTCATGTCCTGGAGGAGGGTATTGACGTCCTTGAGTTCAATGCCCATTCCGCGGAGGCCGGTTTGAGCCGAGATCATGGCGTCAGCGGACTTGACACCAAAGGTCGTTGCAGCCGCAGCTGCAAGACCGAGGGGAGCCACCAGATTATTGGTGATCAGGTGCCCGGACTCGGAAAGCCCCGTACCGAACTTCTCGATGCCTTCGAACGTCTTCTTCCAGCCGCTGCGTATCCGCGTCATGACTGACGTGTGAGCGGTCTCCATATCGGAAAGGGCGTTCCGGGTAACAGCGAGCTGCTGGCGGAGTCCGTCCCGCATAGCGGTGGTCTGGGAAATCTGGTCCCGAATGGCCTGCTGCTGGGCCTGCTGGCGAATCCGAGCAGTCTCCCGAATCGCGGCCTGAGTTTCTCGTTCAAGGCGAAGACGAGTGGCCTCGATCTCCCGGTCGATACGGGCCTCGTCTTCGAGGGCCTGCTGTCGAAGGGCTCGCTCCTCGCGGGCAGTCTGAGCGGCTGCCTCGGCCTGGCGGCGGAGGCTGGTGATGCGTTCCCGCTCCTGCTGCTGAGTCACCCGGCTGCGAGCCGTTGCAGCCTCGGTCTCCTGAGCAACAGCGGTGCGAAGGGCCCGCTGAGTAACCGTGCTGGTCTCCTCGGCGAGCTGCTGCTTCTTGACCTCCAGGTCCCGAGCTTCCTTGAACCGGCGGGCGGCCTCGGCCCCGAACTGGGCCGTCAGCTCCCGCTCGATCCGGGCCAGCGTCTCAGCGGAATCCTTGCCCTCCGACTCCACCGCAGCGGAGGCCTTCTTGGCCGCCGTCGCGGCAGCCTTCGGCAGGGTCTCGAAGCCCTTGGTAGCGGCCGCTGACAGTGCCTTGCCGGCCTCGGCACCGGCTTTCTCCATCTGCCGAGTCATCTCCGCGCGGAGCTTGGCTACCGACTCATTACTGAGACTGGTGCTGATCTCGATATAGCCGGAGCCCACCTTGATCGGGCCGCGGGTAGATGGCGCCATGCGGCCTCCAGGGTCAGAGATTGCTCATGCGGGTGAAGAAGTCGGCGAGCTGGTCACCAGATGCGAAGTCAGGTTCCGGCGCCGGGAGTTCGAGAGCTTCCGCGCCGGGCCGGGGTATCGGCTCGGGAATCGGCAGGTCAGCCGAAGACTCCGAATTGGCCTTGATGAACAGGTAGTTGGAGAGTTCAAGGGCGTCACTCACTCGGGCCATCAGGTGCTCCGCGGTGCCCCACTGCGTTGTCTCGTCCAGTTCGGCCAGGAGAACAGAGCGGCCGGGCTTGTGCATCAGCGAGGAGATCAGCACGTGCACACGACGGAGAGAGAGCCGCCCACGCCAGAGGTCCAGGAGATCGACCCCGTAGAACTCCAGAAGATCGGCCTCCAAGGCCTCGCTGTGCTCCTGGATGACGTGGACGGTGGCGATCAGTTTCCCGAGCCGGCCTGAGCCTGGTTGACCTTGTCGGCGAGGGCCTGGAAGTCGCGGATGGTCGGCCGGGTCTTCCGGTACTCGGCCCAGGCCTCGTCACCGACGATCAGGCGGACCGCCTCCAGCTCGGATTCGGCCTCCAGCAGCTCAAGAGGCATGTCCAGCGGAGCCGGTACCACGAACGTCACGCCTGCGTGCTCAAATGAGCTGGGGGTCTCGGTTGCCTCGGCCTTCACGGCAGCGGTCTTCGAGGCAGCGGTCTTCTTGGCAACGGCCATGGGGGGACTCCAGCATCTAAAAGGGAAAGAATGGGGCCGGGGTATTGCCCTCCCCGGCAGGGCCATCGGCTGTTAGCCGGTCACAACCGTGCAGGTCTTGGAAGAACCCACCTGCGTCTTATCGGCGACGGTGTAGCAGTAATCCACGCCAGCGTGAGTGATCTTGAGTTCGGCGGTTGCCTGACCCTTCGGAATGGTCACGTCGAAATTGCCGTCAGCGTTCAGCGTGGTCTGAAGCTGGAAAGCGCTACCCGCACCATTCAGCAGCTTTACGGTCGCCGGGCTAGTAACGCCGGTTACGGTAACGCGGGCAGTCCAAGAGGATGCCGCCGAATCATTGGATGCGTAACCCGGAACAGCGACCGTGGGAGTGAATGGGGCCGGTGGGGTAACACCACCACTGACGCCCTTAATGTTGTCAGTCGTGAGCACGTAACCCAGGCTTCCATTGGCATCCAGGGCGCTGATGGTCAGCTCATACTTCTGGGCCTCGGTTCGCTGAAGGGTAATCGCGCCGCGGTCAGAAATCATGGCCCGCGGAATCACGCATCGGTACAGAGTGCCCTTCTGAGACCAGTCCACCACCAGGCTGATCTCCTGGAGGTCAGGGGTCGAGGAAAGGTCCAGCCGATAGGTGCCGGTGTCCTCACCCTTATCGTTCTTCACGGCCACCCAAGGGGCGCCCCAGAAAAGCTCACTGGTGAGCTGATTGGTCTCCAGAAGGGTCGCCTTGATCTGCATCGAAGCCGACTTGACGTTGTACAGAATTGGGGTCGCCGACTGCCAGGCGTTAACCGGGTCCGTTTCAATGGACGGCGTAATGGTGACGCCGCCCTCATCGACATAGCCAAACGCCTTGTAGCCGGATGGGACGGCCTTGCCGTCGCCGACATCCACCGGGAGCTGAGTGCTACCGGGCAGGCCATTAGGGGCGGGTGCGACAAAGACGCCGCCGTTGGGAGCGAATCGGATCTTCTGGGCGTCATTAGCCATAGGCTCGGTCCTCCGGGCATGAAAAAAGCCCCGAGGCCGGATGGCCGCAGGGCTTAATTGGGGTGACAAGTAAAAAGCCCCGCCGGAAGGCGGGGCTGGGAGATGGGCGGTGCGCGGGCGGTCGAGAGGCAGTTCACTTGAACCACCGCTCAAACAGCTTAAGGATTTGCTTGGTCAGCTCGTAGGCGTCTCTGCGTCGGTCAGGCCTCCTAGACCAAATGCACGGCAGGAAGATCCCGAAGAACACCAGCAAGAGAAGACTGACGAGGGCCAACCAGAACCACGGAGAGGCTGCGATCGTGGCAGCAGCAGCACTACCAACCAAGATCTTCAGCCCCCGCCTCACGGGGAGGAGGCGCTGGCCATGCGCAAATTCCTTTCGATCAGGGCACCGGTGGCCCCGGCCGTGGCGAAGCACGGGGGATCGGTGCCGGGATGAACACGCCTTCCACGTTCCCTGTGGCGCTGGGCAGTCGTTGGAAGCAGAGCAGCCATTGATCGGATACCTCTGCCTGCGAGAGCGCTCCGTGAGGCCTGGCCTGGCCTAAGTCGCGACTCCGCATGGTGGCAGCGGCGTTAGATATCTTGCCGTCCGTCTGTGATGCTTGCACGACGTGAGGTCGGGCGTCCAGCGGAACTCAACGCGCGGCTGCCGTAGTTGACGGCAGCTAGGTCGCGATGTAGAAGATGCTGGCCTCGCCACCGTACATGTGCTCACGGCTCACGCTGTCCGGATAGTACCGGGGCCGGGAGATCTCGGCGACGTCGAGCACCAGGGCCTCGCCGGCCTCCCGGCCCGGCAACCCCTCCAAGAGGGCCTGGCGGACCAGGAGCGCGAGGCGCTTAGCCTCTGCGCGATCTTCGGCGTACACGTCGTACTCGACGTCCGCTCGGTCCATGCGATCCCGGACCAGGCGGAACCCGCCGGATTCATTCAGGTACACGGTCGTCTGGCCGGCCTCGCGGCCCACCAGGTCCCCGGTGACACTGCCCTGCGGCAGGTCGGAACGCGAACTCAGGTACTCAAAGAGGATGTTGACGGGATCGATCACTCAATCCTCGCCTTCTCCAGAGCTGTCTTGAGGAAGAACCTGCCCGGATGCCGACGGCCTCGCCGGTCCCTCCAACCGCGCTCCTGGAGCATGGCGTGACGGACATCGTGGTCGAACTCGATGACCACCTGGCCGTACCAACCGCTCTGGTAGAGGGTGACCATGGCCTCGATGTTCTTCTTGATCGAGTTCCAGTTACCTCGGGTCGCGCTCGCCCGCGGCGCCTCCTTGATGGCCAGGGCAGCAACGTCCGCAGTGTGCAGCTCGACAATCTCTCGGGCCTGGGGGAGAGACAGAACCTCGCGCTCCCAGTTGCGATCCATCCGAAGGGTGAACCTGGTCATCGGCGGACCCTCACAGCCTTGATGGTGACGTGGGACAGGACGCCGGCCCGCCAGTGGGCGGGCTCGTCCTCGATCTGGTAGGTGATCCCTCGGACCGTGATGCGGTCCGCGGAGTCGACAGCGGCAGAAGGCGGGAGGTAGATAAGGAGCCGGTCAACCGTGGTCTCCCGCTCCGGGGACCGGACTGTGTACGGCCTGCCGGGCTGGACCGAGGCAAACCCCGACCAGACAAGGGTGGAGTTCTCCCAGTCCCGCCGGTTGGTGTACGCGTCCGCCACAAGGGCGGCACGGTGGATTTCTACGGGCTCGGTGTACCGGGGCATGGCGGTACCTCCCGCGTGAGGTGGATAGAGGAGAGGCCTCGCCGGTAGCGGCGAAGGCCTCCTTTGGCAGCCTCGGACAGACCGGTCACGGTGGAGGAGGCCGCGAACTGGACCTCCAGCTCGCCGGTCCTCTCGGCGACCACGCCGGGAGTCACCGAGAGCCAGCGGATCACCTCGTGACAGGTGACCACGCGGAATGTGGCGGGCGGTGCAGCTCGATCCCAACTACCCGTGCAGTACTCAGAGATGAGGGTGGAGACGTCGTCCAAGAGAGCGTCAACCCGGGGCTGCTCGTCCGCGAGGACGGGCCGCCCGAGACGGGCGGCCACGTCTTCAACAGTGGCGAAACGTGTCATCAGCCGGAGGCCGGCGGGGTAGTGATTGCGGCGTTGTGCGTCTTGATCTCCGCCTCAACGCCCTGGGCAACGAGCAGCTGCTCAGGCCGGCAGATCTTCGCGTCGTACAGCACCCGGGACTTCACGGCGCCGGTGAACTTCTTCTCGGGCCGGTAGGCCTCCATCTCTGCGAACGGGACGACGACGGAGACGGCCGAGGTCGAGCCCATGAAGAGGTCGACACTCTTGAACTTCTCGTTGCCCTTCCGGATCACCGGGGAGTTCGGACGGGCGTGGTTGCCCAGCGCGTTGGCGACGATCACGGGCAGGCCGAGGATCGTACCGATCTGGCCGGAGGCCACGACCGAGCCGGAGCCACCGTGCTGGGAGGCATCGATGAACTTCGGGTCGCGCAGCAGCATCGAGCGCATCCGCGGGGAGATGAACAGCCAACGGTCCTGCGGCGCCGAGCGGGTGTCCAGGACTTCCAGCATCGAGACGACGTAGTCATAGACGCTCAGGTGCTCCTTGACGTCCCGGCCGGTGTCGGCCGCCTGGACGGTGGAGATCGGGCCCAGCTCCAGGTTCGGCAGGCCGGAGACGGTGGCGTTGCGGTCCTCCGAGCCGTTCAGGTCCTTGCCGGCCAGTCCCGCGAGCAGGGTGAGGGCCACCAGCTCATCGACGGCGAGCGCAGCGGCCCGGGCGCGCTGGGCAACCAGGTTGGTCATCAGGTCGATGCCGCTCTTGGTCTGAAGCTGGTGGATCGAGTCGATCTCCAGGTGGAACGAACTACCCTTGGCGACAACCATCTTCATGTACTCCAGCGCCGCGTGGTCGGGCGCCGCGATCTCGCCGTAGGCCTTCACCAGGCCCTTGTCGGAGACCGTGTTGTCCACGAAGTGGGGGATGCGGACGACGTCGCCCTCGCGCCTGAACTCGCCCTCGTAGTCGCGATTCGTGAAGGGGGAGGCGCTGAGAACCAGGTGCTCTTCGAGGTCGCTCAGGAGCTGTGCTGTCCAGACCTCGGGGATGAAATGGCCGGTGGTGGTCTGGTACTTACCGGCACCCGGGTTGTTACCGGGCTGGGAATAGAAACTCAAGCAGTTACCTCACGTCTCAAAGGGCGCCGCGCATCAGCGCGTCCAGGAGTCCCGCCTTACGGGCCTCCTGGATTTCCTTGGGGGTCATGCGGGACAGGTCACCGCGGGACAGCTGGCCGGCTCCCGGACCGCCCTGGCGGCCGAGGCCGAGGTTCTGGGCGTAGAGGGGCTTGTCGCCGGATCGGCTCTTGACGAACTCGCCGACCAGGTCCCGGTTGACCTTGCCGTCCTGGTCGAGGAACTGGTTCAGGTCGGTGAAGCGGAGGTCTCCGATCTCAATGCCGGCCTTTGCGGCCTCCGTGGTGATCGCGGCCTCAACCAGCTGCGGGCCCATCTCGGCGAGCACTGCCGTACGGGTGTCGGCCCGGATCTTCTCCGTGGCCTTCTCGGCCTCGGTCATCTGCTCCTGGCGGAGCGCGTCCAGCTCGGCACTGGTGTCGTTCCAACGCTTCTCATTGGTCCGGGAAAGTGCCTTCCACTTGTCAACCTCGGTCTGAAGCTGCTCGACGGTCGGTAGGGTCTGGGAGGTGGAAGGCGGCTGACCCTCGGGGTCCGGGGCCGAAGGATTGGCGGTCATGGGCTACTCCATTCGTCAGAAACGGAAAGGGCCCCATTTCGGGGGCGGGCTTGGCGCGGTCAGACCTTCGAGGCACTGAGCTTCCGGGCGGTGTTGCCGGAATTGCCCTGCGGGGGCTTCGTCGCCGCCTTCTTGGCGTCGAGAGCAGCCGTATCGTGCTGCGGCTGGAGATCGGGGCGCGGGTACTTCTTGGCCAGTTCCATTTCGGCCTTGGCCTCGTCCTCGCGCATCTGCTTGAACCGAGCGATCTGCTGCGGTGTGTAACCGGCATCAGAAAGGAGCTGGTCCATGGGAACGCCGATCATCTTCAGCTTCAGCAGGGCATCCATGTGCTGGGCCTCGGTGCGGTTTTCCGGGTCACGCCAAATGACCTCGGCACCCCAGGCTTCTGCCCGCTTATCCCGGAGGACCTTGAAGCAGAGGCGCATGACGCGCTCCCAGGATTCCCCGAAATGGAGCATGCGCTCACGGGTCTTGGCAATGAGGCCGGCCTCGGCAGCCGTGATACTTTCGCCGGACGGGACGACGCCGCCGTTCAGGAAGTAGTGGAACGGAATTCGGCTGGTGCTGGCCATGTGCTGGACCAGCATGTCCGTCAGTTTCACATAGTTGCCGAGGTCGGCGGCGTCGAACTGGCCGAATTTTGCCTGGGGGTCCTCGGCCTGGAGAAGCTTGTCGACAGCGACCTTGAACGGTTCCACGGGGTTACCCGCGGCATCCTCCATGATTTCAAGGCCGGTCACGTACTTCTGGGGCCAGGCCGCGAACTCGGAGGCTAGTAGCGCATCCGAAACAACCTTGTTCGTGGCGTCCTGGAGCGGGATTACCGAGGCCAGGTCGGAGAACGGGTTGCTGGTTAGTCGGGACCGGTTGTTGAGCGGCACCACGGGGACTTCCCCGAGCGGATTCCGCTCCGAAGAGGCGGCACCCTCGGCCCAGCCGAAGGTGCCCGCTTGCCAGGTGTAGATCCGGTCAGGGAGCCAGAGTGTTGCCCATTCTCGGCCCCAGTCGTCCGAGAAGAATTTCGCCGCTGCATCAAGCTGCCGGCGGGAACCCGGTTTGTACTGCACAACCAGGTGCTCGGCCGACTCCATGGTGATCGTCGGTCGACCGTCCTCGCCCGCCCACACCACGGCGTAGGCGGAGCCCTGGACCATGGCGTCCAGGTGGCCGGCGTTGGCCTCGGCGTCCATGAAATTCCGCTGCCAGATGTCCCGGGCATCCTTGTCGGCATCCGGTTCGTCGGTCATGCGGAACCCGTCGATGGACATCCGTTCATTGACGGAGTCGATGATCAGGCCGCAGAAATTGTCCCGCCACTTCTCGAAGACGTGGCCGAACTCGTTGATGTGCCGGGCCTGGGCGTAGGCCAGCCGCTGATGGTTTCCGTCATAATAGTCCGAGTAGAATCGGAACTTCGGCCGGTCCCGAATCAGCTTGCTCTGGAGATAGTCGAGCCACTCGCGTGGGGTGGTCGGTGCGAAACCGATCCCCGGTATCGAAAGTCCTGGCAATAAGACCCCTCTCTCTGCGGGGTCTTCAGAACCCGACTACGCGCTTGCGCTTAACCTGCAATCGACCATCGGCAATGGCATCCGCACGGGCCTCGAAGGCCAGGATTGCGCAGACCGCGAGGTCAATTTTTTTCTTGGATCGGGGACTGTCCTTGGTAATGAGGATTCCCTGTGGGACCTCTCGGGTTACCGCATTCAACACGTGACGCGTCAAATCCTCGTCACCGTCTTGGGAAAGATCCTGGACTGCAACCGCGGAATGGAATCGCTCGGTGGCCTGGACCATGCGGGTAGGCCGGTTAGTCCAGTACTCGAAAACACGGTCGGCGCCGTGCTCGATCGACCACCGGCCGATGGCCTCCTGCCAGTACGGCGGATCGGCGTACATCCACTCGACCCGGTAATCCCGGAAGGTTCGGCCGACAGCGGCCTCGACCGCCAGAACGTCAACCTCCCAATCCGGTTGATTCGGGTCGCGGGGGTTCTCTTGGAGGTGGATCGTGAAGAGCCGGCCGTCCCGGAGGCGGCAACCGACAATCCCGGTTGCGTCGCCTCGGAGAGAACCATCGAAGCCGATGGCGATCTGGTCGCCGGGGCGAATAGGGTCGTCCTCGGCGAAGCACGCCAACCAGGCGTCCTTGGAGATCCAGCCGTCCGCATTCTCCTGAATCCGGTTCAGATAGAAACGGTAAGCAACTGCCGGGGGAGTACGGGGGTCCTGGATCGCATCGGCGATCCCGTCGACATCGACCCAGGTCGAATCACCGTAGGCCGCGCAAACCGCTGCGACGACCTGTTCGCGGTCCTTGAAGTCGATTTCCCCAAGGGCCTCGACGCAGTCGTAGAGAAGGCGCCCGGCACCCGCCAGGACGGCTTCGTGGGTGCGCTGGGCAATGGACGCCTCATTCGGGTTGTAGGCGTTGGTCGTCTCGATGAGCCGACTGCCGGCACCCGCCGTCTTCTGGACGTTGCGGTCCAGGGTCTCCCAGACATAGACACCCTGATTGGATTCAATCCAGTGGTGTACCTCGTCACAAACAACGAAGACATGGCTCGGCCCCCAGCAGGAATGCTTCTGCCGGGGGCCGACCAAAGGTAGGCCTCGCCCCCTCAAGACCGCGCGAGGAGGACGTGACGGGCTCAATACGGCCGGGGCGGCCGTCCTTGAACTGGATCAGCCCCTTACCGATTTCGATGCCGTATTCGGCCTCAGCAGGGGATTCCGCGAGCATGCCGCGGATCATGTCCCGAGTGTTGGCCGTCTGGTCGAGGCTGGTGGCAGCGATCTGCACCAGAGGCAGCGGGACGCGCTTTCCAACCGGCATGCCGTTCTCGTCGAAGTGGGAGAACCGGCACGGGCCGATGAATTCTACGATGCAGAGTGCTGCGAGAAGAGGAGTCTTGCCCCAGCCTTTCGCGCGCCGAAGCGCGGCCGACCGATAGAGCCACCGCCCCTGGTCATCAATCGCATACATCCACAGGACGAAGCGAAGCTGCTCGGGACTGAAGCGGAACGGCTTGCCGGCGTTCTCGCCGTCGGGCTGGAGAATGTACTTCTGGGCCCACCGGATGATCTGGTAGCCGAGGGAGCGGGACGGGTGCGGGACACCCGGGGGGATGTTGCCGGTCTGCGGCACCCAACCACCCCCTTGTTCAGCTGTCCTGCTGGTGCTCCTCGCTGAGGAGCTTGAACAGCTCCTCGTCCAGGTCGTACGCCTCGGCCGGGGCCTGGTCGGCGTCCTCGGCCTGGTCCTGGTCCTCGATCTTCATCCGGAGGCGGGCTCGATCCTCGGTCGTGGCGCCCCACTTGCTCGTTCTCTGCCGGATCTCCCCGGCATGCCGAAGGTCGCCCTGGTACAGGGCGTCCACCAGACGGGTAGTGATCTCCAGTTCGGCCCAGTCGGTCTCAACCCATGCCACCGACTGCGGCGAGGTCGCCCAGGTCCGCCAGAACCTCTTGGCCCCGGCCGTTTTGATCCCGAGGCCGCGGGGGAGTTCTCGGCCGGGCTGGGCGCCAGCGCGTAGCTCCTGGGCGTGCGGGTGCTTGTTCCGCCGAACGGCGCTGCTCTTCGGCTGCGGCCCTCGTGTCACGGTGCCACCTCCGGGGACGACGAAGCCCGCCACCAGGGTGGGCAGTTGAAGTGTGCTGGACCGGATTCGAACCGGTGCCGCCTCCCTGCTCGGGAGGAGTCCTAGGCCGCTGGACGACCAGCACCGCCCCTCTGTCCCCTGGTACCGGGGGAGTTTCGGGGCCTGCGGGAGCGACCCGCACGGCAGGAGTGAGAGGACTTGAACCTCCGGCGAACGGCTTTGGAGACCGCTGCTCTGCCAACTGGGCTACACCCCTGAAGCCCGTGTTACGCGGCACGGACATCGTCTGGACGGCAGGACTCGAACCTGCGACCTCCCGCTCCCAAAACGGGCGCTCTACCAACTGAGCTAGGTCCAGATCGCCAGGGCTCATCCCCGGCTGTACGTCTTCGAACGGTGACACGGCTTACAGAGCGTCCACAGGTTCTCCATCGCCCAGGAACCGCCCTGGGCCACCGGAACCAGGTGATCAACCTCCAGGGCCTCGCGAGTTCCGCAGCGCTGGCACCGCCAACGGTCCCGGGCGAGTACCCGGACTCGACGGGACGACCAGTCGCCCGGCCGGCTCGCGTTGCGGGCCGAGGTCCGATCCCAGGAGCGACGGAGCTGGTGGCCGACACACCGGCCGTCGCGGGTTGTCCGGGAGGTACACCCGCTCACCAGGCAGATAGATGCGGCTCTGGGCATGGTCACCTCCCGGTGGTCTGTGGCCCCGGCCGGATGCTGGTCTGGCAGCCGGGGCCGTTGGCTGGACTACAACCTTGAAGATTCAAATCTCAACAAGGGAGTCAAAACAGCACGTTCGGTTTATTTTTGTGACTCTCTGTACGGGGCGAGGATACTTTAGTGAAACCTTAGTGCCTGTTTGAGACTTCATCTCTTGTTTGTTCTCTCACTAAAGACGTATGTGTCCTTTGGGGAGGGCCCAGGACACAATCCGTTGAAGTGAGACGCGGGTCACATGATGGGTCGAACAAGCTTTCGACTGAGAAGGGTACTTGATTCGAGGTCACGGCTGGGCTAGGGTTGCCTGCACTTAACGAGGCGTACTAGCCGAAACTGGCAAGGGGAACCAAGAATGGCGAAACTGCCAGACGACTTGGAGCTTTCAAGGCTTTTTGCTCTCGGAGTTAAAAATAAGGAAATCGCCAAGAGGTACGATGTAACAGTTGCTGCCGTTGACTACAGGCTTCACCGACTCGGCTTGTGGAGAATGCCCACAATCAATCAGGTGAATTCCTTGATTGGCGAAATCTGGAAGGTGAAGGCAACAACTGGAGCGGGATCGCATCATAACCAGGGGCCGGTTCAGTATCTGAAATACTGGCTGAGGAGTCGGCTGGGGGATGCCCAGATGAGCGACCAGCAAATGGCACGGGGCTACCGCTTTGAACAGCGGCTCAGGAAAGAGCAGCTGGTCGTGGCTTACGACCCCGACTCGGTGGCCGGCTTCTCCTACGTGGCACGGCGTCCCAGCGATCGGTCACTAGTTGTTCGCTGGCCCGAAGGTTTGCCGGACCTCGCACCGGAAAAGATGGCGCTGTTGAGCCTTCCTGAGGATCATTCAGCCCCAGAGGATTAACGGGTCATCTAACCGTAAGACGACAGGTCCCACAAGTGTGGGGCCTGTTGTTTTTTCTGACGCTCCGTCGGATTACGGCGCGCCGACGGAGTGGTAACGATCATATAACGCGAGCGCCGGTGACCCTCACCACACTTGATTCGAGGTCGATGTCAGTATCGTGTGGGATAAGTTGTGGACGTCTCGCACTGAACGTGTCACGCTGTGTGGCCAAACGAGGAGGGGCAGTGCTTATCACGACAGCCAAGGATTCGAGCACCCACTTTGATCGGACTGCGTCAAGTCGACTGCGCGTGATGCGGTCGGACGGTCTTGTTGTGATCTATCACGCAAAATCCTCGATAGGGGAAGTCTGGGATGTCTGCTACGCCGACAATCTTGGCGAGGGAGATATAGCGGAACTAGTCGATCTGGAGGGGCAGTTGCTCGCCCGGTATGGTCGGCGGCTTGATGAGTTGATCGTTCGGCGGCTTGAGAATGCTTGGCCACACCCCGACTTCGCTGGCAGCCAAGCGCACACCTTTGTCCGAATATGCCCGAAAGTTGCACTCAATGTCTGATGTTCGAAATAAGCCGCGCTCTGTGAGCCAGGTTCTGTTGTACGAGGGCTGTGGAGAGCGGTACCGGCTCGGACGCGTGGAGGGGGAAACCCCTTTGCCGGCTGCCTGGTCTCACCATGGCACCGCGTTCCATGCGGCGGCCGAGGCCATCGAGCGCTCGGGGCGGCAGATGGGCGAGGAGGAAGCGGTCCAGTTGTTCAGTGACGAGTACGGGCGGCTGGTCAATGCGGCTTTGGATCGGGAGCCCAACACGAACCGCTGGCTGTCGGCGAGCGGAGGCGGCGGTCAGGACATTGAGCACCGGTACGTACTCGGCCAAGACCAGACCCGGCAGTACTGGGCGTGGACGCAGGAGCACCAGCCGGCCATCTGGGCTACGCCCGACGGTGAACCAGGTCTGGAACTCGGCTTCAACGTTGAACTGGGTGGCATCCAGGTCCGCGGCTTCATCGACCAACTGTTGACGGAGGTCGACGGCGCCGTACGGGTTCGGGACCTCAAGACGGGCAGCACCAAGTCGAGGTTCCAACTGGAAACGTACGCCGTTGCAATGCGGCTCGTTCATGATGTTGAGGTGCGAAAGGGGGACTGGTATCTCGCGAAGAGGGGAGGCCTGTCGCGCCCCGTGGACCTGAGTGAGGTGACGGGGGAGCAGGTTGGCGAGCGCTTCGCCGCGATGGATGGCGGGGTGAAGCGTGGGGATTTTCCGGCGAAGCCCGGGTTCCTCTGCCGCTTCTGTGACCTACAGCACAAGTGCTCTTTTTTTCGATAAAAACTTGATTCGAGGACACTCGCTCGACTAGGTTGTTCATCAAGGCGCCCCCGGGGGCTTTTTTTATCCAGCCAAACTTGATTCGAGGATGCAGGTTCGAATGTACTCTCTGGCACAGTCCGTAGCCATCAAGGGGGCGGCCGGCGAACCGATCCCGAACCCGTTCAAGGGCCTCAGCCAGATGGAGGTGGAGTTCCGGCGAGGCGAGTTCTCAATGGCGGCTGCCGGACCCGGTACGGGCAAGAGCTTGTTCGCTCTGAACCTCACGCTCGACGGCAACATGCCGGCCTTGTATTTCTCTGCCGACTCTGGGGCGGCGACGCAGCTCAGCAGGGCCACGGCCATCATCGCCGGGGCCGACGTGAGAGAGGTCAAGCGCCGGCTGCTGGAAGGTGACTTCGATGAGTACGCCGAAATCCTCGGTAGGCGCTGGTGGGTCCGATTCGTTTACGAAGCCAGGCCTTCGCTGGCCGACCTAGAGGTGACCCTCGCGGCCTACTTCGAGGTCTTCGGGTGTTACCCGCATCTGATCGTCGTCGACAACATCACCAATATCGATGTCGGAAACATAGGCGATGCGGAAAGCTTCACTTTCAGCCTGGAAGGGTTGTGTGAATACCTCGCCGAGATGGCCCGGGAAACCCGGGCTCACGTCCTCGCACTTCACCACGTGACGGGCGAACACTCCGACGGCACGAAGCCTATTCCGCTTTCCGGAGTGAAGGGCAAGATCGGCCGAGTCCCATCGCTGATCCTGACCATTCACAAGGAGATCGACGGCATGGACGGGAGGCTACTGCACATCTCGCCTGTGAAAAATCGCGAGGGATTCGAGGATTCCTCCGGCCAGACCTACAGCAGTTACGAACTTGACCGCGTCAGCCTGCGCCTCGTGCCGGCCGACGCCTCATTCTGAGGGGGATTCAATGAACGCGTGCGGTTACACCATCGACCGGGAGATCGTGGATGTGCTCCTGGACCAGGAGCCGACCATCACCGCTGAGGCGATCCGGGAGGCCGGCGGGGGCCTGGTCGCCGTGGTCCTCACCGTGGAGGACCGGCGCCGGCTCCGGCTGCGACGTCTGGCGAAGGACCTGCTTCGACTCGGCGACTCCTTCCAGGTCGCGGCCATCTCGGTCCGCAGTCGTGACGGCAAGCGCGATTGGGCGGTGGTCCCGCTCAGCATGCTCCAGGGACTCGCCCGGGATCTGACCGACCTCCAGCAGCAGCTGTACCTGGAGGCAATGCTGCGGAAGCGTGGCTGAGCCGCGCAAGGGCTACCGACTGTGCACAGGCTGTGGAAAGCACCGGGCGGATCGGTTCTTCACCGGTACCCGAGGCCGTGTCTGCTTGACCTGCAAGCGGGGCCGGCGAAAGACGGCAGCCCGGAACGCGCGCCTGGTGGCCACCTACGGACTGACCTCCGAGGAGTACGGCCTCCTCCTGGCCGCCCAGGGCGGCCGGTGTGCGATCTGTCAGGAGACCCGCCGCGGAAATCTGGCGGTCGACCACTGCCACCGGACCGAGGCAATCCGGGGCCTCCTCTGCAACCGATGCAACGGACAGCTGCTCGCCCGAGGGGCGAGAGACCGTCCCGACGTACTGCGGCGGGCCGCCGATTACCTGGAGGACTTTCCGGCCTGGCGCGTGCTGGGGCCGCGCTACACCTACGACAAAAAGCATGAGGGGGAGGGATGAAGCCGCCCATTGGCGCTGTGCTGGAGCACTTCTACGGAATCCAAGTCGACACGGCCCGGCCAGGCTGGCAAAAAGTTCTTTGCCCTCTGCACTCGGAGTCACATCCCAGTGCTTCGGTGAACACCGAGAGGGCTCGGTGGGGCTGTTTCGTCTGTGACGTCTCGGAGGACGGTATCGACGTCATTCGGAGGGAGTTGAGTATTGGGTTCAGGGAAGCGTGTGAATTCGCACGTGAGCGGTTCGGTGGAAGCGGCGAAGAGCTACCACCAGCAGTACCGGGGAAGCCCGGCCGAGGCCTATATGGCCGCCCGCGGACTGGCGGAAGTGGCGCCCAGGTTTGGGGTGGGGTACGCCGGTTCGGCTCAAATTGGCCATGAACGATACCGGGGCATGCTGGCCATCCCCTATCGACGGCCGGCAGGCGGCGAGCACGGAGTAGCCACCATCCGATTCAGGTGCATCCGAGATTCCTGCGTGAAGGACGAGACCGGAGCCTACCTCGCGCCGAACCGTAAGGAGAAGCACGAGGGGCACGGCAAGTACCAATCCCTCCCCGGGGATGGTCCTCGGCTGTACAACACCGGTTCTTTGATTATCCCCTCTCCCTATATTGCGGTCTCCGAGGGGGAGTTCGACACCCAGGCGTCGGAACTGGCAGGGGTGCCCTGTGTGGGCGTTCAGGGAACAGGAGCATGGGAGCCCCATTTCTCGCTCCCATTGGTTGGATATGAGCGCGTCTTCCACGTAGCCGACGGTGACGAAGCCGGGATTAAGGCAGCGGAGAAACGATCGACTCAAACGCCGAATGGGGTTGTGATCCAGCTCGGCGACGGCCACGACATCAATTCGTTCATCCACACGGAAGGTGTGGATTCCTACCGAAAGAAGCTCGGCCTTTGATCAGCAAGTGGAAGACCTCTGGAACTCGCGTTCGCGTGACTGCGGACGACCCTACTCAAGGATGGCTCGGCACCATCCACGTGCCGAACTACGCCGAGTTCCTACCCGCCACGTCCGTACTCCTGGACGACGACCCGGACCCGAGCCCTGCCTTCTACGCGGATGACGAACTGGAGGCCGTATGACGGGTGACCCGGTAAACCATCCGGACCACTACACGTGGCTGCCCGTGGAGGTCATCGAGATCACCCGACATTTCAGCTTTGTTCGGGGAAACGCCCTCAAGTACCTGCTACGAGCCGGGAGGAAGGGTGAGGCCCTCCAGGACCTCCGGAAGGCCCGCTGGTACCTCAACGACGAAATCCGACAGCTCGAAAAGGAGGCCGCTTGCGGCGGATCGTAGTAATCTCTGACCTCCAGATGCCGTTTGAGGACAAGCGGGCTCTGAGGAATCTCATCCAGTTCATCGCGGAATACCAGCCCGATGAGGTCGTACAGATCGGCGACGCGACCGACTACCCTGCCCCGTCCCGGTGGTCAGCCGGCACCGCGGCCGAGTACGACGGTGGTGTGCAGCGGGATTCGCGCTACACCGTTAAGAACCTGATCCAGCCGATCAGCGAGGTCTTCGACGGACCGAAGAAGATCCTCGGGGGCAACCACGATGAGCGCCCGGAGAAGTACCTCCTATCGCGCGCACCGGCGCTTGGCCGGGACGATACGGCATACAAGATGGAGAACCTCCTAGCTCTAACAGAGCACGGCTGGGAGAAGGTAGCCCCGTATTACCCGATTGCACCCGGCTGGGTGGCAGTGCACGGCCACGAGTCCCCGGGGATGAGTCAGGTACCCGGGGCAACCGCGAGGCTGAAGGCGGTGAAGGCCGGTACGAGCGTGATCATGGGACACACTCACCGGCTTGCCATTTCTCCTCACACCACCGGCCACAACGGGCGGCTGACCACGATCTACGGATTTGAAGTCGGTCATCTGATGGATGTCCGGCAGGCCGAGTATTTGAAGAACGGCCCTGCCAACTGGCAGTCCGGGTTCGGCCTCCTCTACGCCGGAAAGTACTCGGCTACTCCGCAGGCCATTCCGGTGGAACGAGACGGGAGCTTCGTGGTCGAGGGCCAGCGGTATGGGGAGATCAAGCGGACTGGAGGAAGGTTCGCATCACGAAAGGGGGAGGCTGCCTAGTGGCAGAAATGGACTGGGAGAAGGTTATCGACATCTCCCGCAAGGTGGCCGGTGAACTGGCCCGGAAGTGGCCCGTGGTCGAGGCGGACGACGTCCACCAGGAGATCATGCTCCACATGATGGAGCAACGGAGCCATCTGGAAACGCGAGCCGACGACCACGATTTCCTACGGCAGGTCGCGTGGAGGACCGCAAAGTCCTATGCGTCTCGGGAACAGATGCAGAAGGACCTGATGGACGGCCAGTACTTCTATACGCCGGATGAGGTTCGGATGACCCTGCGGTCTTTTATTTACACGGATGAGGAAATCGGGGAGATGATCGGCAGGAAGGACGATCTCACTCAGTGTCGAATCGGCGACAACATCACGAGCGCCAGAATCGACGCCGGGGTCGGCCTGCGGAAGCTGAAGCCCGAATACCGGGAGGCCGTGACCCGGACCTACATCTACGGTCTCCCGCCAGCCTCCGCTGGCGAGGCCAAGACCGCTCAGCGGGGCGTTGATGCGCTCAGCGTTGCGATGAACGCCCATATCCGCAGCAAGACGCGGGCGGGCCGATGACCGAGACGCGCAAGCAGTACACCAGGGCATCCGATACCGCCAATTTCGCGGCCACCGTGATTTACGACAACAAGCCCGACAGCCAGACCTATCTGATGATCTCCGCCCCGTCCGGGGTCCTGGAGGTACTGCTCGCCGACGAAGACGTGCGGGCGCTGGTCCGGATGCTGTCCGAGGCCGAGTACGCCGTTCCCGCCCCGTTCTGAGGAGCATCAGTTGAACTACCCCAACCCGTTCGATGAGAAATCGCCGTGGGACGAGCCGTCGTCCCCGACCGCAAACTCCACCATCCCCAACGCCGAGGAGGCGCCTGTGACCCAGACCCCGACCAACACCCAGCCCCCCGAGAACGTCACGCTCTCCTTCAAGGGCGGGGCCGGCTACGACGCCTCGCTCCTGGTGCTGCGAGCCGGCAGCGTTGGCGAGATGGACGCGCTACTTCGCACCGAGTCCGCGGCACTCAAGAGCCTGCTGGAGCAGGCCGCCAAGGTGCAGGCCTTCAACACCGGCCTCAACTCCCCGGCTAACGCCGGTACATCCCCCAAGAAGTTCGAGAACGGCAAGGTCGTCAGCAAGTCACCCGCGGGGCTCGGTGACGACACCTGCGAGCACGGCCGGAAGCTGGTCGACAAGGGCACCTGGAGCGCACTGTTCTGCCAGGCCCCGAACAAGGCCGCACAGTGCCCGCCGCTGTGGAAGCAGGACGACGGCAGCTTCAAGGCGAAGTAGCAAGAGGGATACCCCGCGACCTCGGGGGCCGGGACTCTGCCCGGCCCCCACTTCATCCCCAAGGAGCCCTTTGCACAAGGCATTTGCCGCCACCGTGGCCGTACTCGCGCTGCTGATGTCATCCCTCTGGATCTGGGCCTCGGCACCCTGCTCGCTGTGGTCCTGGTCCCGCGTCGGTGACATGCCGGCCCGCTGCCTGCTGGAGCGCTGATGGGCGCTGACGAGTACCTGGTCGAGGGCCTGGACAACGGTGGCGTCGTCCTGACACACGCGCTCTGCGCTGGCCTCGCCGCAGCCGGCGGCTGCTACTGCTGCGACGACAACACCGTGACCCTGGCTCAACTGGTCGTAGCCAGCGAACTGCACTCCTGCGAGGAGGAACCGATTTAGGAGAAACCCATTCAGGTCATCACCTACCGAATCAAGCGACAGGCGGTCCGAATAAACGTCTGCGAGGACGTGATGGACCTCTGGCCCTTCATTGACTGGGTCCAGGAGAACCCGGTCCTGGGCTACGACACCGAGACCACCGGCCTCAACTGGTGGGACTGGGACCGGGATTTCCGGTGCCGACTCGCACAGTTCGGCAATGCAACGGAATCCTGGGTACTCCCCGTTGAGATTGACCCGGAGTTCGCCGAGGCCGCTGCCTGGGCCCTCCGGCGAGCTCATCGGGTCATTGCTCACAACGCCAATTTCGACGCACACGTGGCCGAGGTTGCATTCGGAGTCACCCTGGAGGAACTGGCCCCGAGACTTCTCTGCACCAAGATTTCCGCGCACCTCGTTGACCCTCGGGCCGTCAAGGAGCACGGGCCCGGCCTGAAACTGGAGGAGCTGACCAAGCACTACATCTCCGCCTCGCTGGCTACCGAAGTCAAGGGCTCGATGACCCAAATCGCCAAACGCTACCGGGTCAAGAAGGAGGAGATCTGGTCTCGGGTCTGGACGTTTGATGAGGAATTCCTCCTCTACGCGGGCATGGACCCCGTTCTCGCCTATCGGCTATTCCACATCCTGTACCCGCTGATTCCGCTCCGGTCCAAGCGCAAGGGGCTGTTCAGTTGGGAACACCGTTTGGCCTTCGTCATGGCGCTGGTCGAACGAACCGGCTACCTGGTGGACGAGGAGTATGCCGAGGCTCGAATAGCGGAGCTGCTGGCCGAGGAAGAGAAGTGGAAGGAGGTGGCCCGGAGCTTCGGCGTTGAGAACGTCAACTCGAACCAGCAGCTGATTGAGGCCTTCACCGGATTCGGCGTCAAGCTGACCAAGCGGACGGCTAAAAAGAACCTAGCCATGGATGCGGAAGTCCTGGACTCCATCGACCATCCGCTCGCCGAGGCCGTCAAGAAGGCCACCAAGGCAGGTAAGTGGCGGGCCACCTGGTTCGAAAATGCCTTGAAGGGCCGGGACTCGCAAGGGCGGGTGCACGGATCCATTAATTCCGTCGGTGCCAGGACGGCACGGATGTCAATCTCCGGGAGCATCGCGGCACAGACATTCCCCGCAGGAGACGGTTATGTGCGGCATATGTTCCTGGCGGAAGAAGGCCATGTCACAGTCTCGATCGACTACGCAAACATGGAACTCAGGTTCCTGTGTGCGGAATCCCAGGACCCAGTCATGATTGACGCCTTCCTCCATGACAAGGACCTCCATCAGATCACCGCGGACGCCGCCGGCGTTTCCCGGAAGATCGGCAAGATGGCGAACTTCCTAACGGTATTCGGCGGAGGTCCAAGGGCCCTGGCCCAGCAGGCCGGCATCAGTCAGGTGGTTGCAAAGAGAACCCTTGACGCCTTCAACTCGACCTATACCCGTGTGGGTGAGCTGGCCGACAAGCTCTCCCAACAGGCCCGCAAGTGCGGGCACATCTTCACCGTCACCGGTCGAAGGCTGCCAGTCGACCCGGGGCGCGTATACGCGGCCCAGAATTACTATGTGCAGTCGGGAAGTCGGGACATCACCGCTCGTGGGGTCCTGGAGCTGCACAAGGCAGGCTACACACCGTGGATTCGGCTCGTAATTCACGACGAGATCGTTTTCTCATTCCCGAGGGAACGAGCAGGGGAGCTGACAAAGCAGGCCGCCGAGATCATGGGATTCACCGTCCGCGGAGTCCGGGTGCCCGCGGAGGGCGAAATCGGAGAACGAAGCTGGGGAAGTGTGCTCGACAAGGAAGGGAGCAAGCACTGATCGAAGACGATATCCAGGACTGCGAGTGGTGCGAGAACAACGAGTCGTACGGGCTTTTCGATCTGAACGGCGGAGAAGCTGGCCTGTGCTGGCTGTGTGCGGAAGACAACGGAGTGGGGGACTGCGGGTGAGCGAGAACAACGAGAACGAGGACTTTAGCCAACTGCTGGCCGGCCTGGAGGACCAGTTCGGCAAGGCCCTGCTCGTGCAGCGGGCCGAGACCGCCGTCCTGGTCGCAGAGTTCTCCGGAGCCGTCTACCGGGCTGCCGTCAGCAGCGGCGTCCCAGCCGAACTGGCCCAGGCGATGGCGGCCGGCTACTGGGACGTGGAGATGGGCGAGGCCGATCCTCAGGATGCAGCAGAGGAGGAGTGACCTGGACAGGATGCTGAGCGTGGACGACGTGGCCGCCTACCTACGGAAACCGCGGTCGTGGGTCTACGGCAACTGGCGCGCTGTTGGGATCCCGTTCAAGCGGGTGGGCAGCCAGTTGCGGTGTCGGCCTGCCGACCTGGAGCGGTGGCTCGACGACCTCTGAGTGACACGTATCACATAATGAACCTGCGGCAATGAGTTCAATATGATCTAAGGTCATGACATGACCTCAGGAACGAGCGAGCCGCACGTACAACGGGACGCCGGCGGTGGGCTGGTGTGGGAGGCCGACTACGGGCCTTGGCACGTGGAAGCCCGCATGCCCTCCGCAGGCGTCCCGTTCATCGGACCGTCTGAGCTGACCATCCGTCTGTCCGCTGGTGGGGCTGACGGGGCGGTGGCCCAGGCGCGGGAGACGGACGGTATCCCGGCCAGCTTGCTGCGGCAGATTCCCCTAGCGGAGATCAAGACCCAAGCCCGCGCCATGCTGGCGCAGGAACAGGGGCAGGGCCCGACACCGGACAGGCCGTGGCCGGTGCCGGCGCGTTGCCGGACGGAGCTGGACTACGCCCTTCTGGTGGCCGAGTTGGTCCGGATGAGGGCGACAGGGACCACGGCACCGCAGCAGTCCCTTGCGGATCGCCTTGGCATCGGCAAGCCGACCCTGTCGGAGCGCGTGAAACGGGCCCGGACGCTCGGCCTGTGGGATGGGAAGCAGCTCACCGACAAAGCATCGGGACTGCTTTCCGAGTGGAAGAAGGAACGAGAGGAGCAGTAGGAGCAGTGGCGAAGCGCGGTAACGGGCTCGGGGGGACTCCAGTGGAGATCGTCCGCAAGGGCCGGCCAAACACCTGGGGCGTCCGAACGCCCGTTCACTTCAATCCCGCGGCCGGCAAGAACGATCGGTATTGGATAGGTCGCAACTACAAGAACAAGACCGAGGCAGAGAAGGCCCTCAGCAAGTGGATCGCTGACTTCGAGGAAGGAGACCTCACCCCTCGGTCGGACATGACCGTGGGACAGCTCATGGACCGGTGGCTGAAGCAGCACCGAGGAGAAGACACCACTCGGCAGGGATACGAGCCGAAGGTACGGCTGCACATCAAGCCACACCTTGGCTCCGTGAAGGTGGTGGAAGTCACCGATGATCGACTGGATGACTTCTACCGGATGCTGGAGACGACTCCGAGCCCGACGAAGGGCGGGAAGCCGCTGGGGCCCAAGAGTGTCCGGCACATCCACAATGCGCTCTCGGCCGCCTTCGAGACCGTCACCGGTCCCCGGAAGCTGTTGAAGACCAACCCGGTCCACACGGCGAACCCCCCGACCGAACGGCAGATCAAGGCCGCGGAGCCCACCTTTCCGACCCTGAACGATGCGGAAACGGCTCACTTCCTCGGCGAGATCTGGAAGCCCTGCGGCAACAGGGCCTGCGATGGCCGCACACATCACTGTCTTCGGGATGCACCGCTGTGGACCTCCTACGCGGCAACCTCGTGCCGTCGGAGTGAGGTGCTGGGGTGGATGTGGGACCTCATCGATTGGGACACGGGCTCTATCAAACTCAGGTGGGTGGTGGTCGAGGAGGGCAATACCTTCCGGCTTCGGAAGCTGACGAAGGACGGGGACGACGATGCAGTGATCTACGTGGACCCGGCGCTCCTGAAGGTTCTGAGATGGCAGTGGGAGCGCCAGCAGGAGGAGAAGGCCCGGCTGGGGTCGACTTGGGTGGAGCACGGCTTGGTGTTCGCCCGGGACGGTTTCAAGCTCCAGAAGGACCGCCAAGCTGGCGGCCCGCAGGACCCGGAGAAGGTGTCCGCCCGGTGGCGGACCGCTCGGAACAGGCTCCACCTACCGGAGGACTTCCGGTTGCATGACTGGCGAGGGTCGAAGATCACGAACGACCTCGACAACAAGGAGAACCCGGTAGAGGTCTCCGCCAATGCCCGGCACCACTCGCCGGGCTACACGATGGCCCGGTACGGGCGTCGGCGTCCCGAGGGCGCCATCAAGCTGGCCGCTTCGAGTGCCAGCCGGATTGGTCTCGCGACCCTGGTCTGACCAAGATCATTTCTGTTGGTCATCCTGTTGGTCACGCGAGTGTCCAGAAAAGCAAAAAACCCTTGATAAACAAGGGTCCCTGCTGGTGTCCGAGGGGGGACTTGAACCCCCACGCC
Organism: Kitasatospora sp. NPDC001095; assembly: GCF_053598615.1. Lineage (NCBI taxonomy): Bacteria > Bacillati > Actinomycetota > Actinomycetes > Kitasatosporales > Streptomycetaceae > Kitasatospora > Kitasatospora sp. NPDC001095. The sequence goes on along the minus strand of NZ_JBSFKQ010000047.1, from coordinate 3,385 downwards.
CGATAAAGGGCACTAGCACCTCAAGCTAGCGCGTCTGCCATTCCGCCACCCGGACCGGGTGTCGTCCTCGCGGCTTCCGATCTCTCGTCCGTCGCGCTGACAGATGTAACTGTAGCAAAGATCGGCTTGGGGTCCCAAAACGGTTCCCGGAGGAGCGGCGGGACCGGTGGCGGGGGCAAGGGAAGGTGTGTGGCGGGGGCGTGACCAGGGGGTTTCGGGAGCATGCGGGGGGTGGATCGGGATCGGGGGCTGGGGGAGGATGGGCGGACGTGCTCGTACGGCCCGGGTGCAGATCCCGGGGGTGGCGCGCTGGTGCGTCGGTGCGGGCCCAAGACGAGGAGTGACCGTGAGCGAGCGGAGCGAGTCGGCGGCGCCGAAGGTGACGGCTGAGTCGGAGGTCGCCGAGATCTGTCGCGATCTGATCCGGATCGACACCAGCAACTACGGGGACGGCTCCGGGCCGGGCGAGCGGAAGGCCGCCGAGTACGTGGCCGAACAGCTCGCCGAGTTCGGGCTGGAGCCGAAGATCTTCGAGTCGGCCAAGGGGCGGGCCTCCACCGTGGTCCGGATCGAGGGCGAGGACCGCTCCCGCCCGGGCCTGCTGATCCACGGCCACACCGACGTGGTGCCGGCCAACGCCGCGGACTGGACGTACGACCCGTTCGGCGGCGAGATCGCGGACGGCTGCGTCTGGGGGCGCGGCGCGGTCGACATGAAGGACATGGACGCGATGACCCTGGCGGTCATCCGCGACCGCCTGCGCACCGGGCGCAAGCCCCCGCGCGACATCGTGCTGGCCTTCCTCGCCGACGAGGAGGCCGGCGGCACCTACGGGGCGCGCTTCCTGGTGGACAAGCACCCGGGGCTGTTCGAGGGCGTGACCGAGGCGATCGGAGAGGTCGGCGGCTTCTCCTTCACCGTCAACGACCAGGTCCGCCTCTACCTGGTGGAGACGGCCGAGAAGGGCATGCACTGGATGCGCCTGACGGTCGAGGGCCGGGCCGGCCACGGCTCGATGGAGAACGACGACAACGCGATCACCGAGCTGTGCGAGGCGGTCGCCCGGCTCGGTCGGCACCAGTTCCCGTTGCGGATCACCAAGACCGTCCGGGCCTTCCTGGACGAGCTGTCGGACGCGCTCGGGGTCGAGCTGGACCCGGAGAACATGGACGAGACGCTGCGCGTGCTCGGCGGCATCGCCAAGATGATCGGCACCACGCTGCGCAACACCGCCCAGCCGACCATGCTCGGCGCGGGCTACAAGGTGAACGTGATCCCCGGTCAGGCCACCGCGCACGTGGACGGGCGCTTCCTGCCCGGCTACGAGGAGGAGTTCCTGGCCGAGCTGGACAGCGTGCTCGGCCCGCGCGTGAAGCGCGAGAGCCTGCACTCGGACAAGGCGATCGAGACCGGCTTCGACGGTGCGCTCGTCGAGGCGATGCAGACCGCGCTGCGCGCCGAGGACCCGATCGCCCGCGCGGTGCCGTACTGCCTGTCCGGCGGGACGGACGCCAAGTCCTTCCAGGACCTGGGCATCCGCTGCTTCGGCTTCGCGCCGCTCCAGCTGCCGCCGGAGCTGGACTTCGCCGGGATGTTCCACGGGGTGGACGAGCGGGTGCCGGTGGACGGCCTGAAGTTCGGCGCCCGGGTGCTGGACCGCTTCATCGACGCCTGCTGAGCGCGTGTCGGGTGCCCTGCTGAGGGCGCTGCCGGAGGCCTGATCAGGCGACTGGGTCGGCCCGTTCCCGGAGCTTCGGGAGCGGGCCGACCGCATTGTCGGAGCTGATGATTGTGGGATGGGAAACAGAAGATCGACAGAAGCGATTCTGCAGAGAATTCCAGGCTGATCATTTGTGCGAGACCTCACCGCTGCGAGTGAATGGGAGATCCGTTCCGTACCCCATTTGCCGCAGCGTCGTTCATCCCTGTGTGGCCCGCCGAACGGGTTGCGTTGTCCATACAGGAGGAATGATGAAGGTCAAGAAGATCGCCGCTGTCACCGCCGCCACCGGCGGCCTGGTGCTCGCCGCCGCCGGTGTCGCGTCGGCTCACGCCGACGCCGAGGGTGTGGCCGCCGGTTCCCCGGGTGTCCTCTCCGGCAACCAGATCCAGGTCCCGGTGCACGTCCCGCTCAACGTCTGCGGCAACACCATCAGCGTCGTCGGCGTGCTGAACCCGGCGTTCGGCAACCACTGCGCCAACGTCTGATTCGACCTCCGGGCCGGCGGGGCCTGTTGAGCCGATTCGATCCGGCCCCCGGGCGGCGGACGCGCCGCACCGGGGGCGTTCGCGTCCCCGACGGATACACGGGGTCCGACACAATCGCTCGATCGGGTGAAGCCGATTCGTTCGACTCAACCTCCCCGTTGGCCCCTCGTTAACTCGTGTGCAGTCGAAGCCCTTGCGTGATTTACGGATCTACCGAAATTCCGACTTTTTTGAAGGTTCATGTCAAGGTCGACACGTCGTCTCGAAATGTCAGGGGAAAACATGAGGAATGTAGCCAAGAAGGGGATCCTCACGGCCGTGGCCACCGGCAGTGTGCTGGCCTCGACCGCCGGCTACGCCTACGCGGGGGGAACCGAGGCACAGGGGGTCGCCGCCGGTTCGGCGGGCGTCGTCTCGGGCAACTCGGTGCAGGTGCCGATCGAGGTGCCGATCAACGCCTGCGGCAACACGCTCGACGTGGTCGGCCTGCTGAACCCGTCCTTCGGCAACCGCTGCGCCAACGTCAACGGCGGCGGGGGCCACCAGGCGTCCAAGCCCTCCCAGGGCGGCCAGCCCGGCGGCTCGGGCGCCACCGGCGGTGGCCAGGCCGGCAGCGGCACCGGCGGTTCCGGCACCACCGGGATTCCGGGTACCAGCGGGATTCCCGGCACCGCCGGGATCCCGGGCACGAGTGGGATCCCCGGCACCACCGGAGTCCCCGGCACCACGGGCATCCCGGCTACCGCCGGCATCCCGGACGCCGCCACGGTGCCGGGTGCGAGCGCCTCCGGTGTCGCCGCCAACTCGCCGGGCGTGCTCTCCGGCAACAGCGTCCAGGCGCCGGTCGACGTCCCGGTCAACGCCTGCGGCAACTCGGTGAACGTGGCTGGTGTCGGCAACCCGGCCTTCGGCAACCAGTGCGCCAACGTCGAGCAGGCCGTCCCGGTCACCCCGGCCCCGCCGGCCGAGGGCTGCGCCGAGGCCTGCCCGACCCCGCCACAGGTCTCCGCCGAGGAGGTGCCGAACGTCGCGCGCACCGGCGCTCCGGACACCGCCGCCGACACCGCCGTCGCGGCGCCCGCCGCGGGACTTCGGCAGCAGGTGCGGGGCGTTGGTCATCGACTCCTGGCCGCCGGCCACCACGATGTCGAACTCGCCGGCCCGGATCAGCTGGTCG
>NZ_JBSFKQ010000046.1:0-62827 GCF_053598615.1 Kitasatospora sp. NPDC001095 | reverse complement strand
GCAGGGGGGACCCTGTGGGAGAGTAGGACGCCGCCGAACAATTCTTCTGAAAAGCCCCTGATCCATTCGGATCAGGGGCTTTTCGCATTTCCCGGAAACCGGACTCGACAGGCTCGGTGGATGGATGGATTCGAGGGATTCGACGGATCTGACAGAGCGACGGATTCGATCGATTCGCCAGACGGCCGCGTCAGCCGCGATCAGGGCACCGGAGGTACTGCGTGCCGCGCCCAGCCTTGTCTACGCACGTAGCACCCCTTCACGGCCCGTCTCAAGGGTCCTGGGACCCCGTTGGCGTCAGCCGGCGGACTTGACGCTGGTGATGACGGCGAAGACGGCGCCGTGGGGGTCGACCAGCTGGGCCAGCCGGCCGACGCCGTGCACGTCCATGGCCGGGATCCGTACGGTCGCGCCGAGGGTGGCGGCGATGGCGAGGCTGGCGTCGGTGTTGGGGACCTCGAAGTAGGGGAGCCAGTGCGAGGTGGTGCCGCGCGCGGTGTGCTCGGGGCCGAGCTGCATGATGCCGCCGTGGGCGTCGTCCGTGCCGCCGCCGGCCGGGGTGAGGACGGTGTACGTCACCTCGCCGAGCGGGACGTCCTGCTCCTGCCACTCGAAGACGGCCCGGTAGAAGGACTTGGCGCGCTCGGCGTCGACGCTGTAGCACTCGGTCCAGCAGAGGCTGCCCTCCTCGGTGACGAGGTCCAGGCCGCGGGTGTCGTGCGGCTGCCAGACCGCGAAGTCCGCGCCGGTCGGGTCGGTGTAGCCGGCCATCCGGCCCGCGGAGAAGACGTCGAAGGGGGCGAACCGGACGCGGCCGCCGGACTGTTCGACCAGGGCGGTGGTGTGGTCGGCGTTCTCGGTGGCGAAGTAGATCGTCCAGCCGGGAGCGGCGCCGTCCTCGGCGACCGGGCCGAGGGCGGCGACGGTCCGGCCGTCGAGCTGGAAGAAGCCGTAGCCGCCGGCCTCGGGGCCGGCCGAGTCGAAGGTCCATCCGAACAGCGCGGTGTAGAAGTCGACGGACGCCCGGGTGTCGGGACTGCTCAGGTCGAGCCAGTCCGGGGAACCGGGGCGGAAGTCGGTGTTGAGCATGGCGGCACTGCTCCTCGGACGGGGCCCGGGCGGGCGCGGTCGACGGCGGTCCCCCTCGGTTCCTCCCACCTTGGCACCTCGGCCGGGGCGCTGCACGGCAGCGACGGTTCCGGGGCTGTCGGGGCAGGGCGGTACGGTGCGTAGCGGAATGATCCACCCGTACCGGTCGAAGGGGGTCCGGTGAGCAAGCAGGCGTCGCAGTCCGGGCAGCAGGTGCCGCGCCAGTTGGCGCAGGTCGAGGGCGTGCTGGAGCGGATCACCTACGCCAACGAGGAGACCGGCTACACGGTGGCCCGGGTGGACACCGGCCGGGGCGGCAACGACCTGCTGACGGTGGTGGGCGCGCTGCTGGGGGCGCAGGTCGGCGAGTCGCTGCGGCTGCACGGGCGGTGGGGCTCGCACCCGCAGTACGGGCGGCAGTTCACGGTGGAGAACTACACCACGGTGCTGCCGGCGACCGTCCAGGGGATCCAGCGGTACCTGGGCTCGGGGCTGATCAAGGGGATCGGGCCGCGGTTCGCCGAGCGGATCGTGGAGCGCTTCGGGGTGGACACCCTGGAGGTGATCGAGAACGAGCCGGGCCGGCTGATCGAGGTGCCGGGGCTGGGGCCGAAGCGGACGAAGAAGATCGCGGCGGCCTGGGAGGAGCAGAAGGCCATCAAGGAGGTGATGGTCTTCCTGCAGGGGGTCGGGGTGTCCACCTCGCTGGCTGTGCGAATCTACAAGCAGTACGGCGACGGCTCGATCGGTGTGGTGAAGAACGAGCCGTACCGGCTGGCCTCGGACGTCTGGGGCATCGGCTTCCTGACTGCGGACCGGATCGCCCAGGCGGTGGGCATCCCGCACGACAGCCCGGAGCGGGTGAAGGCCGGCCTGCAGTACGCGCTGTCGCAGAGCACCGACCAGGGGCACTGCTTCCTGCCGGAGGAGCGGCTGATCGCGGACGGCGTGAAGCTGCTCCAGGTGGACGTCGGGCTGGTGATCGACTGCCTGGCGGAGCTGGTGGCGGCCGAGGGGGTGGTGCGCGAGGCGGTCCCGGGGGAGGGCGGCGAGCCGGTCACCGCGGTGTACCTGGTGCCGTTCCACCGGGCGGAGATCTCGCTCGCCAACCAGTTGCTGCGGCTGCTGCGTTCGGACGAGGACCGGATGCCGTGGTTCGGGAACGTGGACTGGCCGGTGGCGCTGGACTGGCTGGCGAAGCGCACCGGGGCGGAGCTGGCGCCGGAGCAGGAGCAGTCGGTGCGGCTGGCGTTGACGGAGCGGGTCGCCGTGCTGACAGGCGGTCCGGGCTGCGGCAAGTCGTTCACGGTGAAGTCGATCGTGACGCTGGCGCTGGCGAAGCGCGCCAAGGTGGTGCTGGCGGCGCCGACCGGCCGGGCGGCGAAGCGGCTGGCGGAGCTGACCGGGGTGGAGGCCTCGACGGTGCACCGGCTGCTGGAGCTGAAGCCCGGCGGGGACGCCGCCTACGACCGGGACCGGCCGCTGGACGCGGACCTGGTGGTGGTCGACGAGGCCTCCATGCTGGACCTGATCCTGGCGAACAAGCTGGTCAAGGCGGTGCCGCCGGGTGCCCACCTGCTGTTCGTGGGGGATGTGGACCAGTTGCCCTCGGTGGGTGCCGGGGAGGTGCTGCGGGACCTGCTGGCCGAGGGCGGGCCGATCCCATCGGTGCGGCTGACCAGGATCTTCCGGCAGGCGCAGCAGTCCGGCGTGGTGACCAACGCGCACCGGATCAACGAGGGCAGGCCGCCGCTGACGGACGGACTGGCGGACTTCTTCCTGTTCGCCGAGGACGACGCGGAGCGGGCGGCCGGGCTGACGGTGGACGTGGTGGCGCGGCGGATCCCGCAGAAGTTCGGCTTCGACCCGCGCCGGGACGTGCAGGTGCTGGCGCCGATGCACCGCGGCCCGGCCGGCGCGGGGAACCTGAACACCCTGCTCCAGGCGGCGGTGACGCCGGCCCGGGAGGGGCTGGCCGAGCGCCGCTTCGGCGGCCGCACGTTCAGGGTGGGGGACAAGGTCACCCAGATCCGCAACAACTACGACAAGGGGCGGAACGGCGTCTTCAACGGCACAGTGGGAGTGGTGACCGCCCTCAGCGTGGACGACCAGCGGCTGACGGTGCTCACCGACGAGGACGAGGAGGTGGTGTACGAGTTCGACGAACTGGACGAGCTGGCCCACGCGTACGCGGTGACGATCCACCGCTCGCAGGGCAGCGAGTACCCGGTGGTGGTGATTCCGGTCACCATGTCCGCTTGGACGATGCTCCAGCGGAACCTGCTCTACACCGCTGTGACCAGGGCGAGGAAACTGGTGGTGCTGGTGGGGTCACGCAAGGCGATCGGACAGGCCGTTCGGGCCGTCAGTGCAGGTCGGAGGCACACCGCGCTCGATCATCGACTGTCAACTGGATGATTATCCAACGGGATGGTTGCCTCTAATGTTCTCTTGACGTGAAGAGATTTACGGCAGAGCCTAGGGTGGTGCCGATCTTGTCCGGTTCGTACCGGCTGCGGCGGCAGGTTTTGTAGGGGCGGGCCCTTTCGGGCCACCCCGGGTGCGCGACTGTCCTCCGGATGGGGGATGGTAGAGACAGTCAGGGCACCTTGGAAGAGGATTCATTTCGTCGGTGAGGAAGACGTGAGCGACAACTCGGTAGTACTGCGGTACCAGGACGGCGAGTACGAATACCCCGTCGTCGAGAGCACTGCGGGCAACTCCGGCTTCGACATCTCGAAGCTGCTCCCGCAGACCGGCCTGGTCACCCTGGACAACGGCTTCGGTAACACCGCCGCGTACAAGTCCGCGATCACCTTCGTGGACGGCGACAACGGCATCCTGCGGTACCGCGGCTACCCGATCGAGCAGCTCGCCTCCGATGGCGGCTTCATCGAGACCGCGTACCTCCTGATCAACGGTGAGCTGCCGAACGCGGACCAGCTGGCGGAGTTCAACCGCGAGATCACCCAGCACACCCTGCTGCACGAGGACGTCAAGCGCTTCTTCCAGGGCTTCCCGCGGGACGCCCACCCGATGGCCATGCTGTCCTCGGTGGTCGGCGCGCTGTCCACGTTCTACCCGGAGAGCCACAACCCGTTCGACGCGGCCCAGCGCCACCTGTCGACCGTGCGCCTGCTCGCCAAGCTGCCGACGATCGCCGCGTACGCGTACAAGAAGGCGATGGGCCAGCCCTTCGTCTACCCGCGCAACGACCTGAGCTACGTCGAGAACTTCCTGCGGATGACCTTCGCCGTCCCCGCCGAGGACTACGAGCTCAACCCGGTCGTCGTCAATGCGCTGGACAAGCTGCTCATCCTGCACGCGGACCACGAGCAGAACTGCTCGACCTCCACCGTGCGCCTGGTCGGCTCCAGCCACGCCAACCTGTTCGCCTCGATCTCGGCCGGCATCTCGGCCCTGTGGGGCCCGCTGCACGGCGGCGCCAACCAGGCCGTGCTGGAGATGCTGGAGAGCATCCAGAAGGACGGCGGCGACGTCGACGCCTTCATCACGAAGGTGAAGAACAAGGAAGCCGGCGTCAAGCTGATGGGCTTCGGCCACCGGGTCTACAAGGCCTTCGACCCGCGCGCCGCCCAGGTCAAGCTGCTCGCGCACGAGGTCCTCGGCCAGCTCGGCAAGAACGACGAGCTGCTGGACATCGCGCTCAAGCTGGAGGAGCACGCCCTCAAGGACGACTTCTTCATCTCGCGCAAGCTGTACCCGAACGTGGACTTCTACACGGGTCTGATCTACCGCGCCATGGGCTTCCCGACCAGCATGTTCACCGTGCTGTTCGCGCTCGGCCGGCTGCCGGGCTGGATCGCCCACTGGCACGAGATGATCAACGACCCGACCAGCCGGATCGGCCGCCCGCGCCAGATCTACACCGGCACCGCGATCCGCGACTACGTCCCGCTGGACGCCCGCTGACCGGAGCGGAGCCGACCACCGGCCCGCGCGGAAGCTGAAAGGGGCCCGGCCGCTGCCTGAGCGGTCGGGCCCCTTCGCGTCCCGGTGGCGCGCCCGAGGGCCCGCGCGGAGACGGAACCGTACGGCGCACGACTCCGGGGCCGGCCGCAGCCGGGGACGGCCGCTCAAAGCGTCCCAGGCCCGCCAGAACCCCGGCGTCGTGCGCGAAGGCCGTCGAGAGCCGACGACCGTTCCCGGGGCCCGCCGGAGCCCCGTCGACGACAGCCGCTGGAAGCGCGGGGACACGATGCCGTTCAGCGTGTCCCCGCCCATCGGAAAACTGCCGCACTACCAACCTAAGACGTATCAGGGTGCGAGAAGTTACGCCGGGGGGGTGTGAGCTGCCTCTCGCCACGCTCCGTGTGCGCGTCGTACCTCGCCCATACCACACGTTCACGCGGGCGGGACGTCACCCTCCCCGCAGTCACGGCAACCGAGCGTGATAGGAATCGTGGCATTCCGGTACGGACCGTCGCGCCATTCGCCACGTGACGGCGGAACTGGGGAGGGAGTGGGCAGATGGCCAGGAACGTCGTCGTCACCGGCGGTGGCACGGGAATCGGGTACGAAGTCGCGCGTCGGTTCGTCGAGGCCGGCGACCGCGTGGTGATCGTGGGCCGCCGCCGGGAGGTCCTGGAGAAGGCCGCGGCCGACCTCGGGCCGAGCGTCACCCCGCTGGTGTGCGACCTCGCCGACCCGGACGCCGTCGAGGCCGCGCTCGCCGATCTGCCCGAGCGGATCGACGTCCTGATCAACAACGCCGGCAGCCGGGAGACCGTGGTCGGCGGCGGCCCGCACGCCCTGCTGGCGCGTTGGCGCGGCGACTTCGAGCGCAACGTGCTCACCGTGGTGCTGCTCACCGAGTCGGTCCGTGACCGGCTCACCCCGGGCTCCGGCCGTGTGGTCACCATCAGCTCCATCGCCGCCCTGCGCGGGGCCGGTTCGTACGGCGCGGCGAAGGCCTCGCTGCACGCCTGGAACCACTTCCTGGCCGCCCAGTTGGGCACGTCGGGCATCACCGCCAACATCGTCGCGCCGGGCACCGTCGCGGGCACCGAGTTCTTCGGGCCGCGGCTGGACGAGGCCGAGGTCGCCCGCCGGGCCGCCCGCACCCTGCTCGGCCGGATCGGCGAGACCGGTGAGGTCGCGGCGGCGGTGCACTTCCTGGCCTCGCCCGAGGCCGGGTTCATCACCGGCGAGATCCTGCACTGCAACGGCGGCGAGCTGCTGGGGCGTTGAGACGCGCCCGGACAGGCCAGAGGGCCCCGGACCGGTGTCGGTCCGGGGCCCTCGCGCGTGCGGCCGGGGGGTCCGGGTCGCGGGGGGGTGTCCGGGCTCAGGCGGGCCGGAAGCGGCGCAGCCGCAGGCTGTTGGTGACCACGAAGACCGAGGAGAAGGCCATCGCCGCCCCGGCGATCACCGGGCTGAGCAGGCCGGCCGCGGCCAGCGGGATCGCCGCCACGTTGTAGCCGAAGGCCCAGAACAGGTTGCCCTTGATGGTGCCCAGGGTGCGGCGGGAGAGCCGGATCGCGTCGGCCGCCGAGCGGAGGTCGCCGCGGACCAGGGTGAGGTCGCCGGCCTCGATGGCGGCGTCGGTGCCGGTGCCCATCGCCAGGCCCAGGTCGGCCTGGGCGAGCGCGGCCGCGTCGTTGACGCCGTCGCCGACCATCGCCACGACCCTGCCCTCGGCCTGCAGCCGCCTGACGGTGGCGACCTTGTCCTCGGGGAGCACCTCGGCGATCACGTGCTCCGGCGCGATGCCGACCTCGGCCGCCACGGCCCCGGCCACCGCCCGGTTGTCGCCGGTGAGCAGCACCGGCGTCATGCCCAGTGCCCGCAGTCTGTCGACGGCCTCGGCACTGGTCGGCTTGACCGCGTCGGCGACCTCCAGCACGGCCCGCGCCTCGCCGTCCCAGCCGACCGCGATCACGGTGCGGCCGGCCGCCTCGGCGATGGCCTTGGCACGGGCCAGGGAGGGCGGCAGGTGCAGGGCGCGGTCGGCCAGCAGGGCCTCGTGCCCGGCGACGACCGCGCGGCCCGCCACGACCCCCTCCACGCCCCGGCCGGGCACGTTGCGGAAGTCCGCGACGGCGGGCAGTTCACCGGCCTCGGCGGCGGCCTCGGCGACCGCCCGGGCGATCGGGTGCTCGGAGGCGTGCTCGACGGCGCCGGCCAGGCGCAGCGCCTCGGCCCCGTCCACGCCCTCGGCGGTGTGCACCGCGACCAGGGCCATCCGGCCGGTGGTGACGGTGCCGGTCTTGTCCAGGACGACGGTGTCCACCGTGCGGGTGGTCTCCAGCACCTCGGGGCCCTTGATCAGGATGCCGAGCTGGGCGCCGCGGCCGGTGCCGACCATCAGCGCGGTCGGGGTGGCCAGACCCAGGGCGCACGGGCAGGCGATGATCAGTACGGCGACGGCCGCGGTGAAGGCCTCGGTGGGGCTGTCGGTGGTCAGCAACCAGACCACCAGGGTGGCCAGGGCGATCAGGACGACGACCGGGACGAAGACGGCGGAGATCCGGTCGGCCAGCCGCTGGGCGGCGGCCTTGCCGTTCTGGGCCTCCTCGACCAGCTTGGCCATCCGGGCCAGCCGGGTGTCCGCGCCGACCCGGGTGGCCTCGACCACCAGCCGGCCGCCCGCGTTGACGGTGGCGCCGGTGACGGCGTCGCCGACGGTGACCTCGACCGGGACGGACTCGCCGGTCAGCATCGAGGCGTCCACCGCCGAGGCGCCCTCGACCACCGTGCCGTCGGTGGCGATCTTCTCGCCGGGGCGGACCACGAAGCGGGTGCCGACCGTCAGCCGGTCCACCGGCAGCCGTACCTCCCGCCCGGCCCGGAGCACCGCGACGTCCTTGGCGCCGAGGTCGAGCAGGGTGCGCAGGGCGGCGCCGGCCCGGCGCTTGGAACGGGCCTCCAGCCAGCGGCCGAGCAGGATCAGCACGGTGACGGCGGCGGCGGTCTCCAGGTAGAGCGAGGAGGAGGGGTCGGTGTCGCCGACGGACGGCGAGAACTCGTGGCGCATCCCGGGCCGGCCGGCGTGGCCCCAGAACAGCGCCCAGCAGGACCAGCCGAAGGCGGCCAGGGTGCCGAGCGAGACCAGGGTGTCCATGGTGGCGGCGCCGTGCCGCAGGTTGGTCCAGGCGGCGCGGTGGAAGGGCAGGCCGCCGTAGACCACGACCGGGCCGGTGAGGGCGAAGGCCAGCCACTGCCAGTCGGTGAACTGGAGGGCCGGGACCATCGACAGCAGGACGACCGGGAGGCTGAGGACGGCGCTGATCAGCAACCGGTCACGCAGGGGGTCGGCGGGCTCGGGCTCGGGCTCGGATCCGGGCTCGGGGGCGGCCGGGGCCGGGGGCGGTGGGAGTTCGGCGGTGTAGCCGGTGCGCTCGACGGTGGCGATCAGCTCCTCGACCGTGGTGCCGGGGCCGAAGTCGACCCGGGCCTTCTCGGTGGCGAAGTTGACGGTGGCCTCGACGCCGTCCATCCGGTTGAGCTTCTTCTCGATCCGGGCCGCGCAGGAGGCGCAGGTCATCCCGCCGATCGACAGCTCGACCCGGTCCCGCGCCCCGAGGTCCGGGGCGGACGTGCTCATGCGGATCAGCTCCTTGGTCGGGCGGACGGCGGGAGCGGTTCGAGGCCCCCGCCGTGCCGGGGGGTCAGGCGCTGCGGCCGACCAGCTCGTAGCCGGCCTCGTCGATCGCGGCGCGCACCTGCTCGTCGTCCAACGGGGCGGCGGAGGAGATCGTCACGGTTCCGGCCGTGGCGTCGGCGGCGACCTCGGTGACCCCGGCCAGGGCGGAGACCTCCTCGCTGATCGCCTTCTCGCAGTGGCCGCAGCTCATGCCGGACACGGTGTAGGTGATGGTGCTGGACATGGAGGCCTCCGGGAGGTCAGGGCGGCCCGGGTGCTGCCCGGGATGCGGCGCCGACAACGACTCTGCTACCGCCAGCATACCCCTCCAGGGTATTTCCGGGCGGGGCGGGGTGGGATGCCCCGCGGTGCGGGGGGACGGGCCGGTAGGGCCTCGCCCGTGATCGTCCCTTATGTTCGGTATGTGTTTCCGCTCCGCCGCGCCCAGTCTCCCTCGGCTCCCACGGCAGCCGGACTGCCGCCGGACCGGCAGCGCGGCGCCCTGCTCGCCGCCGACCTCCAGGACGTGCCGTTCTGGCGGCGTGCCGCCCCGGCACTGATCGCCGTCCTGCTGGTCGGGCTCGCGGACTTCCTCTCCGGCAAGGACCGCTACCTCGCCCCGCTGATGACCGTGGTGCCGACCGTCGCGGCGCTGACCCTGAAACCCCGCGAACTGCTCCTGGTCTGCTTCCTCGGGCTGGTCACGGTGTTCGGGCTCAGCCACCACGACGAGGTCGACAACATCAACGACGCCCGCTTCCTCTACGGGGCGATGGTCAGCTACGTCGTGCTGACGCTGTTCTCGGCCTGGGTCGCCAAGATCCGGATGCGGCGGGCGGCGGCCTTCGCGGCCGTCAGCTCCGTCGCCGAGGCCGCCCAGCGGGCGCTGCTGCAGCTGCCGGGGCCGGCCGTCGGACCGCTGCGGCTCGCGGTGCGGTACGTGTCGGCGGCGGACGCCTCACAGATCGGCGGGGACCTGTACTCGGTGCTGGAGACCCCGCACGGCACCCGGGTCGCGGTCGGGGACGTCCGTGGCAAGGGGCTGGCGGCGGTGCAGACCGCGGCCGTGGTGCTGGGCGCGTTCCGCGAGGCGGCGTACGACGAGGCCGGGCTGCGGGGCGTCGCCGCGCGGATCGAGGCCAGCGTCGAACGGCACGTGCCGGACGGGGAGTTCACCACGGCGCTGTTCGCGGAGTTCCGGACGCCGGGGGCGATGGAGCTGCTGCAGTACGGGCACGTGCCGCCGATCCGGGTGGACGGCGACGGGCGGGCGCACGTGCTGCACGCGCCCGACCCCTGGGTGCCGCTGGGGCTCGGCCGGCTGGCGGCGGGGGAACCGACGACCTGGGAGCAGCCGTTCGGCGCGGAGGACGTGCTGGTGCTCTGCACGGACGGGGTGATCGAGGCGCGGCACCGGACGAACGGGGAGTTCTACCCGCTGGCGGAGCGGGTCGGGCCGCTGGTGCGGGGAGCCGCGCGCTCGGCGGGGGAGCTGGAGGCGGCGGTGGGGCGGGTGTACGCGGACCTGCTGGCGCACACGGGCGGGGAGCTGCGGGACGACGCCCTGCTGCTGCTGATCGCGCGGACGGACGGGTGAGGGGCGCTCTGCGGGGGCCGGGGCCGGGGCCGGGGGTTCGGGGCGTGGTGCGGGTGGGGGCCTCCGCCCCGCGCAGTTCCCCGCGCCCCTGCCGGGGCTCGGGGAACTGCGCGGGGAACAGGAAGGGAAGGGTCCTGGGATCTGCCTGAGAGCGAGGGCCGGGAGGGAATCGCCCGGGGAACCGGGCGAGGGGCCCTGCGGGGGCTCAGGTGGCGGTGACGTCGGCGAGGGTGCGGAAGACGAGGGCGGTGGAGGTGGCGCCCGGATCCTGGTGGCCGATGCTGCGGTCGCCGAGGTAGGAGGCGCGGCCCTTGCGGGCCCGGAGCGGGACGGTGTCGAGGGCGCCCTGTTCGGCGGCGTCGGCGGCCGCCGACGCCGCCGCGGGGAGGCCGGCGCCAGCCGCGGCGCGGAAGGCGGCGACGGCCGGGGTCCAGGCGTCCACGATGGTCTTGTCGCCCGGTTCGGCCTTGCCGAGGAGGCGGACGGCGTCCAGGCCGGCCGACAGGGCCTCGGCGACCGCGGCCGGGCCGGCCGGCTCGGGCAGGGCGGCGCCCATCGCGCGGAAGGCCTTGCCGTAGAGCGGTCCGGAGGCGCCGCCGACCTTGGAGATGAGCGTGGTGCCGGTCTTGGTGAGGACGGCGCCCGGGCCGGCCGGCCGGAGGCCGTCCAGGGCGGTCAGGGTGGCGGCGAAGCCGCGCTGGAGGTTGCTGCCGTGGTCGCCGTCGCCGATCGCCGAGTCCAGCTCGGTGAGCCGGGAGCGCTCCTTCTCGACGGCCGCGGCGATCGCGCGGATCCAGGCCTCGGCCAGGGCGGTGTCGAAGTCCATGGGGTCTCCTTCGGTGTGGCTCGGGGCTGGGGCGAATCGATCGGACACGCCCTACGCCCGCTTGAGGGCGGGGGTGTCGACCGGGGCGTCCCAGAGTTCGAGCAGCTGGGCGTCGGCCTTGGTGAGGGTGAGCGAGAAGCCGGCCATGTCCAGGCTGGTGACGTAGTTGCCGACCAGGCTGCGGGCCACCGTGATGCCGCGCTCGGCGAGCCTGGCGGCGACCTCGCCGTAGACCACGTACAGCTCCAGCAGCGGGGTCCCGCCGAGGCCGTTGAGCAGGGCGATCACCTCGTCGCCAGGGGTCAGGTGGTGGTCGGTCAGGATGGTCTCGACCACCTCGGCGGCGAGTTCGCGGGCCGGGCGGAGCTTCTCGCGCCGGCGGCCGGGCTCGCCGTGGATGCCGACGCCGACCTCGATCTCGTCCTCGGGCAGGTCGAAGCCGGGCTTGCCGGCCGCCGGCACGGTGGCCGCGGTGAGCGCGATCGCGAAGGAGCGGGAGGCGGCGTTGACCCGCTCGCCCAGGGCGGCCACCTCGTCCAGCGGGGCGCCGCGCTCGGCCAGCGCGCCGGCGGTCTTCTCGACCAGGAGGGTCGCGCCGGTGCCCCGGCGCCCGGCCGTCCAGGTGGAGTCCTCGACCGCGACGTCGTCGTTGACCAGGACGGTGCGGACCTCCAGCCCCTCCTCGGCGGCGAGTTCGGCGGCGAGCTCGAAGTTCATCACGTCGCCGGTGTAGTTCTTCACGATGAAGACCACGCCGGCGCCGGTCTCCACGGCCTTGGCGGCGGCCAGCATCTGGTCCGGCACGGGCGAGGTGAACACCTCGCCGGGGCAGGCGGCGTCGAGCATGCCGGGGCCGACGAAGCCGCCGTGCAGCGGCTCGTGGCCGGAGCCGCCGCCGGAGATCAGCGCGACCTTGGCGGCGGCCGGGCGGGCGGCCCTGGTGATCACCCGGTTGGGGATGTCCACCGCCAGCTCCGGATGGGCGGCGGCGATTCCGGCCAGCGCGTCCTCCAGGACGCCCTCCGGGGTGTTGATCAGCTTCTTCAACGTTCTTCGCTCCCTTGGTGACCTGGGTGACCTGGGCGGGGACGCCACGGCCGTCGACGCCGTCGCCCCGACGCTACGCCAGACGGGGGTGGTGGGCACGGGGTGCGACACGCGGGATTCCGATCACTCTCCCGGAGCAGCGGGTTCCGGCCGTAGGGTCGGCCGCATGAGTGAGAACGTGGGCATTGTTCTGGTCTCGCACAGCGCCCGGCTCGCGGAGGGGCTGCGCGAGCTGCTCGGCGAACTCGCCTCGGACGGCGTGCGGGTGGTCGTCGCGGGCGGCACCGAGGACGGCGGGCTCGGCACCAGCTACGACCTGATCGCGGCGGCGATCGCGCGGGCCGACGCCGGGGCGGGCGTGGTCGTGCTGCCGGACCTCGGCAGCTCGGTGCTCACCGCCGTGACGGTGCTGGAGGACGAGCCGCGCCCGGGCGTGAAGCTGGCCGACGCGCCGTTCGTGGAGGGCGCGGTGGCCGCCGCCGTCACCGCCTCGACCGGGGCCGGGCTGGCCGAGGTGGTCGCGGCGGCCGAGGACGCGCGCGGGTTCCGGAAGCTCTGAGCTCCGGGCGGCGCCGAAGGGAGCCCCCGCGGGACGCCCCCCGGGGGGAAGCCCTGGTCACTTGGCGTCGGCGTAGCAGTCCACCACCGCCGTGCTGAGCGGGAAACGCACCGGGGTGTCGCCGAACACCAGCCGGCGGGCCTCCTCGGCCGCCTCGGCGATGGTGGAGGCCACCTCGTCGGCGAGGTTGGCCGGGGTGTGCACGATCACCTCGTCGTGCTGGAAGAACACCAGGTGCGGGCGGTCCGCCGGGCTGGGCACCGGCAGTCCGTTCAGTCGGCGGCGCAGCGCCGCGAGCAGGGCGAGCGCCCAGTCGGCGGCACTGGCCTGGATGACGAAGTTGCGGGTGAAGCGCCCACGGGCGCGGGCGGTGCGCCCGCCGGCCTCGCCCGCCGTCTCGCCCTCGGTGAGGTCGAGGAAGTCCGCGGAGGCCGGCGGGCAGACCCGGCCGAGCCGGGAGGCGACCACGCCGCCGTCCTCTCCGGTGCGGGCGGCGGCCTCGACGTAGCCCATCGCGGCCGGGTAGCGGCGGTGCAGGGTGTTCAGCAGCGGGCCGATGTCGCCGCTGGTCTGCCCGTACATGGCGCCGAGCAGGCCGAGCTTGGCCTTCTCGCGGTCGCCCTGGAAGGCGTGGGCGGCGAGTGCCTCGTACAGGTCGCCGCCGGCGGCGGTGCGGGCCAGCCCGGCGTCCTGGGAGAGCGCGGCCAGCACCCGTGGCTCCAGCTGGGCGGCGTCGGCGACGACCAGGTGCCAGCCCGGGTCGGCGACCACGGCGCCGCGCAGGATGCGCGGGATCTGCAGGGCGCCGCCGCCGCGGCTGGCCCAGCGGCCGGAGACCACGCCGCCGACCACGTACTCGGGCCGGAACCTGCCGCCGCGGGCCCAGGCGTCCTGCCAGGCCCAGCCGTGGGCGACGTGGATCCGGGACAGCTCCTTGTAGCGGACCATCAGCCGCGCGGCCGGGTGGTCGATGCCCTTGAGCTCCCAGGAGCGGGTGGAGCCGAGCTGGAGGCCCGCCTCGGCGAAGGCGCGCAGCACCTGGGCGTGCGAGTCGGGGTTGAACGGCTTGACGCCGAGGGCCCGGTGGAGCTCGACGGCGAGTTCGGCGAGGAGCCTGGGCTGGGTGCCGGAGACGGTCGGACGGGGGCCGAGCAGCTCGGTCAGCAGCCGGTCGTGGACGTCGGCCCGCCAGGGCAGTCCGTCGTGGGCCATCTCGGCGGCCACCAGGGCGCCGGCCGACTCGGCGGCGACCAGCAGCCGGAACCGCTGCCGGGCGGCCGGGTCGGTGAGGGCGGTGATCCGGCGCTGCTGTTCGGCGTGGACGGCGACCACGGCCGCCAGTGGGTCGGCGCCGGGCGGCAGTTGCAGCCGGTCGGGGGCGAACAGGGTGTCCTGGCCGTCGTCCGCGTCGGCCAGGCCGGGCTCGGGCAGGTCGTCGGGGACGGGCAGGCCGCGCAGCCGGGCCCAGGCCGCGCCGAGCGAGCGGGGCGCGCCGAAGCGGCCCTCGTGCGCCAGCAGCAGCGCCTCGACCAGTCGGAGGTCGTGGCAGCGGGCGAGCCGGTCGGGCAGGTGCGGCAGCAGCGGGGTGTACGCCGAGTCGGCCGCGGCCCAGACCCAGCGCGGACGCTCGGCGGCCTCCCGGGCGGCGACGGCGGCGGCGAGGTCGCGCACGGCCTCCGGCGGGCCGAGCGGGGCGCCCGCGTCGTCCAGCGGCTGGAGCCGGCCGCCGGGGCCGTGCGGGTCGGGCGCGAGGGCGGTCCTGGGTGCCACGGGGGCTGCTCCTCTCCGGCGCGCGGTCGGGCGTGCGGGGACGGGGACGGGACGGGGTGCGAGCCCGCGGGCGGGGCGCGCCGCGGCCCGCGACCGACGGGTCCGCGCCGTCGACGTTAACGGGTGGGTCCGACAACGGGCGGCAGGCGGGTGCGGCCGGGGTCGGCGGGCGGGTGCGGCAGGGCCCACGGGCGGCGGTCCGCGGCGGGCGCTAAAGCGTATGAGCGGGGCGGGTGACACGGCGTATGGTCGCGAAATGACCGAGAACCCGTTCTTCCAGGCCAGCCCGCTGGTCTACGAACTCCCGCCGTTCGCCGAGATCCGCGAGGAGCACTACCTGCCCGCGTACGAGCGGGGCATGGCCGAGCAGCTGGCCGAGATCGCGGCGATCACCGCCGACCGGAGCCTGCCGACCTTCGAGAACACCCTGGTGGCCCTGGAACGCTCCGGGGAGCTGCTGCGCCGGGTCGACGCGGTGTTCCTCAACCAGTCCTCCTCGGACACCACCGACGTGCTGGACGAGGTGGAGGCGAAGGTGAGCCCGCTGCTCGCCGCCCACCACGACGCGATCCACCTGGACCTCGCGCTGTTCGCCCGGATCGAGGCGCTGTACGAGGAGCGCGCCGGGCTCGGCCTCGACCCGGAGTCGCTGCGCCTGCTGGAGCGCCGGTACACCGCCTTCGTGCGGTCCGGTGCCCGCCTGGGCGCGGCCGAGCAGGCCCGGCTGCGCGAGCTGAACGCCGAACTCGCCGCGCTCGGCACCACGTTCCAGCAGAACGTGAACGCCGTCACCCGCTCCGCCGCGCTGGTGCTGGACTCCGCCGAGGAGCTGGCCGGGCTGTCGGAGGGCGCGATCGCCGGCGCCGCGGAGAACGCCCGGGTGCTCGGCCACCCCGGGAAGTACGTGCTGAGCGTGCGGAACACCTCCGGCCAGGCCGAGTTGGCCCAGCTCACCGACCGCTCGGTGCGCGAGCGGCTGCTGGCCGCCTCGCTCGGCCGGGGCCTCGACGTCAACGGCCCGCTGGCGATCCGGATGGCCGCGTTGCGCGCCGAACGGGCCGCGCTGCTGGGGCACCCGAGCCACGCCTCGTACGTGGTGGCGGACGAGACGGCCGGCACCGTCGAGGCGGTCTCCGGGCTGCTGTCCCGACTGGTCGGCCCGGCCGTGGCGATGGCCCGCCGGGAGGCCGGGGAGCTGGCCAGGGAGGCCGCCGCGGACGGGATCGGGGAGATCGCCGCGCACGACTGGGCGTACTACTCGGAGAAGGTCCGGCAGAGCTCCTACCAGGTGGACGCGGCGGTGCTGCGCCCGTACTTCGAGCTGGAGCGGGTGCTGCGGGACGGCGTGTTCTTCGCCGCGAACCTGGCGTACGGGGTGAGCTTCACCGAGCGGCCGGACCTGGTGGCGCACCACCCGGACGCCAGGGTCTTCGAGGTGTTCGAGGAGGACGGAAGCCCGCTGGGCCTGTTCATCGGCGACTTCCACGCCCGGGCGTCCAAGCGCGGCGGCGCGTGGATGTCCGAGCTGGTCGCCCAGTCCGGGCTGACCGGGCGGCGGCCGGTGGTGCTGAACAACCTGAACATCCCGCGCCCGGCGCCCGGCGAGCCGGCGCTGATGGACTGGGACGAGGTGCGCACGCTGTTCCACGAGTTCGGGCACGCGCTGCACGGGCTGTTCTCGGACGTGCGCTACCCGCTGTTCTGGGGCACCTCGGTGCCCCGGGACTTCGTCGAGTTCCCCTCGCAGGTCAACGAGATGTGGATGGTCCGACCGGAGGTGCTGGCGAACTACGCCCGCCACCACGCGACCGGGGAGGCGCTGCCGGCCGAGCTGGTCGAGCGGATGAAGGCGGCCGAGGGCTTCGGTCAGGGCTTCCGGACGGTGGAGTACCTGGCGGCCACGCTGCTGGACTGGGCGTGGCACACCGTGCCGCGGGGCACGGAGATCGAGGACGCCGAGGAGTTCGAGGCGCGGGCGCTCGCCGCGGCCGGGATCGCGGTGGACGCGATCCCGCCGCGCTACCGGACGGCGTACTTCCAGCACATCTTCGCCAGCGGCTACAGCGCGGCGTACTACGCGTACATCTGGTCGGAGGTGCTGGACGCGGACACCGTGCAGTGGTTCGAGACCAACGGCCGCCCGGTGCGGGAGAGCGGCGAGCTGTTCCGCCGCGAGCTGCTGTCGCGCGGGTTCAGCCGGGACCCGCTGGAGTCCTTCCGCGCGGTGGTCGGGCGGGCGCCGGAGACCGGGCCGCTGCTGGCCCGCCGGGGGCTGGCGTGAGCGGCCCGGCCACGACGCTCGCCGGGTTGCTCGCCGGGCGGCTCACCGCGCGGTGAGCGTGACCGTCACGGTCGTGCCCGGGCGGGCGTGCGGGAGCCGGATGCGTACGGTTCCCGCGTGCCCGCCCGTCGGCTGCTCGACCTCGACCCGGGCGCCGGCCGGGGCGACGGCGACCGCGGCCCCGTGCGGGAACGCGGCCGGGGGGATCAGGAGTTCGCTGCCGCGCCCGGTGCCGTCGGCGCGCCAGCTCACGCCGGTGGCGGCCGTCCGGACGTCCGTGCCCGCGACGGCCACCGGGTACGGGCCGAAGGCGGGCTCGTCGCCGGGGGCGGGGCGCCCGGCCGGGTCGAGTGCGCAGTAGCCGCCGGCGCCCCGGCACCAGTACCACATCGTCCAGCCCTCGGCGAAGCCGTCCATCGCGGTGACCTGACGGCGGACCAGCTCGGCGTTGCCCGGGGTGCGGGAGTTCGGCGGGCCCCACTCGCCGACCAGGACGGGCAGGCGGTGGGCGGCCGGGTAGTCGGTGATCGCGGCGGTGTACCGCTCGACGAAGCCGCCGGCCGGATCCCAGTCGGCGCCGCCCTCGACCGCGGTGTCGTAGAAGTGCGGCGCGTAGCCGAGCCGGGGTGCGCCGGAGCGCGGGTCGGCGAAGCCGGGCAGCCGGGTGGGCACGCCCTGGCCGACCAGCACGGTGGGTTCCACGAACAGCCAGGCGCGGGAGTCGGACCGGCGCACGGCGGCGATCAGGCGGCGGTACATGTCGGCGAGCCGGCCCCGCTCCAGGGCGGCGGCGGAGGCGGCCAGCACGGCCGGGTCGCTCGGGTCGCCGTCCACCGGGCCGAACGGCTCGTTGAACAGGTCGTAGCCCAACAGCGAGCGGTGGCCGCGCAGTTCGCGGGCGAGTCGGGTGTAGAAGTCGGACTGCCAGGCGCGCAGGTCGGGGTCGTCGTAGAGGTGCCGGAAGGCGGCCTGGACGGCGGGCTGGAAGTAGCCGGCGAACCAGTCGTCCGGGTCCGGGGTGAAGGGCAGGCCGTCGTCCCGGGTGGCCCAGGCGGGGACGCCGTTGTTGCCGCCGACGAACTTCGGCCCGTAGACGTCCTGGTGGAAGTCGATCAGGACCAGCAGGCCGAGTCGGTCGGCCCGGTCGAGGAGCCGCTGGAGGCGGCGCAGCTCGGTGGCGTCGAGGTGGCCGCGCCGGGGTTCCAGCCTGGTCCAGGAGACCGGCAGCCGGACCAGGGTGAAGCCCTGGGCGGCGACGGAATCGAGGTCGGCCGCGGTGGCCTCGGCGTACTTGTCGAGGTTGAAGCCGCGCAGCCGCAGGCGGCGGCCCTGGGCGTCGGTGAGGGAGGTGCGGCCGTCGGCGGCGGTGACGGTGCCGGTGGGGAATCGGTCCGGCGGCCCGTCGTGGGCCGAGGCCGGGACGGCGGTGAGGGCGGCGGTGGCGGCGAGCAGCAGGGCGACGGCGGTGCGGCGCAGGCGCATCGGGGACCTCGCACGGCGGGGGTGGGGGTGGGGCCCGATGATGCCCGGACTGTCGTGTGCCGCACAAGAGTTCAGTCGGCGGACGGTGCTTCGCAGGTGCTCCGGCCGGCGGGCGTAACGGTCGGCGGACGTGTCGGCCGGCCGGCGGTTCAGCCGGCGGACGGTTCAGTCGGCGGACGGTTCCGGCGCGGGCGGCAGGACGGCGGTCGGCAGGTCCGCGGCGGCGGCCAGCCGGCCCCAGAGCAGGTCGGCCAGCGCCTGTACCATCCGGGTGCGCGAGCAGGGCTTGCTCTCCAGCCACCAGTCCCCGGCGGCCAGCACCATGCCGGTGATGCCCCGGCCCCAGGCCTCGGCGAGCAGGTCGCGGTCGGCGCCGAGGTCGACCTGGCTCTGCACGGCCCGGGTGATCTCCTCGGCGATCTGCCGGAGCGCGGGGGCGAGCGCGTTGCCGGCGCCGCTCGGGTCGCCCGGCTCGGGGTGGGTGAGCAGCCGGTAGACCTGGGGGCGGGCCTCGATCCCGGCGAGGTAGGTGTCCAGGACGTGCTCGACCCGGTCGCGGCGCTCCAGCGGTTCGGCGAGGGCGGCCCGGACGGCGGCCAGCAGGCCGCCGGTGTGGCGTTCGGTCAGGGCTCTGATCAGGCCGTTCCGGTCGCCGAAGTGGCGGTAGAGGATCGGTTTGGTGATGCCGGCCTCGGCGGCGATGGCGTTCATGCTGGCGCCCGGCCCCTCGCGCTGGATGACCCGGTCGGCGGCGTTGAGCAGCTGCTCGCGGCGGGGCTCTCGGGACATGCGCTGCTCCTCGGGTCGGGTTTCGGCGGGGTCTGCCTGGGCGTTGACACCGGTTACCAATCAGTAGCAGACTCCGACGATGTTACCCGAGGTAACACCCCGGCCGGCCGCACACGTCTTCGGAGGCAAGCACCATGAGCAGCACGTTCTCGCTGGATCCGGGCGCGGACCAGCTCGCCGTACGCGACTGGCTGCACGGCTTCGCCGCCGACGTGATGCGCCCGGCCGCGGCCGAGTGGGACGAGCGCGAGGAGACCCCCTGGCCGGTCATCCAGGAGGCCGCCAAGCTGGGCATCTACTCGCTGGACTTCTACGCCCAGCAGTACTTCGACCCCTCCGGCGTCGGCATCCCGATCGCCATGGAGGAGCTGTTCTGGGGCGACGCGGGCATCGGGCTGTCCATCGTCGGCACCACCCTCGCCGCCGTCGCGGTCCTGGCCAACGGCACCGACGAGCAGATCGGCACCTGGACCCCGCAGATGTTCGGCACCCCCGAGGACGTCAAGGTCGCCGCCTTCTGCTCCTCCGAGCCGGACGCCGGCTCCGACGTCTCGGCGCTGCGCACCCGGGCGGTGTACGACGAGGCCAAGGACGAGTGGGTGCTCGACGGCGCCAAGACCTGGGCCACCAACGGCGGGATCGCCGCCGTCCACGTGGTGGTCGCCACCGTCGACCCGGAGCTCGGCGCGAAGGGCCAGGCCTCCTTCGTCGTCCCGCCGGGCACCCCGGGGCTGAGCCAGGGCCAGAAGTTCAAGAAGCACGGCATCCGCGCCTCGCACACCGCCGAGGTGGTGCTGGACGGCGTCCGGGTGCCCGGCAGCTGCCTGCTCGGCGGCAAGGAGAAGCTGGACGAGCGCCTCGCCCGGGCCCGCGAGGGCGTCAAGCGCCCGGGCGGCAGGGGCAACGCGGCGATGGCCACCTTCGAGGCCTCCCGCCCGGCCGTCGGAGCGCAGGCGATCGGCATCGCCCGGGCCGCGTACGAGGTGGCGCTGGACTACGCGAAGACCCGGGAGCAGTTCGGCCGGCCGATCATCGACAACCAGGGCGTGGCCTTCCAGCTCGCCGACATGCGGACCCGGATCGACGCGGCCCGGCTGCTGGTCTGGCGGGCCTCCTGGATGGCCGTCAACAACCAGCCGTTCACCGCGGCCGAGGGCTCGATGTCCAAGCTGTACGCGGGCGAGACCGCCAAGTACGTGACCGCGCAGGCGATGCAGATCCTCGGCGGCAACGGCTTCACCCGCGAGTACCCGGTGGAACGGATGCACCGGGACAGCGCGATCTACTCGATCTTCGAGGGGACCAGCGAGATCCAGCGGCTGGTGATCGCCCGGGCGATCTCGGGGATGCCGATCCGCTGACTCAGCGGGCCAGCCAGAAGGTGAGCCCGGCGGTGACCGCGCCCACCACCGCGCCGACGACGGTCTGCGCGGTGGTGTGGTCCCGCAGCACCACCCGGGACCAGCCGATCACCGGGACCAGCGGGCCGAGCAGCAGCCAGAGCGGGCCGAGCGCGACGGCGAGGCAGACCACCGCGCCGGTGGCCACGGCGGTGTGCACGGAGACCTTCCACCAGGCGGTGATCACCAGGATCGGGACCAGCGAGGCGAACATCGCCAGCACCAGCGCGGTCAGGTCGGTCGGGGCGTCCAGTGCGATCATCACCGCGAAGCTGAGCAGCACCGAGGCCATGATGAGCGGGAAGACGGTCAGCCGGCGCTGCCGCCGGCCGACGTGGCGGTCCGTCACGGTGCCCCTGCGCATGCCGTACCGGATGATCAGGGTCGGGACGACGGCGGCGAACAGGACGGCGAACAGCGCCCAGCCGATGCCCGGCCAGCCGTAGCGCAGGCCGCCCAGCAGCGGGAGCAGCACGAGGATCACGTTCTTCGGCTCCAGGCCGTCGGTGATCCGGCGGGCCCAGACCGTCCGGCTGGTGGGGGCGGGCGCGGTCTCGGCCTCGGTCGTCATCGGGGTGGTGCTCCGGGGGCGTGTGGGGGGCGGGCGGGTCTCGGTCGGATGATCGTATGGGTTGCGGGGTGCGGCCCGAGCCCTCAGGAGCGGGCGGGACTCAGGAGCGGGCGGGGATCAGGGACGGCGGGACTCAGAAGCGGGCGGGGCGGCCCTCCAGGAAGGCGGCCAGGCCCTCGCGGACGTCCGAGCCCTCCCGGGAGCGGAGCAACCAGGGGGCCAGGACCTCGTCGGCCCGCTCGGGCGGGGCGTCCAGGACGGCCTTGGCCGCGCCGATGGTGTGGGTCGAGCGGTGGGTCAGCAGCCGGGCGAAGTCCAGGGCGGCGGCATCCAGTTCGGCGTCCGGCAGGACGCGTTCGGCCAGGCCCAGCGGCAGGGCGTCCCGGCCGGTCACCAACTCGCCCGAGAACAGCAGGTATTTGGCTCGGGCCGGGCCGATCAGCCGGGACAGCCGTACGGTCGGCACCGCCGAGTAGACCACACCGAGCTTGGCCGGGGTGATCCCGAGGCGGGCGTCCTCGGCGACGAAGCGCAGGTCGCAGGCGACGGCCAGTTGGCAGCCGCCGCCGACGCAGGCGCCGTGCACCACGGCGAGGGTCGGGTGCGGGAAGGCCGCCAGCGCCTCCTCGGCGGCGACGTTGGTCGCGTGGTAGGCCTCCGCGCGGTCCGGATCGCCGTACACCTCGGAGAGTTCGGCGATGTCCGCGCCCGCGCTGAAGGTGTTGCCGGCGCCGGTGAGCAGCAGGACGCGCACGCCCTCGTGGCCGGCCAGCTGCTCGAGCACCTTGGGCAGCGCCTGCCAGATCGCCAGGGTCACCGCGTTGCGGCGGTGCGGGCGGGCGAACTCCAGCACCGCGACGCCGTCCTCGCCGACGTACGCGTTGACGCCCTCGGCCTGCGCGGGCAGGGCGGAGCGGTCCCGCGTGAGCAGCGGCTGGTCCATGCGCACCTCCGGTCGGTCGTGGTGCGCCAACTCTCTCAGGCGGCGCCGGAGCCGTAGTCGCCGAGGCCGTGTTCGATCAGGGCGAAGGCGCGGCGGCCTTCTCGGTCGGCCTGCTGCTGGTCACCGAGTGGGGCGGCACGGAGTACGCCTGGACGTCCCCGGTGATCCTCGGGCTGGCGGCCGCGACCCTGGGCGCGTTCGGCCTCTTCCTGTGGCGCCAGGCCACCGCCGCCGAGCCGGTGCTGCCGCTGTCGCTGTTCCGGATCCGCGCGGTGCGGCTGGGCTTCGCGATCCAGGGCCTGGTCGGGATGGGCATGATCGGCTCGATCGTCTACGTGATGCTCTACCTGCAGGTCGCCCGGGGCGTCGCCCCGACCTCGGCCAGCCTCTACCTGATCCCGATGGCGGCCGGGATGACGGCGTCCGGGATCGTGGCCGGCCGGCTGAGCGGGCGCGGCCACTCGACCCGGACGTTCCCGGTGGTCGGCGCGGGCTGCTCGGCGCTCGCCCTCGCCCTGCTCGGCCTCAGCGGACCGGACACCGGGCTGTGGGCGGTGCTGGCCGAACTCGCCCTGCTGGGCTGCGGGCTGGGGCAGCTGATCGGCCAGCTGATCACGGTGGTGCAGGAGGCCGCGCCCGCGCCCCGGAACCGGCTGGGGGTGGCGACCACCGGCATCCGGTTCTTCCAGAGCCTCGGCAGCGCGCTCGGCGCGGCGCTGTTCGGCACCGTGCTGTCCCGGGTCTTCGCGGCGGGGGAGCCGGGGCGCTCGCTCGGTGCGGTCGGCGCGCTGGCCGGTGCGGCGCGGGAGCAAGCGGTGCGCAGCTTCACGGACGCGGTGGACGAGGTGTTCCTGTCGGCGGGCGGGGTGCTGGCGCTGGTGTGCGCGCTGCGGCTGCGGTCGACGGAGGAGGCCCCGGCCGCCTGACGGGGGCGGCGGCCGAGGCGGCGGGGCCCGGTGGACGCGGGAGTCCACCGGGCCCCGCGCTGTCGCGGTTGCGGGCCGGCCGGGTCTTCGGGCCCTCGGGCCCGGCCGGTTCCTCGGGCCCGGCCGTTTCTCAGACCCAGCCGTTTCCCGGGCCCGGTAGGCCCTCCGGGCCCGGGCGGCTCCTCAAGCCCGGCCGGTCCACTCCGAGGCCAGGATGGACCAGATCTCCTTGTCGTAGCGGACCCCGTTGTACGGGAACCACTCGCGCAGGACGCCGTCGCGGGTCATGCCGACCCGCTCGGCGACCGCCCGGCTGCGGGCGTTGACGGAGGAGCACCACCACTCGGCGCGGTGCATGCCGCGGGTGACGAAGGCGTAGTCGAGCAGCTGCCTGACGGCCGCGGTGACCAGCCCGTGGCCCTCGCCGGCCGGCTCGGTCCAGGCGCCGATCTCGCAGACGCCGGACCGGGCGTCGAAGTTCACGAACATCACGCCGCCGACCAGCGTGCCGTCCAGCCAGATGCCGTAGATCCGCTTCTGGTCGGCGTTCAGGCCGTCGGCGTAGCGCTGGAGGGTGGCGCGGGCGGAGTCCAGGTCGACCGAGAAGGTGGCCCAGGGGATCCACGGGTCGGTGTGGGCGCGGGCGCGGTCCAGGTGGGTCAGGAACTCGGGGGCCTGCCAGGGCTCCAGCGGGCGCAGTTCGGCGTTCTCGGTGAGCGGTACGGCAAACACGGGCGGCCTTTCAGAGTGGTGCCGAGGTTGGCTGAATCATTCATAACAAACGTTTGGTATGTACGATAGCCCCCATGACACCGGCCCGCGGAGACCACGACGCCCGACGTTCCGAAGTGTCCGAGGGGGTGTGGCGCGTGCTCTCCAGTCGGGGCTTCGAGGGGCTGACGCTGCGCGCGGTGGCCGCCGAACTGGGCGCCTCCACCGGGATGTTGACGCACTACTTCCCGAACAAGCGGGCGCTGCTGAGCCACGCGCTGGAGGAGCTGGACCGACGCTCGCTGGCCCGGCCGCGGCGCACCGAGCCGGCGGACGGCGGCCCGCCGCCGTCCGGGCTGGCCCGGGTGCGGGCGTCGCTGCTGGACGTCCTGCCGCTGGACGACGAGGCCGCGGCCGACAACCGGATCTGGGTCGGCTCCTGGGACCACGCCCTGGCCGATCCGGAACTGGCGGCCGCCCACGCGGGCCGCTACGCGCGCTCGCGCACCGCGCTCACGGCGCACGTCGCGGACGCCCAGCGGCTGGGGGAGCTTCCGGCGCAGGCCGATCCGGCGGCGCTCGCGGCGGGGGCGCAGGCCTTCGTGCTGGGCCTGGTGGTGCAGGCGCTGTTCGCCCCGGAGGAGTTCCCGGCGCAGCGGCAGACGGAGCTGCTGGACGCCTATCTGGCCGGGCTGGCGGAGTAGGCCGGACCCGGTGGGCGGAGCGGGGTGGGCTGTTCCGTTCCGTTCCGTGCGGGGGATTCGCCGGGAATTCCGGTAGTTCCGGTTGGCCCCGTTTTCGGCCCCGTATTCGCGGCGCTCGCCGACATGCACACGCATGGTCACGAGTTCTGCGCGATGCGTGGGCGGCTTGTTCGCCGCGGGGGATTACGCGGTGGCCCGGAACGGATACGGAAAGTGTTCGCCGACTCGTTGGCCTGCAGAATTGCCGAGTGGTGCCCCCAGCAGGATTCGAACCTGCGACCTACCGCTTAGAAGGCGGGTGCTCTATCCGCTGAGCTATGGGGGCGGGACGGGCGGTGCCCTGGCGGGCGCGACCGTGGCCGGGATCGGGCTGGCGAGCGCCGGGGCGCGCGCTGTCCGGCCCCGTACCTGAGGGAGGGGTGGGGTGGTGGGCCCTCGCCCTGTCGGGGACAGGATAAGGGTGACCGGTTCCCCGGCCGGGCGTGACGACACCGCCGTTGGTGTGTCGGTTCGGTGGAGCGGTCCGATAATCGCAGGTGAAGGCCGTGAGTGCAGCGGTCTGGGAGTGTTCCGCGCCGGACGTTGTGCAGTCGTTACGGGGCTGCCTCCTCACCCGTTATGGATTCGGCACGGAGAATGTGCCGCCGACGGTGCGGGTGGGGGGCCTTAATCCGCTCGCCCCGGTCGGATGACGTGCGCGGACGGCCGGCGGGGCGCGTTCCGCCGCGTGTTCCCGGGCGGGTTCGGCGGCGCGTCGGCGAGGCGGAGAGCAGCGGGTTTGTTGTCATGGCCGCGAAGAAGCGGCGGTGAAGCGGCCGCGGAGGGCTGAAATTCACCCCTGCGAGTGACGGCAGTTCCGTAGTGGCGAGTTATCCACAGGATTTCGGAAGTCGGTGGCCGGGATTTCCCCGGAAGTGCAAGCTCAAGGCGCACCGGTCGATTCCGTACGGTGCATCGGCGAGAGCGGAGGGTGTGCCGTGAGCGAGACGCAGGTGACGGTGATCGGCAATGTGGCGACGGAGGTGAGCTACGGCGAAACCAGCGGCGGGGTGCCGATGGCCAACTTCCGGCTCGCCTGCACCGAGCGGAGGTACGACCGGCAGCGCGAGTGCTGGGTGGACGGCGAGACGCAGTGGGTGACGGTGACGGCCTGGCGGGCGCTGGCGGTCAATCTGATCGGCTCGCTGGCCAAGGGTGATCCGGTGCTGGTGAGCGGTCGGCTGCGGGTGCGCGAGTGGACGGAGGGGGAGGTGAAGCGGAGCCGGGTCGAGATCGACGCGCGATCGGTCGGGCACGATCTCACCCGTGGTACCACGGCGTTCCGGTGGGCGGCGGGGGTGCGCGGGCAGCCGGCCGGTCCCGGGCCGGGCGGCGCGGAGGCCGGTGGCGAGGTGGTGCCGGAGTGGATCGTCAGCGCGGTGGAGGCGCGCAGGGGTTCCGGGGCGCCGTACCGGGCGGCGCCAGCCCCGGCCCCGGTGCCGGTGGCGGCAGCCGCCGTACGGGCGCTGCCGGCGGGCGGGCGGCCGGCCGCGGGGGAGCCGGGCGAGGCGCCCGGGAGGGAGCGGGGAGGTGACGCCGGAGGGGTGCTCTGATCCGACGGGTCGGTGACCTTCCTGTCGACAAATATGTTGATCGAGACGGTCGTTGTACCCGCGGGCGCAATCCGACGGGATAACAGAAAACCGCACGCGAGTTTCTGGGTGGCCGTCAGCTTGTGTGGGACCTGAGGGGATTGATAACGATCCAGATACGGAATCGTCCTGATTTCGCATGGGGGTTTCGGGGCCTCCGGGGCTCAATAGGATTCGTCTGGTTCATACCCGCAGCGGTGCCACAGGGGGCACGCGCGGGACGGCAAGTCGGCGGGCCGCCCACTCGGTGCGGCCCGGCCCGGAGGGATCCCAGATGTTCCAGAGGCAGGGGCGGAGTCTGTCCCGGATAACCACTGTCATGCTCACGACCAGCTTGGCGTTGGGCGGAGGCCTGTTCGCGGCCGGTGCGGCGGCCGCTGCCGGCGCCGGTGCTCCGACCTCGGGCGTGACCGCCGAAGTCCTGAACGAGATGCTCGGCGAGAAGATCGATGTCGGGAACAGGACCGTCGACGGTGGTCTGTTCACCCTCAAGACGGACGCCGGCGAGAAGCTCCGGACGTACTGCATCGACTTCGACAACCCGGTCTACCTGGACAGCGGCGCCAGGTACCACGAGGCGGACTGGGCGTCGAGCTCCCTCAACGGCAACGCCAACGCGCCCAAGATCCGCTGGATCCTGGACAACTCGTACCCGCAGGCGGGCCTGGCGTCCCTGGCCACGGCCATCCAGGTCGACAGCCTGAGCGAAGCGGACGCCGCCGCCGGCACCCAGGCCGCGATCTGGAAGTTCTCGGACAACAAGAACGCCGTCCCGCGCAACGAGAAGGCCAAGAAGCTGCGCGACTACCTGGTCGGCGACGCCAACAAGGGCGTCGCAGCCGAGCCGAAGCCCTCGCTGACGATCTCCCCGGACTCGGCCTCCGGGAAGTCGGGCGGCAAGCTCGGCCCGTTCCTGCTGAACTCCAGCGCGAACGAGGTCAAGCTGAGCGTCACCGGCGACGCCGCGGACAAGGTCAAGCTGCTGGACAAGGACAACAAGCCGGTCAACGGCAGCCTGGCCGGCCCGATCGGCAAGGACACCCCGCTGTTCCTGGACGTGCCGGCCGGCACCCCGGACGGCAAGGCCGCCATCAGCGCCACCGCCGAGGCCAACGTGCTCAGCGGCCGGGTCTTCATGAGCAAGGTGGACAAGCAGGGCCGCCACAGCCAGACCATGATCCTGGCCAGCTCCACCAAGGTGAACGTCGCGGCCGGCGCCAAGGCCACCTGGAAGCAGGGCAAGGGCGCGCTGATCGACAGCTCCGCCAAGGAGGAGTGCGCCGCCGGCGGCGTGCGGGTGTCCGTCACCAACAGCGGTGACGAGGCCGCCACCGTCACGGTCGGCAAGCAGCAGGTCGCCGTCCAGCCGGGCAAGACCGAGACCGTTCTCGTCAAGGTCGAGGAGAAGGCGAACTACGACTTCACCGTGACCGGCCCGAACGGCTACACCAAGCAGTTCACGGGCGTCCTGGACTGCAAGGTCGGCGTGACCCCGACCCCGGCCCCGACCACCCCGGCCGCGACCCCGTCGGGCACCCCCGCCGCGACCCCGTCGGGCACCCCGAGCAACGGCGCCGGCCAGCCGGCCCCGGCGACCACCAGCGCCGCCCCGGGCACCGGTGGCCTGGCCCAGACCGGCGCCAATGACTCCACCCCGATCCTCGCCGCCGTCGCCGGTGGCCTGGTCGTGGCCGGTGGCGCCGCCGTCTTCGTCCTGCGCCGCCGCGGCCGCCACGGTCGCACCACCGCCTGAACCGGTCGGACCGGTCGAACCGACTGAACCGACCGAACCGACCGAACCGCCCGAGTGGGCCGGGGGGCACTGACCTCCCGACGCCCTGAGAGCGGCGACCGGCCCGGCTCCCCGCACCCGCTGCGGGGAGCCGGGCCGTCCCGCGTTCGGGGCCCGGCCGGCGTGCCTTGAGGGCCCGGCCGGCCGGGGTGTTGCCGGTGGGGCGGGAGCGGCGGGGCCGGAGCGGGCGGGGAGAGGGCTCCGGATACCCCCAAGGGGTCACCCGGGCGATTCGGGCCTCCGGGCCGGGTGCGGCACAATGGAAGGCTGCAAGCCGAATACTCCCGACGACGCCGGAGCGATCTCACGTGGCGGAATACATCTACACGATGCGCAAGGTGCGCAAGGCTCACGGAGACAAGGTCATCCTTGACGACGTGACGCTCAGCTTCCTCCCCGGAGCGAAGATCGGCGTCGTGGGCCCCAACGGTGCCGGTAAGTCCACCGTGCTCAAGATGATGGCAGGCCTGGACCAGCCCTCCAACGGCGACGCCTTCCTCTCGCCCGGCTTCACCGTCGGCATGCTGCTGCAGGAGCCGCCGCTCGACGAGTCCAAGACCGTCCTGGAGAACGTCCAGGACGGCGTCAAGGAGATCAAGGGGAAGCTCGACCGCTTCAACGAGATCGCCGAGCTGATGGCGACCGACTACTCGGACGCCCTGCTGGACGAGATGGGCAAGCTCCAGGAGGAGCTGGACCACGCCGAGGCCTGGGACCTGGACGCCCAGCTGGAGCAGGCCATGGACGCCCTGGGCTGCCCGCCCGGCGACTGGCCGGTCACCAAGCTCTCCGGTGGTGAGAAGCGCCGCGTCGCGCTCTGCAAGCTGCTGCTGGAGGCCCCCGACCTGCTGCTGCTCGACGAGCCCACCAACCACCTGGACGCCGAGTCGGTGAACTGGCTGGAGCAGCACCTGGAGAAGTACAAGGGCACCGTCGTGGCCGTCACCCACGACCGGTACTTCCTGGACAACGTCGCCGAGTGGATCCTGGAGCTCGACCGCGGCCGCGCCTACCCGTACGAGGGCAACTACTCCACCTACCTGGAGACCAAGCAGTCGCGTCTCAAGGTCGAGGGGCAGAAGGACGCCAAGCGCGCCAAGCGCCTCAAGGAGGAGCTGGAGTGGGTCCGCTCCAACGCCAAGGGCCGCCAGGCGAAGTCCAAGGCCCGTCTGGCCCGCTACGAGGAGATGGCGGCCGAGGCCGACAAGATGCGGAAGCTGGACTTCGAGGAGATCCAGATCCCGCCGGGCCCGCGCCTGGGCAACGTCGTCATCGAGGTCGAGAACCTCAACAAGGCCTTCGGTGAGAAGGTCCTGATCGACGACCTGAGCTTCACCCTGCCGCGCAACGGCATCGTCGGCATCATCGGCCCGAACGGCGCCGGCAAGACCACCCTGTTCAAGATGCTCCAGGACCTGGAGACCCCGGACAGCGGCACGGTCAAGGTCGGCGAGACGGTCAAGATCAGCTACGTCGACCAGACCCGCTCCAACATCGACCCGAAGAAGACCCTCTGGGAGGTCGTCTCCGACGGTCTGGACTGGATCAACGTCGGCCAGGTCGAGATGCCGTCCCGTGCCTACGTGTCGGCCTTCGGCTTCAAGGGCCCGGACCAGCAGAAGCCGGCCGGCGTGCTCTCCGGCGGTGAGCGCAACCGCCTGAACCTGGCGCTCACCCTCAAGCAGGGCGGCAACCTGCTGCTCCTCGACGAGCCCACCAACGACCTCGACGTCGAGACGCTCTCCTCGCTGGAGAACGCCCTGCTGGAGTTCCCCGGCTGCGCCGTGGTCATCTCCCACGACCGCTGGTTCCTGGACCGAGTGGCCACCCACATCCTCGCCTACGAGGGCGACAGCAAGTGGTTCTGGTTCGAGGGCAACTTCGAGTCGTACGAGAAGAACAAGATCGAGCGGCTCGGCGCCGACGCCGCCCGCCCGCACCGGGCCACCTACAAGAAGCTGACCCGAGGCTGACACCCAGCCGTCACAACGGCCCGGCAGACTGCCCTCCGGGCGGCCTGCCGGGCCGCAGCCCGTCGCCACCGCCCGTCGCGTGACGCTCTGCGCCACCGCCGGCCGACGCCGAGAAACGGCGCCGGCGGGCGACCGGACACCGAGGAGAACTCCCGTGGCTCGCCACATCTACGCCTGCCCGCTGCGCTGGTCCGACATGGACGCCTTCGGGCACGTCAACAACGTGGTCTTCCTGCGCTACCTGGAGGAGGCCCGGATCGACTTCATGTTCACCCAGGCCGCCGCGGCCGGCGCCGGGGAGTTCGCGGGCGGCTCGGTGGTGGCCCGCCACGAGATCGACTACAAGCGTCCGCTGGTGCACCGGCCCGAGCCGGTCACCATCGAGACCTGGGTGACCAGGATCGGCGGCGCCTCGCTGACCGTCTCGTACGAGATCAAGGACGTCGCCGAGGACGGCGGCGACATCGTGTACGTCCGGGCGTCCACCGTGGTCGTCCCCTACGACCTGGCCGAGGGCCGGCCGCGCCGGATCTCGCCGGTGGAGCGGGAGTTCCTCGGCCGCTTCATGGACGAAGAGCCGGCAGTCGCCACCGTCTGACCCCATCTGACGATTCGAGCTGAACGACTGTGACCATCACCGCCCGTCTCGCCCTGACCGACACCGGGGAGGCCGCCGACCTCTCCGCCTTCCTGCTGCGCCTGCTGCGCTTCGACCGGGCGGCGGCCGTCCGGATCCAGGCGGTGGGCCCGGGTGAGGGGGACGGCGTGCTGGCTGTCTTCGGACGGCTGCCGCTGGGCGGCAGCGGTGCGCTGGCGATCCGCACCGTGCGGCTGAGCGGCCTGGACGAGGCGGTGGACGTGACCGTCTCGGCGGGCCAGTTGCTGGACGGCGTGGACGCCGACGCGGGCGCCGTCGCGCTGCCGGCGCCGGTGACCGGCCCGGCCTGGGCCGGGATGCTGCCGCCGCGCACCGGCTGGCGGCCGGTCGGCGCCCCGCCGGTGGCCGAGGTGTACCCGGAACTGATGGCCGGGGTGCGGGAGTTCCGCGAGCGCAGCGAGGCCGTACCGGCGCACCACCGCACCCGCGCGGTGCTGGACGCGCTGGCCGACGAGATCTGGTCCCGGCCGGTCACCGCGCTGCCCGAGCTGCCGCTGCGGGTGCCGCACGCCGCGTACGTGATCGGCTTCCTGCGGCCCGACGCCCCGCTGACCGTGCACCGGGCGGGCGGCTGGCTGCGGCTGAGCGCCCCGGCGGGCTCGGTGGTGGTGCGCACCGTGGCCGCGCCGGGCGCGGGGCTGGGGCTGAGCCCGGTCCGGTGACCCCCGGCCGGAGCCGGTGACCGCCCGCCGGAGCAGGGTGCCCCCGGCCGGATCACGGGGACGGGCCGGTTCAGCCCGGGGTGTTGATCATCGAGGCGGCGGCGTACGTCAGGTACTCGAGCAGCTGCCGCTCGTGCTCGGCCGACAGCTCCAGGCTCGCCACGGCCGCCCGCATGTGGGTGAGCCAGGCGTCGTGCGCGGCCTTGTCGACCTTGAACGGCACGTGCCGCATCCGCAGCCGCGGGTGGCCGCGCTGCTCGCTGTAGGTGCGCGGGCCGCCCCAGTACTGCATCAGGAAGAGCGTCATCCGCTCCTCGGCCGGTCCGAGGTCCTCCTCGGGGTACATCGGCCGCAGCAGCTCGTCCTGGGCGATGCCCTCGTAGAACCGGTGGACCAGCCGTCGGAAGGTCGGCTCACCGCCGACCTGGTCGTAGAAGGTCTCCTCGCTCAGCGTGCCTCGCCGGATCTCTGTCACCCGACCATGGTCGCAGACGCCGACGGGGTCGTACACCGGGACCAAAGGCGTACGACCCCGTCGGGATCGGTGGACGTCGACCAGCGGACGCCGGTCGGCTGGTGTCCGCGGGCAGGTCCGCGGACAGGTCTGCGGACATCAGCCGGGGAGGGTCAGTCCTCCCAGCGGAACAGCTTCCAGGAGATGCCGGTCAGCACCGCCGCGAAGAGCAGCAGGCCGCCCATGGTCGGCAGGGCGTCCATGACGCCGCCGCCGCGGGTGAGCACCGACTGGGCGGAGTCGACCAGGTAGTGCAGCGGCATGACCTGGGAGACGCCCTTCAGCCAGCCCGGGGCCCCGTCCAGCGGGAAGAACGAGCCGGACAGGAAGGACATCGGCAGCACGATGATCTGCGAGATGCCGTTGGCCGCCTCCTCGGTCTTGGCGACCGAGCCGGCCAGCAGGCCGATCGACATGAAGGCGAGCGTCGCGCAGGCCACCAGCGGGATGACCAGCCACCAGTTTCCGGTGAGCTTCAGTCCGAAGAAGCTCGTCGCGACCACCAGGAAGACGGCGGTCTGCAGGAAGGCGGTCAGCAGCGACACCAGGATCCGGGAGCTGACCACGGTTCCGGCGTTGATCGGGGCCAGTCGCAGCCGGCGCAGCACCTTGGACTTGCGCCAGTTGACCAGCGTCAGCGCGGCACCGAACACCGCGCCGGTGGCGACGGCCCAGCCGAGCAGGCCGGGGGTGAGGAACTGGATCGGCTTGAGCGACTTGTCCTCGACCTGCTGGGAGTCCAGCACGAAGGCCGGCTTCTGGCCGGTGGCCGCCTGGTTGGCGTTCTGGACCACCGAGTTGAGGATGCCCTGCAGCGCGCCGGCGCGGACCTGGTCGGCGGCGGTGTAGCGCAGCTCGACCTTGCCGTCCGGGCCCTGCTTGATCAGCGCGTCGTAGTCGCCCTTGCGGACCTTCTCCAGCGTGGCGGCCTCGTCGTCGGTCTTCGTGATGGTGAGGACCTTGTCCAGCCCGGCCCGCTCGTCGCCCTGGATGGAGTCGAACAGCTTCACCGCGCCGACCTGCGCCACCTTGGCGTGGGGGCTGCCGGAGCCCTTGGTCACGGTGCCGAAGAAGACCAGGAACACCAGCGGGAAGAGCAGGATGAAGAAGGTCGCGGTGCGGTCGCGCTTCATCCCGAGCAGCATGGCGCGGGACAGGCTCCAGAACGCGCTGACCCGCTCCCGCTCGCCGGCGGCCGGGCCGCCGCGCCGGGCGGGGGCCTGAGGCTCGGTGGGGGTGGTGGCGGTCATGCGCGGAACTCCCGTCCGGTCAGCTGGAGGAAGACGTCCTCCAGGGTGGCGCCGCGCACTTCCAGGCCGCGCAGCGCGTTCTGCTCGGCGAGGACGCTGAGCACCGGGGCCGGAAGGCGGGTGGAGACGGAGAGCGAGACGGTGTCGTCCTCGAGGTTGGCGATGTCCGCGCCGGCCGCGGTCATCAGCTCCCGAGCCCGGTCGAGCGGGAGCTGGCCGGAGGCCACGCTGATCCGGACGGTGTCGTCGATCTCGCGGATCAGCGCCGCCGGGGCGCCGGTGTGCAGGACCCTGCCGTGGTCCATGATCGAGACCCGGTCGCAGAGCACCTCGGCCTCGTCCAGGTAGTGAGTGGTCAGCACGACGGTGCGGCCCTCGGCGTTGATGTCCCGCAGGAGGTCCCAGAGGTTGCGCCGGGACTGCGGGTCCAGGCCGGTGGTGGGCTCGTCCAGGAAGACGAGTTCCGGATCGTGGGCCAGTGCGCAGGCGATCGACAGGCGCTGGGCCTGGCCGCCGGACATCTGGTCGGTCAGGGTCTCGGCCTTGTCCGAGAGGCCGACCCGCTCCAGCATCGCGTCGGCCCGCTTGGGGCCGACCCCGTAGAACGACGCGAAGGTGCGGATGGTTTCCCGGGCCGTCAACTTGCGGAAGAAAGCGGATGCCTGGAACTGCACGCCGATTCGCGGCAGCAGTTTCGGATTGCGCGGCCAGGGCTCCATGCCCAGCAGCTCGATCCGGCCCTCGTCCGGTTTCCGGACGCCCTCCAGGATCTCCATCGTGGTGGTCTTCCCGGCGCCGTTGGGGCCCAGGATCCCGTAGAACTCGCCGGCCTCGACGGTGAGGGACACCCCGTCGACGGCCTGCACATCCCCGTACCGCTGGCGGATGCCGTCAGCGGATATAGCAGCAGTCATGTGCCCTGAGCCTAGGGGTTGTGAAGGCTCCTGTGCACATCTGTGCGAGCGAATTTGCGGACATTTTAAAGGCGGTGCGAACAAAGCCGGGCCGGGCGGATGTCGAATTCCGCCCGGCCCGGCCGGAGTTGGCGATGACCGGCGCTGATCGACCGTCGGGAAATGACCGGACGGACTTTCAGCTCACGGCCTTTCAGCCGCGGTGCACGGTGATGGTGGTCCAGGCGCCGATGTGGATCCGGTCGCCGTCGTTCAGCGGCACGGCGACGTGCGGGGCGATCGGCTCCGCGCCGCCGTTCATGGTGGTGCCGTTGGTCGAGTCCTGGTCCACCAGGACCCAGCTGCCGTCCGCCTGTTCGGCGAGCAGAGCGTGCTGGTGCGAGGCGCCCGGGTCCTCCGGCGGGACGGACAGGTCGATCTCCGGGACGGTGCCGCGGTGCTGGCTGCGCCGCCCGATCCGCAGCTGGCCGCGGCCGGTCAGCGGGATCCGGCGCTCGGGGCAGTACGGCGGGAAGAACAGGCCGGCCGCCTCGGGCCCGCTGCGGGCCATCATCTCGGTGAAGTAGTCCCGGTCGGCCGAGACCACGGCGATCCAGTTGGTGCGCACCGGCTCGGCCGGGGCGGGCTCCTGGGGCTGCGGCGGGGCGAGGTTGAAGGAGGTGCCGAAGTCGCCGCCGCGGTTGTTCGGGCCGGGGCCGGCTGGCTGGGCGTACACCGGGCCGGAGTCCTCGCGCACCGCCGGGTCGGGGAACGCGCCCTCGGGCACGGGCTCCTCCTGCCCGATGCCGGGCGAGGAGGGCGGGTAGCCGTAGGTGTGCGGGTGCGCCGGGGCCTGCGGCTGCTGCGGGACGGGCGGGGCGACGGCCTGCTGGGCCGCCGGCGGCTGCCCGAACGGGGCCTGGCCGAGCGGCGGCTGCCCGAACGGCGGCTGGCCGAGGGGTGGCTGACCGGCCTGGGAGTGGCCGGCCGGGGCCTGCGGCGGGGTGCCGCCGTAGGCCGGCGGGATGTTCAGCGGCGGCTGCTGGGCAGGGCCGGGCGGGGTGTGGCCGGCGCCGGGCACCTGGCGGCGCGACGGCGTGGAGAGCTCGTAGTCGTAGCCGCACTCCTCGCAGAACCGTCCGGTCTGGGGGCTGCGGCAGATCGGGCAGACGGCCAGGCCCGCGGTGAGGCCCTGCGGTCCGGCCTGCGGCGGGGCGGCCCCGTGCGGCGGGACGGCGCCCTGCGGGGGAACGGCCCCGTGCTGCGGCGGGGGCACCATGCCGGGCGGCGGCAGCGGAGCCCCGGGCGGCGGGACGGCCCCCGGCGGCATCGGCGGCGGAGGCGGCGGTGCGCCGAAGGAGGCGCCACCGTACCCCGGGTGCCCGGCGTGCGCACCGGGCGCGGGGTCGCTCCCGGGTGCCCCCGGGTAGCCTCCGTGCGCCCCCGGGGTGGGGGCCGGCGGAGTCATTGGGAAGCCGCAGAAGTCGCACCAGTCCTCGGCCTGCGACTCGTGGCCCCTCGGGCAGATCGGCATCAGGTCCCCCTCGTTTCGGGCCGGCGCGGTGCGGCGTCGCGCCGGGGTGCCGGCCCGGTCACGTCTTCAGCGGTCACTTCTTCACACGTACCGTCTTGGTCGACCGGGTCTCAAGGGTCATCGAGTCGGCCTCGCTCACGTTCTTACGGAACCGAACCGTACCCTCCTTCGGGTCCACCACGTCCACCACCTTCTGGAGCAGCTTGTAGGTGCCCTCGTTCCCGGTCGCGTGTGCGATCCGGACGGCGGCGCCCAGCTTGGAGGTCGCGCGGTCGACGTCCCCGGCCCGGTGGGCCTCCAGGCCCTCCTGGATGGAGGAGGCGAGCTCGGCCTGCCCGGTGTAGTGGGCGACCTGCGGGCTGATCCTGGTGGAGGAGGCCAGGTCGTCCGTCCAGACCGCCTTGACCAGGCCCTGGGTGAGCACCTCGGGGGTGCCGCCGGCGACCTGCTCGGGCAGCACCAGGCTGACCCGGGCGGCCAGCATCTCGTTGCCGACCGCGGCGGCCGGCACCTCGACGCAGACGTGGTAGTCGCGGCTCTCGTCGCCCCAGGAGCCGGTCGGGTAGTCGCCGGCCCGGGGGCCGGCCTCGGTGCGGCGGGAGGTCAGGTCCTCGACCGAGGGGGCGACCTGCTTGACGAACCGGACCGTGGCGTTGGCCGGGGTCCAGATCCGCAGCGCGACGTCGGCGACCTGCTTGCCCATCGCGCCGGCCATCATCGAGCGGAAGTCCTCGGCCAGGCCGGAGGGCTCGGCGACGATGTCGGTGGTGCCGAGCAGCGCCGAGGAGATCCGGCGCAGCTCGTCGATCCGCCAGTCGGTGCCCACGCCGCGGCAGTCGGCGGTGAAGTGGCCGGTCACCCGCTCGATGTTGCGGGCCAGGTCCTCGGCCGACTCGTGCTCGTTGTTGCCGTCGGTGAGCAGGACGGCGTGTCGGATGGCGATGTCGCGGCGGGTCAGGAAGAGCTTGTCGGCCTTGGCCAGCCAGGTGCCCATCGCGGTGCCGCCGGCCGCGGTGAGCCGGCGCAGCGAGTCCTTGGCCTGCTCGCGGGTGGTGGCGGAGGCGATCGCGAGGGTGCCGTCGCCGGGGTAGATGTCGCGGGCCTCGTGGGTGCCGGCGACCACGGCGAAGGCGGTGCCGTCGCGCAGCGCGTCGACGGCGGCGGCGGTGGCCTCGCGAGCGCCGTTGATCTTGGTCTTGGGGTAGTCCATCGAGCCCGAGCAGTCCACCAGGATGACCACGGCCGCCGCCGTCCCGGTGCCCGCCGGGGTGGCGTCGGCGAAGCCGAGCGGCCGGCCGCCGGAGGTGCCGCCGCCGGTCGCGGTGACGGTGACGATGGCGTTGACCTCGCGGGCGCCGTCGGCCAGGTACTCGTTCTGGAAGATCTCCACGTGGAACCTGGGCAGGTTCGGCTTCGCCAGTGTTGCCATGGGGCGGTCGGCTCCCGTCGGGTGAGGGGTGGACGTGCTCAGGACGGTGGGGCGGCCCGCCGGGCGGGCCGGCGGGCCGTGGCGCCGGGGCGTCCGGCGGGTGGTCGGTCAGGCCGTCGGCGGGTGCGGCGGCTGCGGCGGGACGGTCGGTGCGACGGGCGGGGCGGGAGCGGCGGGGGCGGTCGGCGGGACGGGCGGCGCCGGGGGGACCTCCGGGGGCGCGGGCGGCACCGGGGGCAGCGGGGCCGCGGCGGAACCGATCACCGGGAGGTCCGGCAGGGTGGGGTCGTGGTCCTCGTCGTCCCCGCCGTCCGCCGCCGGGGCCGGGGCCGGTCGCGGAGCGATCACCGGCAGGTCCAGCGCGGTCGGGGTCTGGTCGGCGTCGGCGGCGGCCGGCGGGTCGATCGGCAGCACGGCGACGGTGATGTTGTCGTGGCCACCGGCCGCGACCGCGAACTTCACCAGGGTCTGAGCCGTGGCGAGCGGCTCGGTGCGGGCGTCCGGGCGCACGTAGTACGCCAGGTCGGTGGCCGCCTCGGCGTAGTTCCACAGGCCGTCGGTGCAGATCAGCACCACGCCGGGGACGTGCGGGGTGAAGTCGAGGGTGTGCGGCACGACCTCCTCGGCGTCGGCGCCGAGCCAGCCGGTGATCGCGTGGGCGCGGGGGTCGGAGTAGGCCTCGGCCTCGCTCATCAGCCCGGCCTCGACCATCCGGGCCGCCCAGGAGTCGTCCTGGGTGAGCCGGAACGGCTCCGCGGCGGCGCGGTCGTCCGGGATCCAGTACGCCCGGGTGTCGCCGACCCAACCGATGGTGACCCGGCCGCCGGCGGCTATCGCGCTGACGTAGGTGCAGGCGGGCGCGTTGAGGTCGGGCCGGGTGGGGCCGGCGCCGTCGGTGGCGAGGTCGGCGACGGCCTGCGCGGCGTCGGCGATGGCCTGGCGCATCGCCTGGTTCGGGTCCCGGCCGGCCTCCAGGGCGGTCAGCAGCGACTCGGAGGCGGCGTCGACGGCGGTCTCCGAGGCCTCGTCGGGGCGGTCGGAGGAGGAGACGCCGTCGCACACCACGGCGACCACGACCGGCTCGCCGCCGGGCAGCGAGGTCGCGGCGACGGTGAAGGAGTCCTCGTTGCGGTGGTGGCGCACGCCGCGGTCGCTGACCCCGGCGACGCCCCCGAGGGCCTTCTCCATGTGGTCGCGCGGGCGCGGCTGGGCGCTGCCGCAGCCCTCGCAGTAGCCGTCCGGGGCGACCTGCGGCTGCCCGCAGTGCACGCAGACCGGCCCACGCGGCGACGGTACGGCCTCGCCGCGTGCGGCGGCCCAGCTCGCCGGCATCGAGCCGGGGGCCGCCCGGCCGTCCCGGCCCGTCCCGCAGGAGCCGCAGTAGGCGTCCTCCGGCTCCATCGGCTCCGAACAGCTCGGGCACTCGGTCTGCTGCGGCATCTGCTACACCCACGTCCTGGGGCGGGCACGGTTGGCCCGCTCCACCATCTCGATCCTGTTCTCGGCCCGGTCGGCCAACCGGGCGAGTACTCGGTAGGACTGCTCCAGGGCGAAGCGCAGTTCCCGCTCCTGTGCGGGACGTCCCAGGACCACCAGTCCGGTGGCCCGCCGGCCTGCGGCCGCCTCGGCGCCGACCCAGCCGAGGGCCGCGTCGAGCACCTCGACGGCGAGCTCCTCGCGGCGGCGGTCGTCCAGCCGCAGCGCGGCCAGCTGCGCGGAGCTCGCGTCGAGGTCGGCGGCCAGGTCGTCGGTGGGCCGGCGCTCGCGCAGCCGGGCCCGGACGGCGGCGATCCGGGCGGCGGTGTACTGGCTGGAGGTGGCCGGGACGGTCTCCAGGACGCGGACCGCGCCGGTCCGGTCCCCCTCGGCCAGCCGGACCCGGGCCAGCCCGAAGGCGGCGCTCAGGTAGGCGTGGTCGGTGGCCCACACCAGCCGGTAGAACTCGGCCGCGTCGCCGCCGTCGCCGAGCAGTTCGGCGCAGATGGCGAGGGCCAGCTTGGGCGCGGCCTCGCCGGGGAAGGCGTC
Source organism: Kitasatospora sp. NPDC001095 (assembly GCF_053598615.1). Taxonomy (NCBI): domain Bacteria; kingdom Bacillati; phylum Actinomycetota; class Actinomycetes; order Kitasatosporales; family Streptomycetaceae; genus Kitasatospora; species Kitasatospora sp. NPDC001095. The sequence goes on along the minus strand of NZ_JBSFKQ010000046.1, from coordinate 24,165 downwards.
GTAGACCGCGTCGAAGGCCTCCGCGGCGGCTGCGACCCGCCCGCTCGTCTCCGGGCGCTCCTGGCCCGGCGCCGACGCTCCTGCCTCGCTCCCCCGCTCCTCGCTCCCTCGCGCCTCGCTCTCGGCACCGGCGCGCCCTTCGGCCCGGGCGCGGGAGTCCCCGCCGCCGACCAGCGCGGTCAGGCCGCGGTACCAGACCACCCGCCAGTCGTCCGGCTGGTCCCGCTCCAGCTCGGCGAGCCGGCTCACGGCGTCCTCGTGGCGGCCGAGTTCGAGCAGGGCGCGCAGCTCGCGCAGCCGGCTCTCGACCGAGACGGTGGGTGCGGCGGCCAGCGCGGCGAGCGTCTCCTCGGGGTCGGGGGTGACCAGGACGGCCAGGAAGCCGGCGTTGGGGTCGCCCGGGTCGACCCGCGGGACGGGCAGCGCGAGGGCGGCGGCGGCCGGGTCCAGCGGGGCCACCGCGAGCTTCCCGGCCTGCTGGGTGGGAAGCACCAACTCGGTGTCCACAACGCGCAGTTCGGGGCCGAACAGAGTGGAGGGCGCGGGCCTGGGCCGGTCGTCCTGGAGGGCCAGCACCTCCCGCAGCACGCCGGTGAGTTGGTCGGCCATCTCCTCGGCGGAGGCGAAGCGGCGGGCCGGGTCCGGGTCGGTGGCGCGGACCAGGAAGCGGTAGTACGACTCGTACCGGGCGAAGATCTCGACCTGCTCGGGGCCGGGCAGCGAGTAGCGGTAGGCGCTGCTGTAGCCCTGGAAGTCGAAGGTGAGCACCGCGAGGGTGCGGGCCACGGTGTACAGGTCGGAGGCGGCCGAGGGGCCGTCGGTGGCGATCTCCGGGGCCTGGTAGCCGATGGTGCCGTAGATCGGGCCGTCGTCGTCGAGCCGGCGGACCGCGCCCATGTCTATGATCTTGAGCGCGTCGCCGCTCTGGATCACGTTGTCGATCTTGAAGTCGCAGTAGACCAGACCCCGCCCGTGCAGGTAGCCCAGGGCCGGCAGCGCCTCCAGCGCGTACGCGATCGCCTGCTCGACCGGCAGCGGCTCGCGCCGGCCGTCCGGGGTGCGGCGCTCGTTGGCGATGTCCTTGAGCGACTTCCCGCCGACGTACTCCATCACGATGTAGCCGTCGGTGGCGCCGGTGCGCAGGTCCGGGTGCTCGGCGAAGTTGATGATCCGGACGATGTTCGGGTGGTCCACCTCGGCCAGGAAGCGCCGCTCGGCGACGGCCACCGCGAGCGCGTCCTCGTCCCCGGTGTCCAGCAGGCCCTTGAGCACCACCCACTTGTCGTTGACCCGCCGGTCCACCGCCAGGTAGATCCAGCCGAGCCCGCCGTGCGCCAGGCAGCCCACCACCTCGTACTGCCCGCCGACCAGGTCGCCGCGGCGCAGCTTGGGCGTGAACGAGTACGGCGTGCCGCACTTGGTGCAGAAGCCGTCGGGGCGGCCCGGGCGGCCGTTCTTCTCCCGGCCCACCGGGGCGTCGCACCTGGAGCAGAACCGCTTGCGCTCGGGCACCTCGGCGTCGGCCAGGACGGCCTGGGACGGATCGGCCGCCTCGACGGTCGGTACGGTGACCAGGCCGGCGCCCAGCCGGTTGCGGGTGCCCGCGGAGGCGCTGCCCCGGGTGGAGCGGACCGAGAGGGAGCGGCCGCTGCCGGTACGGGTCGAGCGGTGCGAGCAGGAGCGGCCGGACATCGAGCGCGCCGAGCCGGTGCGGGCCGACGGCGAACGGGCGGAGCCGGTGTGCCCCGAGCCGGTGTGCCCGGAGCCGCCGGAGACCCGGGCGGATGGGACGTAGGGCTGGGTGACGCCGGTGTCGTCGGCGGGCGGGGTCAGGCCGCACTCGTCGCAGTAGCCGTCCGGGTCGATGGTGCCGGAGCAGTCGCGCGGGCAGGGCGAGCCGGGCCCGGCGGGCGCGACCGCCCCGGTCGTTCCGGTCGTGGGCGCCGAGGTGGTCCCGGCCGTGGGCGCCGCGGTGGTCCTGCCCGCCGGGGCGAGCCCGCACTCGTCGCAGTAGCCGTCGGCGTCGATCCTGCCGCTGCCGGAGCACTCCGGCCGTTCGCACGTCCCGCCCATCAACCTCAGCCCCCCTGAGCCTGTCCGTCCTGAGCCTGTCCGTCCTGCACCTGCGAGGCGCCCGGCGCCGGGCCGGTCGCCTCCTGAGCCCTTCCGGGCTCGGCCTCGGCGTGGGCCGGGCGCAGCGACTGCTGGAACCGGGCCACCGCGGCGGCCGCCGCCCGCAGGTCGCAGGGCGCGCTCCAGAGCAGCCAGCGCGCCTTCTCGTACCGTTCGACCACTTCCGGGTCCTCGGCGACCCGCAGCCGGGCCGCCATCGCCTTGTAGGCGTCCAGCCGGCCGCGCAGCTCGGCCCGGACGGCCAGCGGCTGGGTCACCTCGGTGAGCGACTGCCGGGCCCGGCCCAGCTCCTTGGCGGCGGCGTCCTCCAGCGCGTCCAGCAGCGGCGCCAGCCGGCCCCACTGCCCGGCCTGGCGCAGGTCCAGCGCGGCGACGATCCGCTCGCGCAGCGCCGAGGCGGGGCCCGGCACCGCCGGGACGTCGCTGGACGCTATCTTCGCCAGCACCTCGCCGCGCGCCCGGCGGGCCTCGGCCAGGGTGGCGTCGGCCCGCTGGAGCAGGTCGCCGACGCCCTGGAGCCGCTCCTCGGCCTCGTCGCGCAGCCGCAGCAGGTCCTCCAGCTCCAGCCGGACGCCGTCCAGCGCCCGCCCGGCCCGGTCGAACCGCTCGGTGTCCACCACCCCGACCGGGCCGGCGAAGGCCGAGCCCTCCGGGACGGTGCCGCGCTGGGCGGGCACCCGGGCGGGGCGCCACAGCGCCAGCGGGTCCCCGTGCACCTCGGTGCGCAACGCGGTGAGGTCCTGCTCGATCCCGGCCAGGTCGTCGCCCAGCGGGTGGCCGCCGGTGCGCACGCCGAGCGAGGCGGCCAGGGTGCGCACCCGCTGGAGCTCGGCCAGCAGCAGGTCGATCCGGGCCGGCAGCGCCGACCAGACCGCGTCGGCGGCGCTGACCACCTCCAGCACGGTGGCGTACCAGGAGTTCATCCGGACCATCAGCGCGTCCAGGCTGATCCGCTCGACCAGCTTGGCGGGCGCACCGAGCACCTGCGGGCCGTCCGGCACCACCCCGCCGGGGACGGTCACCGCGTCGCCGGTCAGTAGCTCGCTCAGCTCGGCCAGTTCGGGTGCGCCGGGCTTGGCCTTGCGGGCCCGGACGGCACGGGCCGAGGCCAGCGCCTCGGAGTAGCGGTCGAACAGCGCCCAGAGCAGCGGCAGGCCCTTGCCGGCGACGGACCAGCGCTCCAGGGTGCGCCCGGACAGCTCGGCGCCGTCCAGCAGCCGCAGGCCCGGGTGGTCCTGGAGGGCGAGCAGCGCCGACTCGACCGCGTCCCGCTCCGCGCCGAGGCGGGCGAGCGCGCGGTCGACCTCCTCCCGGCTCAGTGCCGGGCCAGCCGATGCCGCCACCGCGGTGTCCTTCCTTCCTCGCGTGCGATCCCGACGTGCCTGACGTGCGGTCCCACGACAACCCCCGTGTCCACCACCGGTCTCCCCGTGGTGATCGCCCCGAACCCTAACCGGTGGCCGTTGCGGCGGAGCGGGCGCGGGGCGTCAAGGCACCCTCAACGCCCCCCTGACGGCGCGCGCGCTACCTCCCCCGCGCCGTCCTCCGCGTCGCCGCGGGCCGGCCCCGCGCGTCGCCGCCGGGCCGGCCGGACGCCGCCTCAGTGCGAGCCGGGCCAGTAGTGATCGGCCTCGTTGAGCATGTACGGCTTGAGCCAGTGCTCGTACGAACGGGCCCAGTCGCCGCGCGCGTAGTAGTCGGCCAGGACCTGGTTGACCCGGGCGGTCAGGTCGGTGCTGTCCTTCAGCATGGCGACGCCGATCACCTCCGGCTGCGCCTCGCCGTCCACGATCCGCACGGTCTGGTCCTGCGCGGCCTGGCCGGCCGCCAGGCCGTTGTCGGTCATGGTGGCGTCGACCTTGCCGAGCTGCATCAGGACCAGGCAGTCCAGCTGGTTCTCCACCGTGACGATCTGCCGGGCGGTCTTCTTCTCCTTGACGATGTTCAGCGCGGTGGAGCCGTCGGCGGCGCAGACCGCCCTGTCCTTGACCGCGTCGTCGATGTTCTTCGCCGGCGACGACTTCGGCACCAGGACCCGCTGGCTGATGTTGAAGTACGGCTTGGAGAAGGCGACGTCTTCCATCCGCTTGCAGTTGATCGTCATGGTGCGGACGATCAGGTCGACCCGGCCCTTCTTGATGGCGTCTATCCGGTCGGCCGTGGCCACCGGCTTGAGCACCACCTTCTCCGGGTCGCCCATGACGGCCGCGCCGATCGCCCGGGCGAGGTCGATGTCGAAGCCCTCGATCTGCCCGGTGTTCGGGTTGCGGGCGCCCCAGCGGTAGCTGTTCTGGTCCACGCCGATCACCAGGCTGCGCTTGGCCTTGATGGCCTTGACGGCGGGGCCATCCTCGGTGCTCGGCGGCACGCTCCGGTAGACGTCGCAGCCGTCGTCCGGTGTCTGCTCCTGCTGTACGGCCAGGGGCGCGGCGGTCGCGGCCGCGGGTGCGGCGCCGACCGGGCCGCCCCCGGCGAGCACGGCCGCGCCGGCCGCCAGCAGGGCCAGCGCGGCGGCGGGCCTGGTGGTTCTCCGGAAGGTCCTGTTGCGCATCGGTCGGTCTCCCCCTTGCCCGTTACCGGTACTCGGCCAGTCGTCGGCCCAGGCCCCGCAGCGCGGCGGCCGCGGCCAGCAGGCCGAGCAGCGCGGCGGCGACGCCGGCGGCACGCAGGTCCCCGCCGGTGCCCTCGGCGGCCTTCGTGAAGCGGTCCTGCTCGATGTCGGCGGCCTGGGCGAGTGCCCTGTCGGTGGCGTTGAAGGCGGCGTCGGCGGTGGCCGCGTCGCCCTTGGCCGTCACGGTGGCCTCCAGTGCGCCCTGGTAGTCGGCGTTGCCGACCTCCAGCGTCCGGGCCCCGTCATGCCGTCGGCGCCACTCGTCGAACTGCTTCCTTGCCTCCTGGATGCTCGGCTGGGCGGCCTCCGGCGCCTTGTGGAAGGCATCCGCGAGGGAGCCGCTGTACCGGCCCGGTGGAGTCTTCTCGGCGCCGGCCAGGTTCTCGGCGGCCTTCGCCCACTGGTCGGCGTACCTGGTGGTCGAGCCGCGGGCGACGAAGTGCAGGTTCTCCGCCAGCCGGGCCGTCAGGACGTCCGCCCGGGCGGAGTTGAGCGCCTGCAGCGGGTTCGCGCCCTCGCGGCTGCTGCGGTGGAGGGCCGAGTCGGTGGCCAGCCCGGTGACGGTCAGCCACAGGGCGCCGGCCAGCACGGCGGCGGTGGCGCCCAGCAGTCCGATGTTGAACACCCGGTTGGTGCGGCGGAACAGCGTCGACTGCACCCAGGCCAGCGCCGCCAGGGTGACCAGCGCCAGGCCGTACGCCGCCCACGGCACCGCCTCGGCGGCGGCGTAGTCGTCGGCCAGCTCCTGGTTCTCGGCGGCGGCCAGTTCGGCGGCGGTCGGCAGCAGCACCGTCTGCATCTGCTCGGAGGCGTACCGCAGGTAGCCGCCGCCGAGCGGGATGCCCTGCCGGTTGTCGGCCCGCGCCGTCTCCACCAGGCCGGTGTACACGGGGAGTTGCTGGTTCAGTCGGGCGAGCGAGCCCTGGGCGGGGGAGGTCGCCGTGGTCCGGGCGGCGGCCTCGGCGATCAGCTTGGCGGCGGTGGCGACGTCCTGCTCGTAGCGGCTGCGGACCTCGTCGGGTTCGGCGCCGGCCAGCAGGAAGCCGCTCGCCGCGGTGGTGGCGGCGTGGGCCAGGCTGCGGTGGATCTCGGCGGCGTCCCGGCTGAGCGGCTGGCTGTACGAGACCACCCGGTCGGCGGCCTGCGCCCTGGTCTCCAACTGCCAGGCGGTGAGCCCCCCGAAGGCCACGGTGAGCACCGCGAGCACCACACCGGCCAGCCGCAGCCGGCCGGGGGGCGTGAGGGTGGCCTGGGCGAGCCGGGCGCGCACACCGGTGGCGACGGCCGTCGCGGGGCGTTTCACCGGCGCACCGCCGGGTCGGGGCGCCGGGGGAGCGCCGCCGGGCCGCGCGGGCGGGGCCGCTCCGGGGACGGCAGGGGCCCCCGACCCGGCCGTCGCCCCCGACCCGGCCGTCGCCCCCGACCCGGCCGTCGCCACCGCCGTACCCGGCGGCTGGTTCGGCCGTGCCGGGAACGCGGCGCCGGACGCGCCGCTGCCTACTGGTGTTGCCACCCGCCTCATCCTCCCCTGGGGCCGGGCCCGTCCCCGGGGCCCGACCGATGGCAGCAGTATGGCCGTGACTCCCCGCGACCACACCCGACTTACGCCGATCTTGAGCGGGTCGTGCACGTTCCCCGGGGCGGTTCGTATCGCCGGTGCCGCTCGTACCGCCAGTACCCCGTACCGCCAGTACCGGTCGCCCCGGGAGGTGGCGAACCGTTCGACGCCGGCCGCGCCCTCCGCGGTTCCCCGGCGGGCGGAGCGCGGGGCCGGGTGCGGGGGCCGGGTGGGGGAGTGCGCTCCCGGGTGCGGCATCCCCCTGCTCCGTACGATGGAAGTATGCGACTGCTTGGAACGATCTCGCCCGACCGCCCGCTGCTCGTCGTCGCCGTGCGCGAGGAGGCCGCCCACCTGGACGACCGCCTGCCCGTGCTGCTCACCGGGATCGGGAAGGTCAACGCCGCCGTCGCGCTGGCCACCGTCCTCACGCAGGGCGAGAAGCCCTCCGAGGTGATCAACCTGGGCACGGCCGGTGCACTGCGTCCCGGTTGGGAGGGCATCCACCACGTGGTCCAGGTGATCCAGCACGACCTGGACACCGCCACCCTGCACGCGCTCACCGGGCGTGAGTACGGAGCACCGCTGGTGATCGGCAAGGGCGACGGCCCGGTGCTGGCCACCGGCGACCTCTTCGTCTCCGACCCGGACGCCCGCAACCGGCTCGCCGAGCACGCCGACCTCGTGGACATGGAGGGCTACGCCGTCGCCACCGTCGCGCACCGGGCCGGCGTTCCCGTGCGGCTGGTCAAGCACGTCAGCGACGAGGCCGGGGACGGCGCGGGGCACAGCTGGAAGGAGTCGGTGGACGACTGCGCCCGGAAACTGGCCGACTGGGTGGTCGCGCAGGGCTGGTGACGCCTCCTCAGGGGGTGCGTGCCGCGCGGCCGCTCGGGCGCTGAGCGGGGGCGGCCACCCTTCCACCCCCGCCGCCCGGTCAGGCGTCCCGGAAGTCCGAGAGGTCCAGCACCGCCAGCCGCTCCGGGTCGGTGAGCACGTCGATCGCGACGATCGCGCCGTCCACCACCGTGAACGCCATGATCGACAGCGCCCGGCCGTTGTCGCCGATGACCACCGCGCCCGCGGTGCCGTTGACCAGCGCCGGGCGGGCGAACGGCGACAGCGTGCCCTGTGCGCCGGGCGGGACGCGGCGGCCGCCGCGCTCGGGCTGGACGTCCCCTCCCCGGCCGAGGCCCCTGGCGCGGCTGCGGGAGCGCGCGCCGGGCCTCGGGGCCTCGTACGTGCCGCTCGACGCGGAGGAGGAGGGTGCCGCGTACGAGCCGCTGTTCAGGCCGTGGCGGCTTCGGTGACGTCCCTGGTCGTGACCACCTTGGCGAAGCGGTTGGCGTGCAGGGTCGTCGCGGTGGCGCGGGCGAGCTCGGCGGCGGGGACGGTGGTGCCGTCGGGGCCGGTCATGTCGAAGGAGTGCATGGCGTCGGTGGGGAAGATCGCGTCGTAGCCGAGGTTGCCGGCCATCCGGGTGGTGGTCTCGCAGCAGACGTTGGTGATGATCCCGGCGACGACCACCTGCCGGGCGCCGCGCTCCTGGAGCCAGGCGTGCAGGTCCGGGGTGCCGTAGAAGGCGCTGTTGACGGTCTTGGTGACGTGCAGGGCGGGGGTGACGCCGGCGACGAAGTCCTTCAGTCCGTACCCCGGGGTGCCCTCGGCGAGCGGGCCCGCCTTCGAGGCGTGCTGGACGGTGACGATCGGCCGGCCGGTGGCCTGCCAGGCGGCGATCAGTTCGGCCATCCGCTGCTCGGCCCGCGGGTTGTCGCGCGGGCCCCAGAAGGAGGCGTCCTCGAAGCCCTTCTGGACGTCGACGAGCAGCAGGACGGCGTCCGGGTCGAGGGTGAGCGGGGCGTCGAAGGCGTCGGTGTTGGTCATGCCGACCATGGTGGTCGGGGCCGCCGGGGACCCGTGATGGGCGGAGAAGCCACCCATCGATGGATTCCTGCCACGGGTCCCGTGCCATAGGTTCCTGCCATGCGAACGGTGGGGTGTCTGATCTTCGACGGTGTCCGGGCCTTCGACTACGCGGTGGTCGGCGAGGTGTGGGCGAACGGGACCTCCCGGCCCGGCCTGCCCGCCTTCGACCTGCTGGTCTGCGGGCCGGAGGGCGCCCGGGTGCGGCTGGACGGCGGGCTGGAGCGGGTCCCCGACCGCGGGCCCGCGGCGCTGGCCGACTGCGACCTGGTGGTGGTGCCGGGCGTCGAGGACCCGGCCGTCCGGCGGAGCCCGGAGATCCTGGACGCCCTGCGGGCTGTCCGCGCCGCCGGCGTCCCGATCGCCTCGCTCTGCGCGGGCGCCTTCGTCCTCGCCGAGGCCGGCCTGCTGGACGGCCGCGAGGCCACCACCCACTGGGCGCTCGCCCCCGAACTCGCCCGCCGCTTCCCGGCGGTGACGGTCCGGCCGGAGGTGCTCTTCACCGGCGGCGACGGCCTGTGGACCTCGGCGGGCGTCGCGGCGGGCATCGACCTCTGCCTGCACCTCGTCCGCACCGCCCACGGCCAGCAGGCCGCCGCCGCGATCGCCCGCGCCATGGTCACCGCGCCGTTCCGGGCGGGCGGCCAGGCCCAGTTCATCCCCTCCCCGGTCCCGGACGCCGCTGCCGGCGACGACCCGCTGGCCCGGCTCCGGGCGGAGGTGCTGACCTCCCTCGACGCCCCCTGGACGGTGCGCCGGATGGCCGGCGCCGCCCTGATGTCCGAACGCACCTTCGCGCGCCGCTTCACCGCCGCCACCGGAGCCGCCCCGATGCGCTGGCTCCTCGACCAGCGCGTCCTGGCCGCCCAGCGCCTGTTGGAGGAGACCGACCTGCCCGTCGACGCCGTCGCCACCCACTGCGGCTTCGCCTCGGCGGTCTCGCTGCGGCCGGTCTTCACGGCCAGGGTGGGTGTGGCGCCGAGGGAGTACCGGCGGGCCTTCCGGGGACGGGAGGAGGGCTGAGGTCTACGGGGTCAGGCCGTGACCGCCGCGCCGACGGGGAGCGCCACGACGATCTCCTCGTCCTCGTGGTCCCCGGTCGGCCGGAAGCCGAGCGAGGTGTAGAGGTGCCCGGCGGAGGTGTTGTCCGGGTGGTAGGAGAGGCGGATCTCCCGGCACTCCGGCAGCGCCGACAGGCGCTCGATCACGGCGTGCATGGTGGCGCGGCCCACGCCCCGGCCCTGTTCGGCCTCGGACACCACCATGCCGCCGATCCAGTGGGTGCCGTCCTCGTCGTCGTACGCCCACATGACGTGGCCCACGATGTCCTCGCCGGCGCGGACGCCGAGGGACGTCCAGACCCCGCCGCGCTGGGAGAGCAGGAGGTAGCGCGCGGCGAGTGCGGCCACGTACCGGCGCTGGTCGTCGGCTGGCGCCACGTCGGCGACGTCGCGCCAGTTCTCCTCCGTGATCTCCTCGAGCACCACGGTCCGGCCCTGGCGGTCGATGGTCTGCTGTGCCATGCGCTTCCCCACATCTCTGCTGGTCATGGGGGTGATCATAGGCATGCGAACAGGTGGTCGGGGAGTCATTTTCGCGGGGCCCGGCGAGGCCGGGTAGGGCGGGGGAGGGGCAGGGAGGGGAGGGGCGGGGCGGGGTGGCGGCCCTCAGCGCCGCCACCCCGTTGGCTTCTCGGCACGGGGGCCGTGGTCCGTTGAGCCAAACCCCACCATGGGGTGAAGCCGTGGGCCGTGGGCCCGGTGGGCGCCGTCAGCCCGTGGCGGCCGCACGCAGGCGCTTCTTGTCCGGCTTGCCGATGGGCGTCAGCGGGATCTCGTCGACGACGTGCAGCACCTCGGGGGCGAAGATCCGCCCCTTGCGCTCCGTGACGAAGGCGCGGAGCTCGTCCAGCCGCGGCCGCTGCCCCGGCGCGGGGACGACGGCGACGTGGACGTGCTCCGCCTCCTGGGCGTCGCGGACCCCGAAGACCGCGCAGCGGGCGACCGTCGGGTGGGTGAGCAGGAGCTCCTCCACCTCGGAGGGGTAGACGTGCCCGCCGACCACGATGATCAGGTCCTTGACCCGGTCGGAGAGGTAGAGGTAGCCGTCCTGGTCGAAGTAGCCGATGTCGCCGGTGTCCAGCCAGCCGTCCCGCAGCACCGCGGCGGTGAGGTCCGGCCGCTTCCAGTACCCGGCCATGACGACGTCGGAGCGAATGTGGATCTCGCCGTGCTCGCCGGCCGGCAGGTCGGTGCCGTCGAGCGAGCGGATCGCCACCTCGACGCCCGGGACGGGCCGGCCGACCGGGACCCGGCCGCCCTGGCCGATCCGCTCGTGCTCCTGCGGCATGAGCACGGAGATCAGCTGCGCCTCCGACATCCCGTACATGCCCACCAGGACCGGCCCGAAGACCTTGAGCGCCTCGCGGATCCGGGTCGGTGAGGCGGCGCTGCCCCCGTACAGGATCTGCCGCAGGCTGGACAGGTCGGTGCGGCCGATCGCCGGGTGGTCGAGGAGCTGGTGGAGCAGCGGCGGCAGCACCCAGAAGTCGGTGATGCGTTCGCGCTCGATGGCGGCCAGGACCGCGCCGGGGTCGAAGGAGCGCTGGAGGACCACCGTGCCGCCGTGCCGGAGGGCCAGGTCGGCGAGGACCCCGCCGAGGTGGGCCAGCGGGGTGGCGGCGAGGAGGCGGGGCGGGCCGTCGGTGCTGACGACCGGGTCGTCGAAGATGCGACGGTAGGGCCCGTGCAGGCTGAGGATGCCCTTCGGGATGCCGGTGGTGCCGCCGGTGTGGCGGATGCCGAGGTCGTCCCCCGGTCCGATCCGGACGTCCGGGGGCTCGGCCGGGCGGTGGGCGGAGGCGGCGACCACGTCTTCGCCGATGACCGGGGTGCGGCCGTCGAGCGGCCCCGGGCCCAGGGTGAGGACGGTCGGCACGTCGATCAGCGGGAGCAACTCGGGGGCCTCGGCGTACCGTTCGGCGTCCACGAGCAGCACGGCGGTGTCGACGCTCGCGGTGATCTCGGCCAGGACGGGGATGCTCATGCCGTCGTACAGGTTCACCACCCGGGCGCCCGCGAGGCCCGCCGCGTACCGGGCGCTGAGGGCCTCGGGGGTGTTGCCCGTCAGCAGGGTCACGGTGGTGCCGAGGGCGGCGCCCCGGGCGATCAGCTCGTGGGCGAGGCGGTAGGTGGCGGCGGCGAAGTCGACGGCGGTGATCTCGGTGCCGTCGGCGGCGACGACGGCCCGCCGATCGGGGTCGGAGGCGAGGGACTGGAGGATCAGCGCGGGGCCGCTGACGAACTCCGCGTCGGGCATGGCTACTTCTTCCTTGTAGTTTGCAACCATGGCCACAGGCTAACCCCATCCGTGCCGCCGGGTCGGGGGCGCCCTGCGGTCATTTGGCGTGAACGTAGTGCCGTCGGAGCATTCGTGACGATCGGTCAGGTCTGAATCGGCGCCGCTTCTTCCTCTGTTCGAGTGAAACGCCCGGGAGTTCGGCGCGTCGCCCCGCTGCCCCGTTCAGAACGCCGCCGGGGGCCGCAGGGCGAGGTCGGTGGCGGCGGCCCAGTGCTCGGTGGTGGCGGTGACGATCACGTAGCCCTGCTGGGAAGGGAGCCGGGGGAGCAGGGCACTGCGGCAGCCGTGGCTGTGGTGGACCTCGACCGGGACGGGGACGCCGTGGAGCAGGATCTCTCCCGGGGTGGGCGGGCCGTCGAGCGGGGCGAGGTGGGTGCGCGGGTCGAGGCGGTCCGAGTTGGCCAGGAAGGTGGAGAGTTGGGACTGCGGGGTGGTGAGGGAGCCCACCCGGTGGCCGACCGGGACGGGGCGCGAGGTCTGGACGACGGCGACGAGCTCGCCGTCCAGGTGGTAGTTGAGGTCCAGGTGGCAGAGGTAGCCGTCGGAGGAGAGCCGCCCCAGCAGGAAGGACCACCCGGGCGGAGCGCCGCGGAGCGCGGCGACCTGCTCGCCCCACGCCTCGGCGGTCTCGCGGTGGGTCGGTATGCGGATGCCGCGCGGGCGGGTGTCGCGGAACAAGGGATTCCCCCAACGGGCGCTCGGTGAATGGTCGTTGGGATGAGTATGCAGGTGCCGACCGGCCGTTCGGGGGCGGATCGGACGGTAGGCTCGGGTGCGATGCGGAAGTGATCCGTTCCGGGCGGGAGTGATCCGTGACGACGTACGTTCTGATCCATGGCGCGGCCGCCGATTCCTGGTGCTGGGAGCCGCTGGCCGCCGAGTTGCGCGGGCGCGGACACGAGGTGCTCGCGCCGGTCCTGCCATGCGACGACGACGCGGCCGGGCTCGCCGAGTACGCGGACGCGGTGGTCGCGGCGATCGGCGACCGGACGGGCGGACTCGTGGTCGTCGCCCACTCGTTCGGCGGGTTCACCGGACCGCTGGTGTGCGCGCGGGTGCCGGTGGACCTGCTGGTCATGCTCCAGGCCCAGGTGCCGGCACCCGGGGAGACGCCGGGCGCCTGGTGGGAGAACACCGGCTACGGGCCGGCCCGCCGCGAATCCGACCGCGGTAGGGGCGTGCCGGAGGGCGCGGAGGAGGACGAGCGCGCCCTGTTCCTGCACGACACCCCGGCCGCCCTGGCCGAGGAACTCCTCACGGAGCACCAGCGACGGCAGTCGCCGAAGCCGTTCGGGACACCGTGGCCGCTGGCGGCCTGGCCGGACGTGCCGACCAGGTTCCTGCTGGCCACCGGCGACCGCTTCTTCCCGCCCGCGTTCCTGCGGCGCCACGTCGAGGAGCGCCTCGGCTTCCGGCCCGACGAGATGCCGGGCGACCACCTCCCGATGCTCGGCCACCCGGAGGAACTGGCCGACCGGCTGGAGGCGTACCGGGCCGCGCTGTAGCCGGGACGCGGCACCAGGCGGGCCGCTGCCGCCGGAGGCGCTCGCCGAGCTGGCCGCCGAGGACTTCGCCACGCTGGACGAGGCGGGGAACATCCGCGCCGCCTACCCCTTCTCCGCCGTCCCCACCCGGCACCGGGTCCGCCTCGCCGGCGGGGTGGAGGTGTGGTCGATGTGCGCCGTCGACGCCCTGGGCATCCCGGCCATGCTCGACCGGGACGCGGTGATCACCTCCACCGACCCGGTGAGCGGCGAGCCCGTCACCGTCACCTCGGTCGACGGCACCCTGCGCTGGGAACCGGCCGGCGCGGTGGTCTTCGTCGGCCAGCGCCCCGGAGGCGGCCCGGCGGCCGTGGCCTGCTGTGACGCGCTGAACTTCTTCACCGACGAGGCGAGCGCCGGCACCTGGACGGGCAGCCACCCGGAGGTGCGCGGGCGGGTGGTCGGGCGGTCGGAGGCGGAGAGCATCGACCGGGAGACCTTCGGGCAGCTGCTGGCGCCATGAGCGCGGTGGCGGCCTCGTCTCGGGGGTTCAGTCCGAGTCGGGTACGACCTTGATGGAGGCGCGCTGGGTGCGTGTCAGCTGTACCTGATCCAGGCTGCTCTCGGTGAATCGCGCGCGGGAGAGGTCGGCGCCGGAGAAGGAGACACCGCTCAGTTTCGCGCCGGTGAGGTCTGCTCCGGTGAGCGTGGCGCGGTCGAACTGGCAGTCTGTCAGGACGGCTCCCTTGAAGCCGGCTCTGCGCAGGTCCGCGTCGGAGAATACGGCGCGTTCGGCTGTGCACCCGTCCAACCTCGTGCTTCGGGCCGAGGCGTCCGCCAGGTGCGTTCCCGAGAGGACGGCGTAGGACAAGTCCGCTTCCGAGATGTTGACCTCTGCCATGGTCGCGCCGGAAAGATCGCACCGGGTGAGGTCGGCCATGGTGAGATCGGCGAAGCACAGATCGACGTTGACGAGTGTCGCCTCCACGAGTCGGGCGGACACGAGCTGTGTGGACTGCAGGGAACCGTTCGACAGCAGGCTTCCGCTCAGGTCGGCGTCCCAGAGCCATGCCCCGTCCCAGACCAAGGTCCGGAGGTCAAGCCCCGCCAGGGCGAAACTGCTGACGACATACCTGCCGGGCAGGCGCCCCAGAACCAGGAGCGCCAACTGGACGTCCTCGCGCGGGGTGCGTGGCGGACCCGGCGGCACCGCGCGCGGACAGGCCTCCTGGAGGAAGTCGGTCAGTACCGACCGCCATGACTCGCCGGAGATTGTCTGCTCCTCCGGTGAGGCCCGCCAGGCCAGTCGTTCCAGGCGGTAGAGGGCCGCGATTCGCCGCTCAGGATCGGCGGACCGAAGATCCGCCCTCAGCGCCTCGTCCGCCGTGGACGGTTCTGCCGGCCCGGCCGGTTCCGCGTCGTCGGCCGCGAGCCAGAGTCGGTGGAAGCGCTCGACCTCGCCCTCGGGGTCCGGCTTCTGCCGCCCGACGGCGGTCTCGGCCAGGTAGCGCACCATGGACTCCACCCTCGCCCAGGAGGGGACGGTCACTCCGTTCAGCAGCTGGCTCGCGGTGTCGTGGCTCACCGTCGTCGGCAGGGCGTCGCGGCGCTTGATGCCGTCGGAGATGTCGCGGAGGCTGGGCTTGCCGGCGCCCCGGTACAGCCCGTGCAGGGCCTCGACCAGGTCCCTTCGTGGCCCGGGCGGAAGTTTCTCGTTGGTCGGAATGACGATTCCCGCCACAGGGCTGCACCTCGATGGGCTGTCAGATTCTGTCTGCTGCTGTCAGTTCATCATGGACCGAAGGTGCGTCGCTGTCAGGCGAACACTGGTTCCCGGCAGCCGACTTACGGCTTCATCCGGTCTCATCGATGCGGCGCGGCGCCGTCGCTGTCCGCCTCCAGGGTTGATGAGACGGGCCGTGAGGTGCGGCCGTCCATGGGGAGGAGAGGCGCGATGTTCGCCAGGTGTAGTGCGCAGGGTCGGACCGGTAGGGCAGGGCGGCGGTGCCGCCGGTGGCGGGTCGTGCGGCGCACCGTCGTCCTGCACTTCGTCCGGGGCGCGGCCGCGGCGGCGGGCGGTGCCACCGTGACCAGCCTGCTCGCTTGGGTGTTCACCCGGCACGGTTAGGGCTGCGCGCGCACCGGGGGGGGCGGCAGGTCGGTGAGTGGTGCACTGGCGGTCAAGTGCCTGGTCTCTGACGGGTCATCCGGAGATCGCACGGCTGCCTAGCCTGCTGGCAGTGCGTCGTGGATGCCGGTCGCGTGTGGAAACCGCTGGCAGGTGAGGCGCGCTGACGACCCGTCTCATCACCATCGAGGAATTCCCGCATGCTAACGACAAACGAACTCAGTGCACCGGCAAGGGTGCTCCGCCGACTGGTCGGTGTGATGATCGCCCTCGCTCTGGCGGTCGGGCTCACGGGCATGACGTCGCCCGCGGCGCACGCCGACACGAACAACCGTCTCACCAACATCGACTGGGACATCAGTGACCTGGGAGGCGGCGGCGATTCGGCACACGCTCGGTACTACGAGGTGATCCGCCGGCTCCACGAGCTCAGCAGTCACGACTGGTTCAGGACCGACCTGGACGAGACCGTCGTGGCGGACAACGACCAGCTCATCCAGATCAGCATCAACCGGAACGGCATGTACCAGGGCGCGATCTACATCTGGCCGCACAACCTGTACGTGGCCGGCTTCTACCAGGTCGGCGGCACGCACTGGGTCTTCAGGGAGGACAATCCGGCGGCGCCGGAGAGGGCCCGGTTCAACCGGACCCTGGGCGTCAATGCGAACACCCTTCCCTTCACCGGCAACTACAACAACCTCCCCGGTGGCGGCAGCAGGCAGAATCAGCGGATCACCGGACCCGCGCTCCAGAACGCCCTGCAGCAGGTGCGCAACATCCACCTCCTCCAGAGCACCGGCAGCAACTGGGCCACGCTGGGTGATTCCATCATCATGATGATCCAGGCCACCTCGGAGGCGGCGCGCTTCGGTCGGATCTTCGACAACATCCGCGGCAACATCCGCAACCACAGCGACGCCCAGATCGGTGTGGAGAACGTCAACCTGGAGACGAACTGGGCCGCACTGTCGAACTGGGTGTACCGCGTCATGAACAACGCGGGCGTCCCTCCCGTCACGGTCGGCCAGGGCCAGGCGGGCTTTGAGCGCACGTTCTACACCTTGCAGCAACTGATGCAGTACGTGTTCTACATGGACCTGTACAGCGGGTCCCGCCCCAGGTAGTCACACGCCCGGGAAGCGGGCAGGGCAGCTGCTCGGCTTCCGGTCGGAGGTAACGCGCAGGAAGTCGGCGGGGCTGACTTCCGGTGCGGGGCGCAGTGCTTCCCGGGGCCTGGCGGTGACCGTGAACACCGCCCCAGGGTGATCCGCTGCGCCACTCCGCAGGACGCGACCCCAGGAAACCGGAGGGTGGCCGGTGCCGGAGGAGAGGTGGTTGGTCAGTCGCTGATCGCGAGATGCAGGATCGTGGCCCAACTGTCGCTGACCAAGAGCAGGTTGCGCCACCAGGTGTAGGACGAGTGCGGGCCTCCGACATCGCCGGAGCTTCGGACGGGACCGAGGTGTGCCTCGATGAGGTCCGCGACGCCATCGGCGAGTTCGCCGGCCCGCCGGATCTCGTCGGGCGTGCGCAGGTTGGCTGCCGGCCACCTGTTGGCGGGCTGCATGAACCCGTCGGTCACCTGTCGACGGAGAATGCCCCGCCAGGCCCGGGGTGATGTGAACGGGGGTACGGGTGATGTCACCTGGTATCCGCTGCCCCAGCCGCCGGCGTCGTAGACGGCCTGGGCGAGACCCTGCATCCGGTCATGACCGGGTGTCACCCCCGCTACGGGGACCACATGAAGCAGTTCGATGAACGGCTCGTGGTCGCAGTCCTGGAGCAGGTCCAGAAGGGGTTCCGCTGCGGCTTCCACCGCGTCCGGCGCAGCGAGCGGGTTCAGCATGGATGCCCGGGGCCTCTCGTCCGTACGTGCGGTTCGGCCTCATTGTGCTGGCTGAGCGCCCGTTCGTGCGGCGGAGCCGGCGACTGCTGCTCGCCGGGGTGCGCAGGAAGTCGGCGGGGTCGACTTCCTGCGCGGGGCGCGTGGGGGCCGGCGCATTCGGTGTCCGCTGGGTGCTGGGGGAGGCGGCGGGGTTCAGGGGTGGGTGGAGGCCTGGGTGCGGCAGTGGGTGAGGGCGAGCTTGAGGCGGGGGTCCGGGTTGGGGGTGGCGGTGAGGAGCTCGCCCGCGCTGGTGAGGGTGCTCCAGTACTGGACCGGGTCGCCGGTGCGGGGGAGGGGGTGGGTGGCGGTGAGGGAGAGGTAGGCCGCCGTGAGGTTGCCGGTGGTGAACCAGCGCTGGAGGCCGTGCTGGTGACCCGGGCGAATCCCTCCCAGGGCCTCGATGGCGGCCAGGAAGAGGTCGACGACCGCGAGTTCGGTGGTGTCGAGACTCTTGGGGACGTCGAAGACGCCGAGGGCTTCGAGGAGTTCGCCCGTGTCGTCCTCGGAGTTGGGGCGGGGGTCGGCGAGGAGGGCGTCGTAGCAGTCGTCGAGGCGGCGGGTGGCTTCGGCGTGGGGGATGTCGAGAGCCAGGCAGACCGCGCGGGCACAGATCAGGGGTTGGTGGCCGAGCCGGGCGATGAGCGCGTACGTGGCGGCCGGGGTGGCGCCACGGGAGAGGGTGTGGCGGGCGAGGGTGGCGAGATTCATGGGGGTTCGGGCTTTCAGACGGTGACGAGGACGGGGGTGGGGACGGGAGCGACGAGGACCCAGACGAACTTGCCGACGCCGTCCGGGCGGGAGGCGCTGCCCCAGCGTTCGGCAAGCTCGTTGACGAGGAAGAGTCCGCGGCCGTGTTCGTCGTCGGGGGTGGGGGCGTGGAGGGCGGGGTGGGTGGTGCCGGCGTCGTGGACTTCAATCCTCAGGCGGGAGTTAACGAGCGAGAAGCGGACTTCGATGTGCCTCTCGTCGGGGGCATCCGAGTGCTGGACGGCGTTGGCGAACAGTTCACCGAGAAGCAACTCGGCCGTGTCGCCGTACCGTTCGCCCGAGGGGAGCCCGGAGAGGTACGCCCGGAGCAGGTAGCGCGCGAGGGGCGTGGACTCGGTCCGCGAGTCGAGGCGCGCGACGAACATGCGGGGGCGACGGGCAGTGAGCATGGGGCACCTCGAAGGGGGCGGAGGGGCGTGCGAGTGGGGCGCGAAGTTCACGCTGCGCACGCAGATGATCGCTTTCCGGTGTCAATGATCGGCCTGCGGGGGTACGGTTGCGTCCAAATCCACGTGTTGGGCACGTGACGCACAGGTGGGAGTGGTGATGACACGGCGAAAGCAGCGAGGACCGACGGCGAGCTCCGCGATCATGTTCGGCGAGGAGATCCGCTACGCGCGCGAGCAAGCGGGCTACACCCAGGAGGAGTTGGGCAAGCTGCTCCACCTCGACCGGACGGTGGTCTCACGGACCGAGGGTGGGCGACGCAAGCCGCCTCTCGACGAGGTCGTGGAGATCGGGCAGCTGCTGGACGCCGGTGACCTGCTGATGCGGCTGTACGGGCGGGTCGACTGGAACGTGGCGATCGATCACCCGGACTGGTTCCAGGAGCGCGCGGATCTTGAAGCGGTCTCGGTTGCGTTGCGGGTGTACCAGGACAGCATGATTCACGGCCTGTTGCAGTGCAGGCAGTATGCGCATGCGCTCTTCGCCAACGGCGCTGTGGTCCTGAGCGCGGGGGAGATCGAGGAGCGGATCCGCGCCCGACTCGGTCGGCGGCGTCGTTTTCTCGCGCCCGACGGGCCGCTGTTGCTCGTCATTCTCGATGAAAGTGCCATCCGCACGGCCGTGGGTGGGCCGAGCGTGATGAGGTGTCAGATGGAGCATCTCCTGCGGGTGGCGCAGCTCCCGAACGTCATCATTCAGCTGGCGCCGTTCTCGAACCGGCGGACCTTCGTCAAGACAGCCATGGTGTTGCTGGAGCTGCCGGACGGAGAGCGCTGGGTCTACTCGGAGAGCCTTGACCGAGGTCATCTGAGTGATGCTTCCGACACCGTGGCCAAGCACCAGCGTCGCTATGATCAGCTCCGGGCCGAATGCCTGTCAGAGGCTGACTCGCTACAGCTGATCGCCGATGCGCTGGAGGGTTACAGAGATGATGAGCAACGAGCTCGCCGCAGCCGCTTGGTGGAAGAGCAGCTACAGCGGGGACGACGGCGGGGACTGCATCGAGGTGGCGTCCGGATTCCCCGGCCTCGTTCCGGTGCGTGACTCCAAGGACCCGCAGGGCCCGGCACTCGTCTTCCCGGCCGCCGCCTGGGAAGCCTTCGTCGAGGCCGTCCGCACCGGCAGCCTGCCGCTCGAAGGCTGATCCAGCCCCTCAATGCCCTCGGGGCGGAGCACCCGCCGGTGCCCCGCCCCGATGCGTTGACCAGTCCTGTCAGCAGGCCCAGCCGCTCGCGTTGCTCCAGTAGTCCAGCTTCGCCCAGGTCTGCGGGCCGACCTCGCCGTCCACCGCGAGGCCGACGCAGCTCTGGAACTTGTAGACGGCGCTCAGGGTGGCCTGGCCGAAGACGCCGTCCTTGTTGAGCTGGTAGCCCTGGTTGGGGTTGATCGAGAGGTTCAGTTCGCATTGGAGGGCCTGCACGGCGGCGCCGGTGCTGTTCGGCCGGAGCAGCGGCTCGGAGGTGGAGTATCCGCTGCAGGTCGCTCCGGGCTGGGCGGCGTTGGCGGTGCCGGCGGTGGCGACGGAGCCGGCGAACAGCAGGCCGGCGACGGCCAGGCCGGTGACGAGCTTGCGCATTGAGGATTCCCTCCCGTTGGCGTGCGCCGTACCGGCGGCGCAGAGTGTGTGTACCAAGGGTGGCCCGAGAGGTCCCGTGAGGGCTGTCCAGAAAACACCTCATCCGGGTGCGCTTATCGGATAGACGCAGCCTCCTCTTCGCCCTCAGTGGTCGCCTGGCTCCTCGCCCGGTAGGCCCGCTTCTTCACCAGGGCGCCGCAGGTCTTCATCGAGCACCAACGCCGTGCCCCCGCACGGGAGGTGTCGACGAACGGTGTTCCGCACGCCGGGTTCCCGCAGATGCGGACACGCGTCCGTTGGTCGGATCCGCAGAGTTCGATCAGGTCCCGCGCGACCATGGAGAGTACGGCCGCGATGTCGTCCCCGTGCCAGCGGACGGTGGCCGCGTCGGGTGAGAGCACGGGCGCCGAAGTCGGCGCGGCGGCAGCGCGGTTGACGAGGTCGACGTCCCCGGGTGCGGGCGTCGTTCCCTCCGCCAGGGTGAGGCCGATCCGCTGGACCGCCTCGCGGAGTCGCCTGGCGCCGTCCAGGTCGGCCTCGCTGCAGGCCGGCGCGGCCGTCGTGCAGCCGCTCTCCACGCACCAGCGGCTCAGGTCCTCCGGTCGGGCCAGCCGTTCGACCCGCACCTCCTTGCCGCGGTCGGCCAGCGTGCCGGCGAAGGCGAAGCACAGCCGCGCGCCGTCGAACCGGAAGTCGGTCTTGGCGCGCTGGCGCCCTTCTCGTCGGCCGTCCCCATCGCTCATGTCCACCACTTTAGGTGGTTGACGCAGTGCGCGGCGAGCACATAGCGTCAAAGTCCACCGCTTGAATCGGTGGACAATCCCTGAGGAGGTGGCGTCCATGCGCGCCGCAGTCATCGAAGAGCTCCACAAGCCCCTCGCCATCCGCGAGGTGCCCGACCCCGATTGCCCGCCGGACGGCGCGATCGTGCGCGTCGGGGCCAACGGCATCTGCCGCACCGACTGGGCGCTGTGGGCGGGGGAGTTCTGGACGGGAGGGCCGCGGGTCGAGCCGCCGTTCGTCCTCGGCCACGAGTTCGCAGGCACCGTCGTGGAGGTCGGCCGGGACGTCCGGGGCTGGCGGGAGGGCGACCGCGTCATCTTCCCGATGAACCCCGGTGAGGGCTCCTGCGAGATGTGCCGCAGTGGCAACCAGCACGTGTGCGAGCACGTGGACTCGCTCGTGCCCGGAGTCTCCTACTGGGGTGCCTTCGCGGAGTACGTCATGGTCCGCTTCGCCGACGTGAACCTCGTCCGGGTGCCGGAGTCCGTCGGCTTCGTCGACGTCGCCGCCCTCGCCTGCCGCTACATGACCGCCTTCCACGGCATCGTCGACCAGGCCGGGGTCCGCGGCGGGGAGTGGGTCGCGGTGTACGGGGCCGGCGGCGGCATGGGCCTGTCCGCGGTGGAGATCGCCGCGGCGACCGGCGCCAACGTCATCGCGGTCGACATCGACGGCGAGAAGCTCTCGGCCGCGCGCGCCCTGGGGGCCGTCCACACCGTCAACGCGGCGACGGACGAGCCGGCGGAGGCGGTGAAGGCCCTCACCGGCGGTGGTGCCCACGTGTCCGTGGACGCCGTCGGGATCGCCGAGGCCTGTCGGAACTCCGTGCTCTCGCTGCGCACGCGCGGCCGCCACCTCCAACTCGGGCACACCACCGGCGCGGAGCGGGGGGACGTCGCGCTGCCGGTCGACGTGATGATGGTCAAGGAACTGGAGTTCCTGGGCGCCTTCGGCATGCAGGGCCAGCGGTTCGGCACGATGCTCAACATGATCGAAGCCGGACGCCTCCACCCCGGCCGGATCGTCACCCGTACCGTCGGCCTCCACGAGGCGGGCTCGGTACTGGAGGCCCTGGAGACGTACGGGCCTACCGGCGTGGTCGTCATCGACGAGTTCGGGGCCTGAGCGGCCGTGGCAGCGGACACGACGAGGTCCGTTCCCCGCCTGCGGATCGACCCGGAACTCGGCCGGGCCCTCGCTGACGTTCCGATGACCCCCAACGGCGTGTTCGACCTGACCGACATCGCCGCCACGCGCGAGACGCTCCGCGCCTTCGCCGAGGCGAGCGCCGCCGACGCCCCCGACGACCCGTCGGTCACCGTGGAGGAACACCGCGCGGCGCGGCCGGACGGTGGCCCCGACGTGCCGATCCGTCTGCTGAGGCCCACGACCGCGAGCGGGCCGCTGCCGGTGCTGCTCTGGTTCCACGGCGGCGGGCAGGTGCTCGGCTTCGCCGCCCAGGACGACCCCTGGCTCAAGCGGCTGTGCGCGCGGGTCGGATGCGCCGTCGCCGCCGTCGACTACCGACTGGCTCCCGAGACCCCCGCACCCGGCGCCGCCGAGGACGGGTACGCCGGCCACCGGTGGCTCGTCCGTGAGGCGGGGGCCCTGGGCCTGGACGGCGCCCGGATCGGGATCGCCGGCCAGAGTGGCGGCGGAGGGATCGCGGCGGCCACCGCCCTGCTGGTCCGCGACCGCGGCGGCCGGGCGCCGCTCTTCCAGGCGCTGATGTACCCCATGCTCGACGACCGGAACCGGACCGCGTCGAGCCATGAGATCACCGACATCGGCATCTGGGACCGCTCCGCCAATCTCCTGGCCTGGCGGGCGGTCCTGGGCGAGCGAGCCGGAACCGGCGACGTCTGCCCGTACGCCGCCCCCGCCCGCGCGGAAGACCTCGGCGGGCTGCCGCCGGCCTTCATCGCGGTCGGCGAACTCGACTGCTTCCGCGACGAGGACCTGGACTACGCCACGCGCCTGCGGGCCCACGGCGTCCCGGTCGAACTCCACCTGTACCCCGGCGCCTACCACGCCTTCGACCTGTTCGCCCCCGAGTCGCAGCTCGCGCAGGCCTTCGAACAGGCCTGGCTCGGCTACCTCATCCGCCATCTCCGGGCCCCGGCCCCGTAGCGCGACCGGGCGGCGGTCGCCCCCACCCTGGGGCGGCCCCGTCCGTTCGCCGGGGGGTGGTCAGAGGCACCCTTCCGGATGGTCTATAGTTTTCCTCATCACCCAGATGCGCGGGTGGCGGAATAGGCAGACGCGCTGGATTCAGGTTCCAGTGCCCGAAAGGGCGTGGGGGTTCAACTCCCCCCTCGCGCACAGTGAGCAGCCGGTCGATCTTCGGGTCGACCGGCTGTTCTGTTTTCCGCGGTCGCCGAGGGGTCCTCGCGGGTCTTTCACGGAGGCTCCGCGTCGCCGTCGAACCGGGCCGTGGCGCGGCCGGTTTCCCGTACCCCGTCCAGTCCGCGCGACCGGCCGGAGAGGAGTGAGCCGCCCTCAGCGGACCTTCAGCGGCTCTCCGGACGACGGGCGCGCGGCCCGACCGGCCCAGCGGGTCCGGCGGAGGGCGACGAGGACGGCCGTACCGGTGGCGGCCGCGAGCGCGAGCAGTGCGGCCACGGTCGTCAGCATCGTCATCAGGAACGCGACGGCCATGCCCAGGGCGCTCACCGCCATGCCCGGGCGGGCTGCCCGTGATCGACCGCGGGGCCGTGATCGGGCCCACCGGGGCGATGGCGAGCATGAGGCCATCAGGACGGCCGTGTCGGCTGGTGGCCGGTGCGTCGTCCACGCCCGCCGCGCCGGTTCCGCGGCCTTGCCGACCTGCGCCATGTGGTGCCTTTCCCCCGCGACCCGCGGTTCCTTCACGGGAACGGCCGGCCGACCTCCTGGTCGACCGGCCGTCCAACCGCTCCGGAGCTGTGAGGGCCTCACGACTCCGGCGATGCGGGGTTCGTCACTCGTTGTTCCACACGGCGCCCGCGCCGGTGTACGAGCCGCTGATGCCCTCGTTGTCGGCGTAGGTCCAGGCGGTGGCGTGGGAGAGGCCGTCCGGGCTGACGGTGGACTGGTTGGCGCCGAAGCCGGCGCCGTTCTGGTTGGCGGTGAAGAAGCCCTGACCGAAGGACGCGTCCAGGCCTTCGGTGGCCGAGGCGAGGCCGGCGCAGCCGATCACGAGCGGGGTGGTGAGGGCGGCGACGGCAAGGACACGCTTGACAGCACGCATGATGGTTCTCTCCGTGGAGTTCGAGATTCAGAAGCGGCGGCGACCGGTCGGCCCCGCCGGAACCAGCCAGCCATGGGCCGCGACTGCCCGCAAGCGACGCCGCCATCCGAACAGACCTCACGGCCTGTCAGACACACCGTGCTGACCTGCGAAAACGGCCGATCGGGCGATCTGTGGGCAAGGTCGTTCGGGCGGAGCACGCCGCTCGCCGGACACCACGGAGGCGGCCTGGATCGGGAACGGCGCGGTGACGCCCTGGCGGGTCAGCACCGACAGC
>NZ_JBSFKQ010000045.1:0-64072 GCF_053598615.1 Kitasatospora sp. NPDC001095 | reverse complement strand
CGGCGCACGCACTCGGTCTTCAGGACGCTCCAGAAGTTCTCCGCGAGGGCGTTGTCGAACGAGTCGCCCACGCTTCCCATGCTCGGCTCGATTCCTGCCTTCAGCAGGCGAGTTGTGAGCTTGATGGACGTGTATTGACACCCGTGGTCGCTGTGATGGATCAGTTTCCCGGGTTCGACGGGTCGGCCGTGCAGGGCGTACTCGAGGGCGGTGAGGACCAGGTCTGCGTCGGCGCGTTCGGAGGTGTGCCAGCCCGCGATCCGGCGGGAGAAGGCGTCGCGGATCGTGGCCAGCCACCACGGTCCCTCGCCGGTGGGGATCAGTGAGATGTCGGCGACCCACAGCCGGTTCGGCGCGATGGCGGTGAAGTCGGGCCGGACCAGGTCCGGGGCGAGATCCGCCGCCGGGTCACGGCGGGTGAAGGAGCGGGGCCGTCGCGGGCTGACGCCCTGCAGGCCGGCCTGGCGCATCAGGCGTTCGACCCGCTTGCGGCCGACCCGGGTGCCCTCGCGCCGCAGGACGGCGTGGACGCGCGGGGAGCCGTAGGTCTCGCCGGAGTCCGCGTGGATGCGGCGGATGTGCTCGGTGAGTTCGGCGTCGTGGCGCTTGCGCGTACACGGTGCGTGGACGTCGCGGCGCCAGCGGTAGTAGGTGGAGGCGGGGATGTGCAGTTCCCGGAGGACGGGCTCGGCCCCGAAGTGGTCCTGGTGCTCGTCGATGAGCTTCAGTACCGTCGCCGGGTCGGGTCGAGCTCCTGGGCGAAAAAAGCCGATGCGGCCTTGAGGATCTCGCAGGATCGGCGGAGTTCGGCATTCTCCTTGCGCAGAGCGGCCAGCTCCTCCTTCTCCGTGGTGGTCGGCCGGTCGTCGCGCTCACCGCGGTCCGCCTCGTCCTGGCGGATCCAGTTCCGCAGGGCCTCGTGGTGGACCCCGAGGTCGCGGGCCATCTGGCGGATCACCGGCTTCGGGTCGGCGGTGCGGTACATCTCCACCGCACGCCGCCGCAACTCGGGCGGGTAATTCATCTGAGCAGCCATCACAATGGCTCCCTTCTCATGGCCTATCAGGCCATATCCCGCAACCTTCCGCACCTCGGGGGAACCTCAGATCGCCATCGGCCCCGCTTGCCCGACCGCCGCCAACCACTACTCAGGACGCACCTTCACCGCCACGGGCAGCTGGAGCATGTACTACCCGGCAGCGGACACCACCGTGCCGGCCAAGCCCCCGCTCGGCCCGATCACCGTGTACGTGCCGGCCACCCCGTTCGCCGTCGAGGCTTCGCTGCGCACCATCGACCCGGTGCTGCGGCTGGGCGTGCCGGTCGCCGTGCTGCTGGTCGCGCTGGCGGCCTGGCTGGCGACCAGCCGGGCGCTGCGCCCGGTGGAGGCGATCCGCGCCGAGCTGGGCGAGATCGGCGAGCACCGGCTGGACCGCCGGGTCCCGGTGCCGCACTCCGGCGACGAGATCTCCGGGATGGCCCGGAGCACCAACGCCACCCTGGACCGGCTGGAGCGCTCGGCCATCCGGCAGCAGCGCTTCGTCGCGGACGCCTCGCACGAGCTGCGCAGCCCGATCGCGGCGCTGCGCACCAACCTGGAGGTCTCGCTGGCCCACCCCGAGCGCACCGACTCGCCGGCCGCCACCCGGGAGGCACTCACCTCGGTCGAGCGGCTCCAAGGCACCGACCTGCCTGACGCTGTGCCCGGCCCTCCGGCGATTCGAGCATGCATGTTTCACGGCTGGGTGGCAGCGTGGAGGGGTCATGATCCGGATGCGCGGGGACGGCCTGGATGCACGGAGTGGACAGCCACGCCCATGGGGGTGCGGAACCGGGCGGACCGGGGGAACACCGGTCCGCCCGTGGGCGGCTGCGCTCGCGGCTGTGGGTGCGCAGTGTCGCCGGGCAGGTGTTCCTGTGGATGCTGGTCATGGTGGTGCTGCTGGTCGGCGCCGCGCTGACGGCCCTCATCCTGCAGGCCCGAAGCTATGCCACGAGTGATGCTGCGAGCCGCACACGCGCCGCGGCGATCACCTTGGCGCAGGCCCCCACGGTGGCGGCTGCTCTCGACAGTGCTGATCCGACCGCGGTGCTGCAGCCGCTGGCCGTGAACGTGCAGAAGAGCGGCGGCTTCGACTACATCGTGATTTTCGGCACCAATGGGATCCGCTATGCCTCCACGGACCATCCCGAGCTGATCGGACAGCACGTCTACGGCTCCTACCAGGGGGCCCTGAAGGGGCCGGTCACCACGACCGAAACCACACCGCTAGGACATGACATGGACACCGTCGCGCCGGTTTCCAGGCCGGATGGCTCGGTCGCCGGCCTGGTCTCGGTGGGCCACTCCGTCAAGAACGCAACCAGCGCGGCGGCCCGACAGCTGCCGGTCCTGTTCGGCGGCGCGGTCGCCGCGGTCGCCGTGGGTACGGGCGGGGCGGTGCTGGTGCGGCGGCGGTTGCGCCGTCAGACACACGGTCTGGGCCCGGCCGAGATGACGCGGATGTACGAGCACCACGACGCGGTGCTGCACGCGGTCCGCGAGGGCGTGCTGATCGTCGGCGGGGACGGGCGGGCGCTGCTGGCGAACGACGAGGCCCGGCGGCTGCTGGAGCTGCCGCCCGAGGTGGAGGGGCGGCCGGTCACCGAGCTCGGGCTCGATCCCGGGATGGCCGAGCTGCTGGCGTCCGGGCGGGCCGCCACCGACGAGGTCCACCCGGCCGAGGACCGGCTGCTCGCCGTCAACAACCGCCCCACCGCGCCGTACGGCGGCGGGCCCGGCAGCGTCGCGACCATCCGGGACACCACCGAGCTGCGGGCGCTGGCCGGGCAGGCCGAGGCGGCCCGGGCCCGGCTGAAGCTGCTCTACGACGCGGGTGTACGGGTCGGCACCACTCTGGACGTGGTGCGCACCGCGCAGGAGCTGGCGGATGCGGTGATTCCCCGGTTCGCGGACTTCGCCACGGTCGAGCTGGCCGAGGCGGTGCTGCGCGGTGACGAGCCGCTGCCGGGCACGGGCTTGGCGGGAGGTCCGCGGATTCGCCGCGTGGCTGCCGGCGGCATCCGGGAGGACTGGCCGTTCTACCCGGTGGGTTCGCAGATCAGCCCGCTGTCGGGCACCTCGCAGGCCACCGCCCTGGAGAGCGGGCACGCTACGCTGGTGGCCGACCTGCACCAGGCGCAGGCCTGGCGGGCGCGTGACCCGCAGACCGCCGACCGGATCCTCGCGTACGGGGTCCACTCGCTGATCTCCGCGCCGCTGCAGGCGCGCGGCCTGGCCCTGGGCACGGTCACCTTCTGGCGCGCGGACCGGTCCGAGCCGTTCGGGCAGGAGGACGTCGCCTTCGCCGAGGAACTGGTCGCCCGCGCGGCGATGTGCATCGACAACGCCCGCCGCTACACCCGTGAGTACCGGATGGCCGAGACGCTGCAGCGCAGCCTGCTGCCCCGGGGACTGCCTGAGCAGAGCGCCCTGGAGGCGGCCTACCGCTACCGGCCGGCGCAGCGTGGGGTCGGCGGGGACTGGTTCGACGTCATCCCGCTGCCCGGCTTCCGCGTGGCGCTGGTGGTCGGCGACGTCGTCGGCCACGGCCTGCACGCCGCCGCCACCATGGGCCGACTGCGCACGGCCGTGCTCAACTTCTCCGCCCTCGACCTGCCCCCGGACGAGCTGATCGCCCGCCTCGACGAACTGGTCACTCACCTCGACCAGGGTGAGGCGCGCGATCGGGGCGAGGTGGCTGTGGGAGAGGGTGATATCGAGGGCCAAGGCGAGGGCGAGCGGGCGGTCACGGGCGCGACCTGCCTGTACGCGGTCTACGACCCGGTCTCCGGGCGCTGCACGATGGCACGGGCGGGTCACCCGCCGCCCGCGCTGGTACACACCGACGGAAGGGTGGAGTTCGTCGACCTGCCCGCCGGCCCGCCGCTCGGCGTGGGCGGCCTGCCCTTCGAAGCCACCGAACTCCAGCTGGCACCGGGTACCGCACTGGTCCTCTACACCGACGGCCTCGTCACCAGCCGCGAGCGCGACCTGGACAGCGGGCTCACCGCGCTGCGTGCCTGCCTGGCCAGCGCCCAGACCCACGGATCCCTGGACTCCGCCTGCCAGGCCGTGTTCGACGCACTGGTCCCGACACGCCCGGGCGACGACATCGCCCTCCTCATCGCACGCACACGCCTCTTCGAGCCCGACCAGGTGGCGACCTGGGACGTACCCGACGACTTCGCCGCCGTCTCCCGCATCCGCACCGAGTGCGCCGACCAGCTGAGCGCCTGGGGCCTGGAGGACCTGACCTTCACCACCGAACTGATCCTCAGCGAGCTGATCACCAACGCCATCCGCTACGGCGTCCAGCCGGTCCGCGTTCGCATGCTGCGCGACACCAGCCTGGTCTGCGAGGTCTCCGACGCCGGCAGCACCGCCCCGCACCTGCGCTACGCCGCCACGACGGACGAGGGCGGGCGGGGGCTGTTCCTGGTGGCACAGATGGCCGAGCGGTGGGGGACCCGGTACACGGCCCGGGGCAAGGTCATCTGGTCGGAGCAACCGCTGACCGCACCCGAGTTTCAGTTCGAGGCGATGCTGTAGCCCGGACCCATGGACAGAGCGTGTCAAGGGACGGTAGGAGAGCTCCCCGCTGGCGGAAAGTTGATCGGCTCTGATCAACATTTCGGGGTCGCGCAGCGTGACTGAACGTCAGATCGATCTTTGAACCTGTGTGCTCTGTGATCAGACGTTGAAGCTGCTTCTCCCGCATATGGCTGCCCTGGTGGTCGAGGATGTTCGCGAGATCGGGGGTGAAGATCACCGCCCGAATAGCTTCTGACCATGCCCTGGTCCCACTCGGCGTCGGTGAGCTCCGCCGAACAGCGGGTACAGGCCGGGCCGCTCGCCCCCGGCCTGCTCGCAGGCGCGGCGGCCGCGGCCTCGGACAGTACGGACGGGAAGTACGGCGAGTAGGTCAGTTGAGGGTTTTGTAGAAGAAGGTGCTGGAGGCGAGGGTGCCGTCGGGGTCCGCGGCATAGCCGGGGACGAGCCCGTACGGGGTCCAGCCGGCCGAGTGGTAGAGCTGTTCGGCGGGGCTGTCGGTGCGGGTGTCGAGCAGCAGAAGGGTGGCGGAGGCTGCTGTGGCGGCGTGTTCGGCGGTGTGGAGGAGGCGGCGGGCGAGGCCCTGGCCGCGGGCGTCGCGGTGGATCATCAGTTTGACGATCTCGGCGCGGTGGCGGCCGTTGTCCTTGTCGCCGAGGACCAGGCTGACGGTGCCGACGATCCGGCCGCCGGGGTCGCGGGCGATCCAGCTCAGGCGGTGTCCGGCGGCCAGCACGTCCTGGTACTGGAGCCACCAGCGGGTGGCCTCGGTGCGGTCGAGGCCGTCGAGGAAGCCGATCGACGCGCCGTCGGCGACGGCGTCGAGCAGCAGGTCGGCGAGTCCGTCCTGGTCGGCCGTCAGGTCGGCGGCAGTGAGGCGGACGATCTCGGTCATGGCGGGTACCCCCTGGGGTGCGGCGGTCGAGGTGGTCGTGGTGGTCACGGCGGTCCGGGCGGTCCCGGGGATCGAGGCGGTCACGGCCGTCACGGCAGGACGACGGCGAGGGCGTAGCGGACCGGGCGCGGGTCCGGGCAGTGGAAGCGGGACGGGCCCCAGAGCCGAAAGCGCAGGCAGTCGCCGGTGGCCAGCTGGTGGGTCTCGCCGCGGACGGTGAGTTCCAGGGTGCCGTCCAGGATCCACAGGTGCTGTTCGATACCGGGGACGGGCGGGGCGTCATAGTCGATGGCGTCGCCGGGGTGCAGGGTGCCTTCGATCAGTTCGCCGCGCAGTCCTGCATGCGGCGGGGAGACGGAGCGGCGCACGAAGCCGGATGCGGGGTCGCGCCAGACCGGCTGGTCGGCGGCGCGGAGCAGCTGGGGCGGTTCGGCCTCGACCTCGGCGAGCAGGCGGGACATGGTGCGGCCGTATGTGGAGCAGAGCCGGCCGAGCTGGGCGGCGGTGGGGCTGATCTCGGCGCGTTCCAGGCGGGAGAGGGTGGAGCGGCTGACGCCGCTGCGGCTGGCGAGGTCGTCGAGGGACCAGCCGTGTTCGGCGCGGAGCGCGGCCAGGCGGGTGGCGAGTCGCAGGTCCTCGGGGGACAGTTCCGAATCTCTCACATCCGGGAGAATATCCCAGATCCAGGATGCGAGGGCCGGTGGGGTCGCAGCGGTGCGGGCCGCGCTGTGCGAGGGTCGGGACGGTTGGCCTCTCCCCGGGGCCAGGTCATGGATAGGGAGAGGCCACCCGGGCCGCCTTCGTACGCGGGGGCCGGAGGCAGTGCGATGCCGTCATCGAGCCAGGCCCTTCCCGCCCGCCCATGAAGACAGCAACCGCACCACGAACGCCGGAGACCGCGTTCCACTGACGCAACAAAGGACCATCTGGCACAAGCCGGACACTCATCGGCGCTTAGGAAACCGCACGATGCCGACCAGCGGAAGCGTCACCAGCATGACACCGGAAACCGCACCAGGATGACGCCAGGCCGCCCCCTACCGCCTCCGACCGGGCATCGGCCCACAGAACGACGCGACAAACCGTTGCAACTCACCACGACAACGAAATGCAACTTCGCACCGCGCCTCGGGGAGGGGGAGGGAGGAGTGCCGCTCACCGGCCCCGGCGGTTCGCGGAGAAGACCACCAGCGCCACGGCGACCAGCGTCCACACCGCGAGGACGAGGCAGGCGCCCCCCGCCTTCCACGGCCACTCCACAGCGGCGGGCTGGCCGTGCCCGGGTGCGGCGCCTGGGGACCGCGGGCATCCGGATACCGGTTCAGAACGCACCGGTTCGTCCGAAAACCGGTTGGGTTGGTCCCCGAACCACCCCTAGAGTGGCGCGATGGCGACTCAAGTGATCATACTCAACGGCGGTTCCAGTTCGGGGAAGACCGGTCTGGCCCGCTGCCTCCAAGCCGTCCTGCCGGACCCGTGGCTGACGTTCGGGGTCGACACGCTGATACAGGGCATGCCCCCGTCCGTCCTGGCTTCGGAGGCGGGGATCGACATCGGCGCGGACGGCTCGGTGTCGGTGGGGGACGGTTTCCGGGAGCTGGAGGACGCCTGGATGGCGGGGATCGCGGCCATGGTCCGCGCCGGGGCGCGGGTGATCGTGGACGAGGTCTTCCTCGGCGGCCCTGCCTCCCAGCAGCGGTGGCAGCGGGCCCTGACGGGCATCGAGGTGCTCTGGGTCGGGGTGCGGTGCGAGGCGGAGGTCGCGGCGTGGCGCGAGGTCACCCGAGGCGATCGGGTCACGGGGATGGCCGAGGCCCAGGCCGAGACCGTCCACCAGGGGGTGCGCTACGACCTGGAGGTGAACACGGCCGGCACCGAGTCCGTGGAGTGTGCGCGGTCGATCGCAGCGCGGCTCGGCTGACCCGCACGGTCCGCGAGGTAGCTCGATTGCTCGCCGTGTTCGAACGAGCACGGTCGACGAGCGTAGACGCTGCGGGAAGGGCGACGGTTGCGGGGTCGGTCCGGGCGGCCGGGCCCCGCTGAGGAGCCCGCCGTGCCGCGTGGTGCCCCTCCTCACGTGGTGCGCGTCGGCGGGGCCCGAGCGCCCGGGGCGGGGCGGGTGCCGCCACCGGTACGGGACGGCGCTACCACGCGCCGATTCGGTGGGCGCGCAGGGTGGCGGCGCCGGTTTCGGCGAGCCCGTCGGCAAGGGTGCGCAGTCCGGGGTGGATGACGCGCAGCGCCTCGATGTCGGCGTGCCAGCGGTGTCCGGCGGCCCACTGTCGGCGGACCTCGGCGAACTCCGGGTTCAGCGCGGCCGCCTCCTCGTGGGTGACCCACTCGTAGCGCACCGGGGTGCCGGTCGCGGCACTGATCGCGGCGGCGGCCTCGACCGGGGTGAGGTCGTCGCCGGCCAGCTCCAGGTCCGCCGCCGTCTTGGCCGGTGTCCGGACGCTCGGGTAGTCCAGACTCTCCCCCAAAAGCACCAGCGTCGACCGCAGCCGGGACGACTCCGCCCCGTCCCCGGCCGCGGCGCGCAGCGCCTCGAGGACTTCCCGCAGGGCCCTCAGGACCCAGGCGGGGAGGACGTAGAGGACGACGGGGGCGCGGAGTCCTGCGCGGCAGTGGTGAGGTCGGCGGCGATCTCGCCGATGGCCTCGCCCGCCGTCTCCAGGGTCAGGGCCGGAAGCGGGTACTCGTGCGGGTGCAGTTCCAGGCCTGCCGGGCTCTTTGTCGTCACGGGGCGAATATCACGTTTCCATGGTGTCCGGCGGGGGTTTCCGGCGAAAGCCGCGTCCCCGTCGGGACTCTGCGGTATCCGGCGGGGGCGGGTGCGTTCAGCGCCACTGGTAGGAACCGCGCCCTGGCAGCCACGCTGCGTCGCCTCGCCGTACCGGTGCCACCCTTCACCACCGGCGCCAGCCGGGGACTGCCACACGGCACCGAGGTACGGTGCCGGGCAGTCGGCTGCCATCATGCGCTTCAGGAATCGGGCGTCCGGCTCGGTCCACCCTGAACCGTGCCGAACTGTCTTGCTCCGGTGCTACGTTCAAGATGTCCGTCCCGCGTCCGCAGGAGCCTCCGGGGGCCGTCCATGACCGATCCCGACCGCGACGGCGAGCAGTCCACCAGGGCCCTGCTTGCCGAATACGCCTCCGGAACGCGCGAGTTCGACGGCCGGACGTTCACTGGGCTGCGGCTCGCCCAGGAGAACCTCAGCGAGGCTGTCTTCGTCAACTGCGCGTTCGACGACTGCATCCTTGCCATGGGCACCTTCGACCGCTGCGAGTTCCGGGGCTGCCGCCTGAGTCAGCCATCAATGCCAGCTTTATCCAAGCTCGGTTCTTGCACTGCGACGTCGACCATGTGGCCTTCGGCACCGCCGACTTCTTCCATGCCACCTTCCGCGGCGGGACGTTCGGCGGAAACTTCCGCGAGGCGTTTTTTCACCAGGGCGGATGAGGTTCTCGACAAGGGCACGGTCTTCGGCTCACCAGGTCACCGGCAAGGTGTGCAGGCCCACGAGGTTCTCGTTGTCCTTGAACGACAGCTCCGTCGTCGGCACCGCGAGCCGCAGCGCGGGGATTCGGCGGAAGAGGGTGCCGAGGGCCACCTGCAGTTCGACGTGGGCCAGTGCGCTGCCCAGGCAGTGGTGCGGCCCATGGCCGAGCGCCAGGTTCGGCGACGGCGGCCGGCCGAGGTCGAGCCGGTCCGGGTCCGGGAAGACCGACGGGTCCCGGTTGGCGGCGTCCAGTTGGATCAACACCCCTTCACCCGCCCGGACCGGGGTGGCGCCGATGACGATGTCCTCGGTCGCGACGCGAGCCATGCCGTTGTGAGCGACCGTCGTGTAGCGCAGCAGTTCCACCACGGCCTCGACGACGTCGTCCGTGGAACGGAAGGCGGCCAGTTGCTCAGGATGCGCGAACAGCGCCGCCACAGCGGTGGCGATCGTGTACGCGGACGTGCCGTGGCCCGCGTGGAACAGCAACTGCGTGGTCGCCACGGCGTCCTGGTGGCTCAGCTCCCCGGACCGAATCCGCTCGACCATCACCCGGCCCACCACGCCCCCTGCCGGAGAGCGCAGTTGTGCCTCCACCAAGCGGTGGAAATAGCCCTCCAGTGCGTCCAGCGCCCGGGATGCCTCGTCCGGCTGCGCGGTGCGCGACGCCACGGTGCGGCACAGTGCGTGCAGTAGTTGGCGGTCCTCCTCGGCGTCCACCCCGAGGACCTCGCAGATGACGCCGATCGCGACCGGCGTCGCGAAGGCGGCCACCAGGTCGGCCGGACGAGGGCCCGCGAGCATGGCGTCGATGGCGTCATCGACGATGCCCTGCACCCGGGGGCGCAGCGCCTCCATCTTCCTGGGGGTGAACTCCCTCATCAGCATCGCCCGCTGGGCCCGGTGCACCTCGTCCTCCCGGAGCGGGTACGGCAGCACGCGCTCCAGTTTGGCCGCGGAGGACGCCGAGGTGTGCGGAAACCCGGGGAGCCGGGCGTCCCCGCTGAGCCGGGTGTCGCCGAGCGCCTGCACGGCATCCTCGTACCGGGTCACCAGCCAGGGCATGCTGCCGTCCCGGATACCGATCCGTGGCAGGACGGCGGACCGCTGCGCGTGCAGATAGGCAGCGGGCGGGTCCAGCGGACACCGTCGGTCGCGGGAGACCGGGTAGCCGGGGAGCTCGCCGGGTTCGGTCATCGGGGCCTCACCTCGTTCGGTTGAGAGGAGAACCGGGCGGATATCGCCGCGGGTATCGGTGCCGCGTACAGCTCGCGCAGGGTGATCGGGATGCCCAGCTCCTCGCGCAACCTGCGGAGGACTCCCAGCAGTTGCAGCGAGTGGCCGCCCAGCGTGAAGAAGTCCTGGTCGGGCCCGGGCTCGGCCGTGCCCAGGGCCGCGCCGAAGATTCGCGCGACGGACCGTTCCACGGCACTGCCCGTGGGGACGGCCTGGGGCGGCGGGTCGGATCGGCGTTTGTGTGACCGGCTCCGGGGTGCGGCGCCGGGGAGCAGCACGGAGAGAGCAGCACGCGGGTCGGCGGTCACCGAGCGGAGCACCTGCCGATAGGCCGCCAACACGTCCTGGACGTCCTGCTCGCGCAGGGCCCCGCAGCTGTACTCGCCCCACATCTCCAGGCCGCCGTCCGCGCTCTCCACGACTCTGACGGTCAGCTCGAACTTGCCCGGCTCGCGGTCGGCAGGAAGCTCCCGTACCGCACAGCCGGGCAGTTCCAGGGTGCCGAGCGAACCTGCTGGGTGGTGGGCGAAGTTCACCTGCACGACCGGGGACCGGTCCGGGCTCCTGGGTGGGGCCAGCGCCGCGACCACCTCGTCGAACGGCAGATCGCAATGGCTGTGGGCAGTGGCGACCGTGGCGGCCACCCGCGTCAGCAGGCGGTCGAACCCGGGATCGTCGTTGAGGTCGAGATGCAGCGCGACCGTGTTAACGAAGAATCCCAGAACCTGCTGGACCTGCGGCTGGTCGCGGTTGGCGACGGCCAGGCCGACCACCGGCCGCGGTTGGTCCGCGCGGTGCGCCAGCGCCACGGCGAAGGCCGACAGCAGCACGGTGAACACGGTCTGCCGCTGAGCTCTGGCCAGGGCCCGGACCGCCGCGCCGAGCTCGGGGCCCAGTACCTGCCGGATCCGACCGCCATTGAGCGACGGAGGCGGCGTCCCCGGCGCGGGGTGCGCGTCCTCGGCCCGCAGATCGAGGACCGGGGGTGCGCCTGCCAGTTCGGTGCGCCACCAGTCCCGCAGCTCGGCCCGCCGCACGGAGGTCAGCTGCTCGCGCTGCCAGGCACCCCAGTCGGCGTACTGGACCGACAGTGGCGCCAGGTGGCCCCGGCCGGAGGAACCGGCCAGGACTGCCCGGTACAGCGCGCCCAGCTCCGTCAGCAGGACGTGGTGGGACCAGCCGTCGGCGGCGAGCAGGTGCGCGGAGAGCACCAGCAGGTGGTCGCCGGGCTCCAGCGGCAGTACCGCGATCCGCAGCAGTGGTCCTTCGGCGAGGTCGAACGGTCGGCGCAGGAACTCGGCGGCGCACCGCCGGGCCGTGGCCTCGTCGCGCGCCCCGGCGCGGTAGAGGGTCCGGACGGTGATCCGTCCGGCGGGGCGCACGCACTGCAGCGGGCCGTGCGCCGTGTCCGGGAACACGGTGCGCAGCGCCTCGTGCCGGGCCACCAGGGCGTCCACGGCCCGCTGCAGGGCGCCGACGTCCAGGGCACCGGTCACCCGGAACCACCGCTCGGTGCTGTGTGCACGGCCGGTGGGGTCGAGTGCGTGCAGGAACTGCAGACCCCGCTGGGCGAAGGACAGGGCGAAGAGGTCACCGTCGACGTCGGCCATCGACTACCTCTCACCCGCCGCGCGCCTGGGCAGCCGGCCGATCTGCGGTGCCGGGGCCGGCAGCTGCGGGACGGCCGCCGCCAGGGCGGCGGCGGTGCGCCGGGCGAGGACGGTGCCGAGCGTGATCTGCCGGCCCAGCTCCGCGCTCGCCTCGGTCGCGAAGCGCATCGCCTGGAGCGAGTGCATGCCCAGCTCCAGCAGATCGTCGTGCACCCCGACCTGTTCCACCCCCAACGTCTTGGCGGCAAGTCGGGCCAGCACGCGCTCCGTCTCGTTGCCGGGCCGGGCCGCGGCGGCCGTCCGGGCGAGGACGGCCATCCGGGAAAGAGCAGGCTGCGGCAGCCGTGCCCGGTCGACCTTGCCCGCGTGGGTGAGTGGCCAGGCGTCGAGCACCTCGACGGCGGCGGGCACCAAGTGGGCCGGCAGCCGTTCGGCGAGCGCCCGGCGCAGCCCGGTGCCGGTGGGGGAGCCGCCGGCGCGGGCGACCGCGTAGCCGAGCAGCCGTCGGCCACCGAGCTCGTCCCGGTCGCCCAGCACCAGCGCGTCCGAGACGTCGGGCAGGGCCCGCAGGACGGCTCGGACCTCTTCGGGTTCCACTCGGAAGCCCCGGATCTTCAGCTGGTCGTCGCGTCGCCCGCAGAACTCCACCACTCCGTCGGGCAACAGCCGGCCCAGGTCCCCGCTGCGGTAGAGCCGCCCACCGGGCGTCGGGGCGAACGGGTCCGGCACGAACCGCTCGGCGGTCAGAGCGGGATCGCCGAGATAGCCTCGGGCGACGCCCGCGCCACCGATGCAGATCTCGCCCACCACGCCCAGCGGAAGCGGGCGCAATGCCTCGTCGACGATCACCACGTGGGTGCCGGGAAGGACGCTTCCGATCGGGACGTGCGACGCGGCCGGGTCGGCCCACTCGGCGGCCGACTGGGCGGTGGCGATGACGGTGGTCTCGGTGGGCCCGTAGACGTTGATCACCGTGGCACCGGGTATTCGTCGGGCCGCCCGGATCGCCTCGGCCGAGATCACGTCACCGCCCACCAGGACTCGCTCCGGGCCCGCCAGGGCCTCGGGCCGTTGGCGCACCAGTTCGTGGAAGACCGCCGTGGGCAGGATGGCGTGGGTCACCGTCCCGTCGGCCAGGCACTCCGCCAGCTCGGGAACGGTCCAGCCCGGCGGCAGGAAGCGGACGGCAGCTCCGTTGAGCAGCGCCCCCCAGATCTCCAGCACCGACATGTCGAAGGCAGGGGAGGCGGCTGCCAGCATCCGGGCACCCGGCCGCAGGCCGGTGATCTCCGCCCGGTACAGCCGCGCGGCGACCGAACGGTGCTCCACCTGAACGCCCTTGGGCTCCCCGGTGGAGCCGGAGGTGTAGAGGACGTAGGCCAGGTCGTCCGGGTGCCCTTCGGACAGCGCCGTGGTCGGAAGGTCCGGCCACGGGCTGGCGGCCGGGTCGGCGAACAGCACCGGTAGGCCTGCCGGCACCGGCACCCGGTCCGCCAGGTCAGCCGTGGTGACCAGCGCCCGGGCCCGGCCGTGCCGTACCAGCGCGGCCAGCCGGGGCGACGGGTGGGCAGGGTCCAGCGGGAGGTAGGCGGCGCGCGCCGTCAGGACGGCGAGCTGGGCGATCACCACCTCCGCGGAGTGCGGGGCGCAGACGGCCACCGTGTCGCCCGGCTCGACACCGGCCGACAGGAGGGCGCGGGCCAGCGCGTCGGCGGCGCTCTTGAGCTCCCGGTAGGTGAGGGACCGCTGACCCGAGAGCACGGCGGGCGCCTCGGGGGTGTCTGCGGCCCAGCGCGCCACCATCGCGGGGAGCGGGCCGTCGGCGGTCGCGCGCTCCGGCCCGCGGCCGATGGCCCGCACGTCGGCGCGGGCAGCCGGGTCCAGCAGCTGAAGAGCGCTCAGCGGGCTGTCCGGCCGTTCGGCGACGGCCTCCAGCAGATGCCGGTACGAGGCGAGCATCCCGTCGATCAGCACCGGTTCCACCAGCCCCGCGTCGAACTCCCAGGCGAGCGTGACGCCGTCCAGCAGGGCGCGCGGAGCGGGCCCCACCTGTCCGGCGGACGCCGGCACGTGCAGCGCCCCGCCGGGCAGCCGCGAGACCTGACCGAGGGCGCGGTAGCGGGGCACCGCGATGACCGAAACGGCGAACTTGGCCGAGCCGTTGCTGAGCCCCTCGATCAGCGTGACGTCCAGCGGGTTGCCGGTAACCGTCCCCAACGTCGAGTCGTGGCATGAGAATTGTGCCTGGATGAGCGGGTTGGCGCCGGTGCTGTGCCGCCTCGCCCCCGACTCCTGGAGGATCAGCTCGAAGGGGAGCTCCTGGTTGTCGTACGCCTGGTGGACCATCCGCCGCACCCGGCCGAGGAACGCCTCGAAGGTGGGATCTCCGTGCATCCGGCCGCGGAACACCAGCGTGTTGACGCACATGCCGAGCAACCGCTCCGACTCCTGCCAACGGCGGTTGGCCACCGCGGATCCGACCAGCACGTCCTGGGAGCCGCTGTAGCCGCCGAGCAGCAGGAAGTAGACCGCGAGCAGCACGGTGAACAGGGAGGTGCCGTTGCGTTCGGCCAGCGCCTCCAGCCGGCGGGCGAGGTCGCGGGGGATCTCGACGCGCGGTGCCGGCCCGCGGAAGGACCGCGATGCCCCCGCGCCGCCGCACGGGAGGCGCAGGACCGTCTCGGCCCCGGCCAGCGACCGGCGCCAGAACCCGCGTTGCTCGGCAGCCTCCTCGCTGTCCAACCACTCCTGCTGCCACTGGGCGAGGTCGTAGTAGCTCACGCCTGGCAGGGCACGCTCCGCCGCGGTTCCCGCGACATGGTCCGCGTAACTCTGCAGCAGTTCGCCGACGAAGACGTTGAAGGACCAGCCGTCGTGCACGATGTGGTGCTCCACCACCACGAAGACGTGCTCGATGGGCGAGAGCCGCACCAGCAGCCAACGGAACGGCGGGTCGTTCGCCAGATCGAAGGGCTCGGCCACGGCGTCGTGCACCGCCGCGCCGAGCAGTTCGGCATGCCGGGCCGAGTCCCGGTCCGCGAGGTCCAGCACCTCCACCGAGACCTTCCAAGGCTCCACCACCTCGCAGCGCAGCCGACCGTGCGGCGCGGGGAAGCGGCTGCGCAGCACCTCGTGCCGGCGCACCAGATCGGTGAGGGCCGCGTCGAACGCGGCACCGTCCAGCGGTCCGGCGAGCCTGATCGCCGCCTGGGAATGGTAGGCCTGCGCCGACGGGGCGAACTGGTGCATGAGCCAGACCCGCTGCTGGGCGAGGGACGGCTCCGGACCGGCCGAGGCGGCACCCGGCTGCGGACCGCGCCGAGCGGTGCCGGCCCGGGCCTTCGCCAGTGCGGCGATCTGCGCCACGGTGCCTCCGTTCAGCACCTTGCCGATCGGCACCTCCGCCCCCAGGGTGGCGCGGATCCGGGCCACCAGCTGGGCGGCGAGCAGCGAGTGGGCTCCGGCGGCGAAGAGGTTGTCATGAATCCCGATCCGCTCCAGGCCCAGCAGTTCGGCCGCTGCCTCGGCAACGATCTCCTCGGTCCGGTCACGCGGTGCGGACCACTCCTCCGGTCCCGGCCCGCTCGGGCGGGGCAGCCGGGAGCGGTCCACCTTCCCGCTGGTCAGCAGCGGCAAGGCGGACAGGACTTCGATCCGGTCGGGCACCAGACGACCCGGCAGCTCCGCGGCCAGCGCGGCGCGCAGTGCCGGGCCCGACAGGGTGACTCCGGGCGCGGCCACCACGTATCCGAGCAGGTGCCGTTCCGTCAGGCCGTCGACCACTGCGACCGCGTCCCGCACCCCGGGCAGTGCGGCCAGCGCCTTCTCCACCTGACCCAGTTCGATCCGCGCTCCGCGCACCTTGACCTGGTCGTCGACCCGGCCGACGAACTCAAGCTCGCCGTCGGGCAGCCGCCGGCCGAGATCACCGGAGCGGTACATCCGCGCGCCCGGTCGGAGTCCGAAGGGGTCGGGCAAGAAGTGCCGCTCGGTCAGCTCGGGTTGATTCAGGTATCCGCGTCCCACCCCGTCGCCCGCGATGCAGATCTCGCCGACCTCGCCGTCCGCGACCTCGTGCAGGGCGTCGTCGAGGAGGTGCACGCGGAATCCGGCGATGGGGCGGCCGATGGGCACTACGGTCGGTCCTGCGGTGTCCGGCCATCCGTCGGCCGGCACGGTGTGCATGGTGGTGCACACCGTGGTCTCGGTCGGTCCGTAGCCGTTGATGAACCGGTGCCCGGCCGACCACTGCCGAGCCGTCTCCGGCAGGCACATGTCACCGATGCTCGCCACCGTGGCGAGGTCCGGGAACCGGCCGGGCTCAAGGGTTCGCAGCACCGGAGCGGGCAGCACGGCGATGGTGACCCGCCGCTCCCGCAGCAGGTCGGCGAGCGGTTGCCCGCCCGAGGTGTGGCGGGAGTCGGCGATCTCCAGCCGGGCGCCGTTGGCGAGGGCGAGCAGGATGTCGAACAGGGCGGCGTCGTAGGCCGGGTGGAAGAACTGCAACACCCTGGCATCCGGGCCGAGGTCTCCACCGAGGTAGGCCTGTTGGGCGTGGATGAGGTTGGTCACCCCCCGCTGCTCGATCATGACCAGCTTGGGTTCGCCGGTGGAGCCCGAGGTGCAGATGACGTACGCCAGGTCGTCCGGGCCGTGGACCGTGCGGGCCACGGGTGGGTCCGAAGGGAAGTGGGCGGGTGCGGGATCGTCCAGGTCGATGAAGGGGATGCCCGGGACGGCGGCGCTCGCGCCCTGACCGGCCACCAGGACGGCCCCGGCGGCGCGCACCGCCCCGGCCCGCCACGCGGCGGGGTCCTCCGGGTTGAGCGGCAGATAGGCGGCCCCCGACCGCCAGATCGCCAGGACGGTCTCCACGAACCGTGGCCCCCGGCCCGCGACGACGGCGACCAGGTCGCCGGGCTGGATGCCGAGGGCACGCAGCGCGGCCTCCCGGGCTGCGACACGGTGGCGCAGCTCGGCGTAGGTGAGCTCGGTCCCCGCGTGCGCGATGGCGACGCGGGAGCCGCACGCGCGCGCCCGGCGGTCGATCAGCTCCCAGGCGCCGGCCCAGGGGGCGGGCGTCGGCGAGCCGGGTGCGGGCGTCGCAGGAGCACTCTCCGGTTCCGGCTGCGTCGGGAGGATCGCCCAGGGCGCCTCCAGACGCAGCCCCGCGAGCAACCGCTCGTAGCCGGTCCCCGGGGGTAGGTCGAAGGGTGACGTACGGCCGTCGGACATGGAGCTCCCTCCATCGGATCTCGCGGAATCTCGCGCTGGGGGCAGGGCTCCGTGTGAACCCTGCACCGCTTCGAACATGTCCACCGAATCAGGTCGGCCAACATAGTTGTCTCGCCCGGCGCCGGTTCTCCCGCCGTGCACCCGTCATTGACCACCTGCGCACGGTCGGCCCGGTCAGGGCGCTGGGACCGTGGCGGAGCGGATGGGCCAGCTCAGCCCGGACAGCGGTCGGAGGCACCTCACCACGGTTTGCCCCGGCTTCGCACCGGGGTGTCACGACCGTGCACGAGAGCGCCCGCTGCTCATCGCGGTTCGGCGATGAGCGCGGGCCGCGTGGGCGGATGGTCGCGGAGGTGGCGGTCTCCTGGAGAGGGGTGGCCGTGGCCGGGCTGAGCCGCAGGCGGGCGAGGACGGCTGCGGTCACGACGAGCACCTCGGTCCAGGCGAAGGACTCGCCGACGCACTTGGGCGGCCGGCGCCGAAGGGGATGAATAGGGCTGGGTGG
This sequence comes from Kitasatospora sp. NPDC001095, assembly GCF_053598615.1. Classification (NCBI taxonomy): domain Bacteria; kingdom Bacillati; phylum Actinomycetota; class Actinomycetes; order Kitasatosporales; family Streptomycetaceae; genus Kitasatospora; species Kitasatospora sp. NPDC001095. The sequence continues at coordinate 46,498 of NZ_JBSFKQ010000045.1, read as the reverse complement.
GCGCGGTTCCCAGGGCGGCTCCAGCGTTCGGGGTCGAATCGCATGGGTCGGGGTGGAACCGCGGGGAGCGGTGCAGGGCGGTCGGGCTGAAGAGGATCTCCGCCCCCGGGGGCAGGAGTGTGCCGCCGTAGTGCAGCGGCGCCACCGCCCGGCGCATCAGGATCCAGTTGGGGGTGTGCGGCCGGAGGGTCTCGCTGATCGCGTGCCCCGTGCGTTCCAGGCGCGGCAGGTCCTCCGGGGTCACGGAGCCGTCGGCGGCGACGGCGCGCACCTCCCCGCTCAGCTCGTCCTGCAGGTCCTGGCGCTGCGCGAGTTCGTGGCGCGCCAGCCAGGCCAGGCTCTGCTGGTCGGCCAGGTCGGCGTGGGGGTTCGTCAGGGAGGGGAAGGGACACCACAACTCGTTCGGCGTGCTGGGCGGTTGCTCGTCGCGGAGATCGGTCATCACTGTGTCGGCCTTGGTCTGGTTGCGGGCGCGGCCGGCTTTCCCGGAACCGCGACGCTCATGGCGTTACCGGGCCGGCCTGCGCGAGGAGGCCGAAGCTAGTCCGAGCCGGGCGGGATCGGTGGACTGTGCGCGCATCCGTGGTTGTCTCCCAGCGCACCGCCGGTCGCCCCTCGCCCCGCCGTCGCCGCAGGGCCGACCGACGCGGCCGCCGGCCGCAGGGCGAGAGGCGAGGCGGCCACAGCCACCGGTGCGAGTAAGCGGGCGAGCGAAGACCTGATGATCAGCATCGCGCCGGAAGCAACGGCCCAGGCCCGGCTCCCCCGCCGCGAGACCACCCGAACGCTCGCGCAACGGGCTTGGCTACGCGACGGCCGGGTCGCCGGACTGCACCGTCCTGCTGGGGACCGCCAAGGGTCGCAGGTTCGGATCCTGTCGTCCCGACAGTGATGTCGGAAGGCCGTTGGCCGGGTTGACGCCCAGGTCAACGGGCTTTTGCGTGATGTGGCGTCAGATACGGAAAGGTGCTCGTTCGCATGCGGTTGGGGACCAGGCGCACCCCGGTGCAGTTCGTGGATCCACGCGGGGGCGGGCGTGGCGCGCAGGTGGGTAGACCCGTTCCAGTTCGGCACTGACCAGCTCGGCCGGGCCGAGCTGCGGTCTTGTGCTCGCCGAGTCGGAGGTGGCAACTGCCGGTCCGGCCGAGGATCTCGTCCCAGTTTTCCCTTGTCACTGCACTCGCCGTGTCCCACACAGGTCGTGTCTCACGGAGGACCATCGCCGTTGGCGCCGCGAGTTCCCTCTGGCCGCGCCAGCGTGTTGCGTGACGATGCGCCAAGGTCGCTACCGGAGTTGGCGAAGTCACAGGGCGGCTGGAGGTCACCGTCCGCGCCTCGATTCGACAGGGGGACGGTGCCCGACCCGACCACCCGTCGACAGCGAGGAGAGCCCACCAGCGGGCGGTAGGGTTTACCCCCCGTCCGGCCGGTGGGTTGACGCTGCCGACCCGGCGCCGCCCGGTGCGACATCGTGGGGCCATGACCGATCGACACTCGAAAGCCGCCGGCCGCCCCTGCCCGGTCGGCAGGATGAAACGCAATCGCCGTATCAGCGCTGTCGCGGCGCTGGCGCTCGCCGCCCTCGTCACCGGAACCGGCGCCGGGTCCGCCGCCACGACCACACCGTCGGCCACACCGGTGGCCACGCACGCGCTCGGCACCGAACCGGCCACGGCCACCGCGCCCACGCGGTCCTTCCACGGCACGCTCCCCGCGCCGACCGGCCCCTACGCCGCCGGCGAGGACGTCATCCACCTCACCGACGCGAGCCGTCCCGACCCCTGGGTGCCGTCATCCGGCCCCCGCCAACTGACCGTCACGATGATCTACCCGGCCGTCCCGGGGACCGGGACTCCGGCCCCTTACATGACCCTCGGAGAGGCAGCCGGAGTCCTCCAGCGCCAGAAGACGCCGGCGAGCTCCGGCATCACCCCGCAGAACCTCGCCGGCGTCACCACCCACGCCTTCGACGGCGCGCGGCCGCACAGCGGCAAGCATCCGCTGGTGGTCCTCTCACCCGCGTACGAGAACCCGCGCATGACGCTCACCTCGCTCGCGACCGACCTGGCCAGTCACGGCTACGTCGTCGCGCTCGTCGGCCACACCTACGAGGACAGCGGCGAGACGCTGGCGAACGGCCAGACGCCGCCGTGCGCGATCTGCGACGGCCCGGCGGGGCTCGACTTCGACTCCGTCGCCGCCGGCCGCGCGCTGGACGTGTCCTTCGTGATCGACCAGTTGACGCACGGCAATACCTCGTGGCGCCTGGCACACCTCATCGACAAGCACGAGATCGGCATGGCCGGACACTCCCTCGGCGGAGCGGCGGCCGCCGCCACGATGATCGCCGACCCGCGTGTACGGGCCGCAGTGAACATGGACGGCACCTTCCACCCGGTCCCGATGCCCGGCCGGATCAACCGGCCGTTCCTCATGCTGGGTACGGCCGACAACCATCCGGTCGTTGGCGACAACTGGGGGCAGGCCTGGGCCGCCCTCGGCGGCTACAAGAAGTGGCTGACGGTCGCCGGCGCCGACCACTTCAGCTTCAGCGACCTGGACCTCCTCCTGGAGCAGGCCGGGTTCCCGACGTCGCCCCTCTCCCCGGAACGCGGGGTGGAGATCACCCGCGAGTACGTGACAGCGTTCTTCGGCCAGACGCTGAAGGGGATCCACAGTCCGCTACTGGACGGCCCCTCGCCGAACAATCCGGAAGTACTCTTCCAGCACTAGCCAGGCGCCGGCAGCGCGGCCTGCTCGAATCGGGCCCCCGGCGTTGTCGCGGCCACCCGCGGCCGCCCGGGGGCCTCATCGCTGACGGCCGTCCCTCTCGTCGTCCGGCCACTTGCGGGTGTCGCGGGGCTCGACATAGGGCTCCTCGGCCGACGACATGCCCCCCTGGATGGCGCGTTCGCGGGCCAGCTCGGCGTCAAACTCCAGGCCGAGCAGAATCGCCAGGTTCGACAGCCACAACCACACGAGGAAGATGATCACCCCGGCGAGGGTGCCGTAGGTCTTGTTGTAGGAGCCGAAGTTGGCCACGTACAGGGCGAAGCCGCCCGAGAGCAGCATCCACAGCAGCACGGCCAGCACACTGCCGGGCGAGATCCAGCGAAAGCCCCGCCCGCGCACGTTCGGCGCCGCCCAGTACAGCACGGCGATCATCAACACCACCAGGACGACCAGCACCGGCCACTTCGCGATCGCCCACACGGTGAGCGCCGTGTCGCCCAGGCCCAGGACGTCGCCGACCCGCTTCGCCAGCGGACCGGTGAACACCACGATCACGGCGCTTGCCGCCAGCAGCACCATCATCAACAGGGTCAGGCCCAATCTGAGCGGCGTGACCTTCCACGCGGGCCGGCCCTCACGGATGTCGTAGACGGCGTTCGCCGCACGCGTGAACGCCGCCACGTACCCGGAGGCGGACCACAGCGCGCCCGCCAGGCCCACCACGGCCAGAACGCCGCCGGTGCTACGGCTGCCCTGCAACTGAGTGACGGCCGAGTGCAGGATCTCCCGCGCGGACCCGGGGGTGAGCCTTTGCAGGTTGTCCAGGACCTGGTTGGTGGCCGAGCTGCCCACCAGACCCATGACCGACACCAGCACCAGCAGCGCAGGGAAGATCGCCAGCACACCGTAATAGGTGAGGGCGGCAGCACGGTCCGGCAGCTCATCGTCCAGGAACTCCCGCCCGGTGCGCCTCAGCACAGCGAACCAACCGCGCCCCGGAACGTCGGTCGGGCCCTTCGGAGCGGCCTTCTCGCCGCCCGGGCCGGGGGCCCGCGGCTCGTCGCCGGTCACGCCGTGCGTACGTCTGCGAAACAGTGCCATGACCGGCGTCTGTCCGAACAGCCGGCGACTATTCCCGCCCGATGCCACTCAGCCCGTCGGCCGGCCGGCCGACGGGCGGCCGCGGCCCCGGTGACGGCTCGGCCGGGGGCGGCGTCAGAGGGCCAGGACGCGGACGGCGTTCTCCTTGAGGATCAGGGGGCGGACCTCCGGCCTGATGTCGAGGGCGTCGAAGTCCGCCAGCCAGCGGTCGGGCGTGACGACGGGGAAGTCGGAGCCGAACAGCACCTTGTGCCGGAGGAAGGAGCCGGCCGCCTTCACGAGCTGCGGCGGGAAGTACTTCGGCGACCACCCCGACAGGTCGATGTAGACGTTGGCCTTGTGCGTGGCGACGGAGATCGCCTCGTCCTGCCAGGGCACCGACGGGTGCGCCAGGACGATCGTCAGGCCGGGGAAGTCGGCGGCGACGTCGTCCAGGAGCATCGGGTCGGACCAGCGCAGCTTGATGCCGCGCCCGCCGGGCAGGCCCGCGCCGATCCCGGTCTGCCCGGTGTGGAACAGGGCGGGGACACCGAGTTCCTGGATCGCCTCGTAGAGGGGGTAGTGCTCGCGGGCGTTCGGCGCGAACGCCTGGAGGCTCGGGTGGAACTTGAATCCGCGGACGCCGTGGTCGAGGACGAGCGAGCGGGCCCGGGCGACGGCGTCCGGCCGGTGCGGGTCGACCGAGCCGAACGGGATGAGGACGTCGCGGTGGGCGGCCGCCGCCTCGGCGATCTCCTCGCTGGACAGGGCGGGGTGGCCCAGGCCCGTGGTGGCGTCCACCGTGAAGATCACGGCGGCCATGCGGCGCTCACGGTAGTACGCGGCCAGGCGCTCCACGGTCGGGGTGCGGTCCTGGCCGGACTTGAAGTAGGCGGCCGAGGCGTCCATCAGCTCCGCGTCCAGCGCGAGATGGCCGTGGGCGTCCTGCTCCACGTGCACGTGGAAGTCGATGGCGATCGGATCGGTGGGGTTCATCGGAGTGCTCACAGGTGGTCGGTCCGGTTCTTGGCGTCGAGGAGGAGGGAGAGGAGGGCGTCGCGTTCCGCGACGAGGTCGGCCTCCGCGGTCCCGGCCAGCTCGTCGCTGACGCCTTCGGTGATCGCGCGGGTCAGCTCGGGGGTGAGGCGCGGTGTGCCGAGGTCGGCCCACCAGTCCTCCATGGGCGGGCCGAGGTGTTCCAGGACGTGCGCGATGCCGCCCGCACCGCCCGAGAGGTGCTGGTTGAGGAAGGGGCCGAGCAGAGCCCAGCGCAGGCCGGGACCGTGGGCGATGGCCGCGTCGATGTCGGCGACGCTCGCCGCGCCCCGCTCGACGAGGGAGTACGCCTCCCGCCAGAGCGCGGCCTGGAGCCGGTTCGCGACATGGCCGGGCAGTTCCCGGCGCAGCCGGATCGGGTGGCGGTCCAGGCTGCGGTAGAAGCCCATGGCCTCGTCGACGGCGGCCTCGCCGGTCCGCTCGCCCGGCACGACCTCGACCAGCGGGATGAGGTGGGGCGGGTTGAACGGGTGCCCCACGAGGACCCGTTCGGGATGGGCCGCGCAGGCCCGCTGGATCCGCGACGGCGGCAGCCCGGAGGAACTGCTCGCCAGGATCGTCCCCGGTGGGGCCGCGGCGTCGAGGACGGCGAAGACCTCGTCCTTCAGCTCGGGACGCTCCGGGCCGTTCTCCTGGACGAAGTCGGCGTCCGCGACGGCCTCGGCGAGGTCAGGGGTGAACGACAGCCGGCGCTGGTCGGCGGCGACGGCCGCCCGGAGCCGCTCCTCCGCGCCGGGCGCGGGATCGCTGGCGACGACCTCGTGCCCGTGCAGCAGGAAGAGCGTGGTCCAGGAGGCCCCGATGACCCCGGTGCCGACGACGGCGACCTTCACGACGTGCTCCCGTGCCCGGTGCCGGCGGCCCGCCCGGCGGCGTACGTGACGAACGCGGTCAGCGAACGGGGGTCGGCGAGGACGTCGGCGCTGGCGACGGACTCGGGACGCGCGCCGAGGAGGATCCGCTTGACCGGCACCTCCAGCTTCTTGCCGGTGCGGTTGCGCGGGATGGCCGGTACCCGCTCGATGACGTCCGGGACGTGCCGCGGCGACAGCGCCGAGCGCAGCGCGCGGGCGATCCTCGTGCGCAGGGCGTCGTCCAGGTCCGCGGGGCCCGCGACGAAGAGCAGCAGCTCGCCGTTGCCGCCCTCGGGGTCCTCGATGTGGACGACGAGACTGTCCTCGATCTCCGGCAGGTCCTCGACGACGGCGTAGAACTCGGCGGTGCCGAGCCGGACCCCGCCCCGGTTGAGGGTGGCGTCGGAGCGTCCGGCGACGACGCAGTGGCCCTCGGGGGCGAACCGCACCCAGTCGCCGTGCCGCCACACGCCCGGGTACTCCTCGAAGTACGCCGCCCGGTAGCGGGAACCGTCGCTGTCGCCCCAGAAGCCGACGGGCATCGACGGCATCGGCTCGGTGATCACCAGCTCGCCCAGCTCGCCGACGACCCGCCGGCCCTCGCTGTCGTAGGCGTACGCGGCGACCCCGAGGCAGGGGCCGGAGATCTCTCCGGCGCGCACGCTCTGGAGCGGGCTGCCCTGGAGGATGCCGGTGCAGACGTCGGTGCCGCCGCAGCCGACGTTCAGGAGGACCTGGTCCCCGAACTGCTCGGCCACCCAGCGGAAGCCGTCGGCGGCGAGCGGGCTGCCCGCCGCGCCGAGCTGCCGCAGCCGCGACAGGTCGAACTCCTCGGCGGGCCGGATCCCGGCCTTGCGGCAGGCCATGAGGTAGCCGGGGCTCACACCCATCAGCGTCGCCCCGGTCTCCTCCGCTATCCGCCACTGCTCCCGCAGGTCGGGGTGGACCGGATTGCCGTCGATCATGACGATCGAGGCGCGCACGAGCAGCGCCGAGACCAGGGTGTTCCACAGCATCCAGGCGGTCGTGCTGAACCAGAGCATCCGGTCGCCCGGCTTCAGGTCCCAGCTCAGCGCGTTGTTCTTCAGGTGCTCCAGGAGGATCCCGCCGTGCCGGTGGACGATCGCCTTGGGGATGCCGGTGGTGCCGGAGGAGAAGAGCACGAACAGCGGATGGTCGAACGGCACGGGCTCGAAGGACAGTCCGGCGGACTCGGTCAGCAGCTCCGTCCAGCCCAGCGCGTCGGGGAGGGCGTTCGGTCCGTACGGGACGTGGACGACCCGCTCCACGGTGGGCAGCAGGGAGGCGATCTCCGCCACCTCGGTACGGCGGTCGATGTCGCGGTCCCCGTAGCGGTATCCGGCGACGGTCAGCAGCACCTTCGGTTCGAGCTGGGCGAACCGGTCGACCACGCTGCGCGGGCCGAACTCCGGTGCGCAGGCGGCCCAGACCGCGCCGATGCTCGCGGTGGCGAGGAAGGCCACCAGCGTCTCCGGGATGTTCGGCAGGTAGGCGACGACCCGGTCGCCCTTGCGGACGCCGAGGCGCAGCAGCCCGGCGCGTGCCCGGGCGACCTGGTCGCGGAGTTCGCCGAAGGTCAGCTCGACCGGCGCCCGGGTCTGGGAGCGGGCGACCAGCGCGACGGCGTCGAGGTCCTCCTCGCGGCCGAGCGCGTGCTCGGCGTAGTTGAGGGTCGCGCCGGGGAACCACTCGGTGTCCGGCATGGACCTGCGGCCCAGGGCGGCGGTGGGCGGGGTGTGCGGGCGGACGTCGAAGAACTCCCAGACCGACGACCAGAATCCGTCCAGATCGGTGACGGACCACTGCCACAGGCTGTCGTAGTCCGCGAAGCCCAGCTGCCGCTCCGACTCCAGCCAGCGGAGGTAGCGGCCGATCTCCGAGTCGTCCCTGACCGTCGGGCCGGGGGTGCTGAGGACCTCGCTCATCGGGCGTCCTTCCCGTGGGAGCCCTGTCCGGCGGCGACCTTCGCGGCGCGGCCGTCCAGGAACGCCCGCATCCGCTCCTGGGCGTCGCGGCTGCCCGCGGCGACGGCCGACATGAGGGATTCGAGCAGCAGGCCGCCGGCGGGCGACGCCTCGGCGATCCGGGGGAGGGCCTGGAGGACGGCGAAGTTGGTCAGGGGGGCGTTGGCCGCGATCCGCTCCGCGAGTTCCAGGGCCCGGGCCCGCGCCCCGCCCTCCTCGGTCAGGTACTGCGAGAGGCCGGCGGCCTGGCCCTCGGCGGCGTCGAGGACGCGGCCGGTGAGCATCATGTCCGCCATCCGGTGCGCGCCGATCAGCCGGGGGATCCGGACGGAGCCGCCGCCGCCGACGAAGAGTCCGCGCTGTCCCTCGGGCAGTGCGTAGAAGGTGGACGGCTCGGCCACGCGGATGTGCGCGGAGGCCGCGAGTTCCAGGCCGCCCCCGATCACCGCGCCCTTGAGCGCGGCCACCACGGGGACGCGCCCGCCCTCGATGGTGTCGAACACGCGGTGCCACATGAGCGAGTGCTCCAGCGCCTCCTCGGTGGAGCGCTCGGTCAGCTCGCCGAGGTCGAGCCCGGCCGAGAAGTGGTCGCCTTCGGCGTCCAGGACGACGGCGCGGACGTCCGCGCCCGGCTTCCGGAAGAACTCCTCGACGCGCAGCACGGTGGCGTCGTCGAGGGCGTTGCGCTTGGCGGGGCGACGGAGTGTCAGCACCGCCACCCCGTCACGGTGTTCGATGGAAATCGTGCTCAAGGGAAGGCTCCTCAATTCGCTGGCGGTCGGGCACCGCGGATGCACCTGCCCCGGTGCCGGGGCAGGTGGGGATGGTCCGGCCGGGGTGGACCTCGTCGTCCGCCGCCGCCCGGTGCGGGCGGCGGCGGGCACGTGACGCCGACCGTCGACGAGGTGCACGACCGCCGGCAGGCGCAGGCCGACCACCCCGGCCATCGAGCCCGGGCCGATCCCGATGCTGCTGGTGGCGGCGGGGGTGGGGGAAGTGCGAGTCATGAAACCGGGGGCGACAGGAAACGTCAATGCCGTTGTCATAAGAAGACCGGGGTCGGCGGCCGGACGACCGTCAGCCGACCCCGGTCGCCGCCTCGGAGCGCCGCGTCAGCTCTGCTGCCCGAACGCCCGCATGCCCCTGGTGCGGGCGATCCCCGACGCCGCGTCGGAACCGAGGAGGTCGAGGACTTCGCGGGCGCGGTCCGGTCGGACGGAGGAGGCCGGCACGGCCCCGCCGAAGACCGATTCGATCTTGGTGTCGCCCGGCAGCGGGCCGACGACGACGACGCCTGGCAGGTCCATCAGCTCGCTGTGCTGCTGGAAGGCCAGATCGGCCCGGCCGGACGAGAGCAGGCTGCCGGCGGGCACCCCCGCCGGTGCCTGGACGAGCCGGTCCGACAGCGCGTCGGCGAGCCCCAGCCGGGTGATCAGTTCGACGAGAGCCGTCCCGCTGGGACCGGTGGAGTACGCGATCCTCTCCGCGGACAGGAGAGCGGCTCGCAGGTCGGATTCCGCGTCGAACGCCGGAACCGGCGTTCCGTCCGGGACGGCGGCGACGACCTGGGAGACCCACAGCGGGCGCGCCGTGTCCCCCAGGAGGTGCCCCTCCTCCTCCAGTTCGGTCAGTGCTCCCTCGGCGAGGACGAGCAGATCGGCCTCGGCGCCCTCGCGCACCCGCCGCGCGATCTCGACCCCGCCGGCGGAGTCGAAGCGCACGGCGATGCCGTGGGTGTGTCGGATGTGTTCGGAAAGGTCGGTCAGGATCGGCCGTGTCGCCATCGAGGACAGCCCGGAGATCTCCTGGTTCACATCGCCTCCTTGAGTTCGGCAGATGGTACGACGTGCGCTCAGGGGCTCGACGCCGGTCTGGGACACTGGCCGGATGAGCACAACCCGAAGTACGGCAGCCGGCAAGGTCCTTGAGGTCCTCTCGACCTTCGACCGTGAGCACCCGTCGCAGACACTGTCGGAGATCGCCCAGCGTACGGGCATGGCCTTGAGCACCACGCACCGAGTGATCACGGAGCTGGCGGGATGGGGAGCGCTCGAGCGCGCGGAGGACGGGTCGTGGCACGTCGGGCTGCGCCTGTGGGAGATCGCCTCGGGGTGTCCCCGGACCCAGATCCTGCGCGATTCGGCGCTGCCGTTCATGCAGGACCTCTACGAGGCGACCCACGAGAACGTCCAGCTCGCGGTGCGCGAGGGCACGGAGCTGGTCTTCGTGGAACGGATCGCGGGGCACCGGTCGGTGGAGGTGGTCACGATGGTCGGATCGCGGTTCCCCGTCGTCTCCACCGGGATGGGGCGGGTGCTGCTGGCGCACGCGCCCCGGGAGATCCAGGAGGAGGTGCTCGGATCGCCGCTCCGGGCCTGGACCCCGCACACCGTCACCGACCCGAAGGCGCTGCGGGCGCAGCTGGACCGGATCCGCCGCGAGCAGGCCTTCGTCAGTGACCGGCAGCTCTCGGAGCGCTCCGTCGCGGTGGCCGCGCCGGTGCGGATCGGCCGGTCCGGCCCGGTGAGCGCCGCCCTGGGGATCGTCGTCGCGGCGCAGGGCGCGAGCCGGGCGCGCGGGCTGCGCGAGCCGCTGCTGAGGGCGGTGCGGGGCATCTCCGAGGAACTCGGCAGGCGGGCCCGGACGGCGGTCTGAAACCCGGGGCGGTTTCCGCCTGACGGAAAGAGGGGCGACCGGTCGAGGGCCCGGATGCGAGCGTTCGGGGTGTTCGAAACCCCGCGCCACCGTTCAGGAGATGCCATGGCCGATGCCGTCGTCGACACCGTTGCCTCGGTCCCAGTCGCCGTCGTCGGGGCCGGCCCAGCCGGACTGATGCTGGCCCACCTGCTCGGGCGCGCCGGTGTCGAGACGATCGTGCTCGACACCCGCACCCGGCGCGAGATCGAGACGACGCACCGGGCCGGCATCCTCGAAGCCGACGCGGCCCGGGACCTCGTGGAGACCGGAGTCTCCGAGCGGATCCTGCTCGACGGTCACGAGCACGAGGGAGTCGAGCTCCGGTTCGGCGGCCGGCCGTACCGCGTCGACTTCAAGAAGCTGGTCGGCGCGTCGGTGTGGCTCTACCCGCAGACCGACGTGTTCGTCGACCTGGCCGACGCCCGGGAGCGCGACGGCGGCACGGTCCACTTCGGTGTCAGGGAGACCGAGGTCCTCGACGTGACGACCGACGCTCCCCGGATCCGCTGGACCGCGCCCGACGGGACCCGCCACGAAGCCCGGGCGCGGTACGTGGTCGGCGCGGACGGGTCGCGCAGCATGTGCCGCGACCTGGTGCCCGAGGATCGGCGGGTGCGCTACGGCAAGGAGTACCCCTTCGCGTGGTTCGGCATCATGGCCGAGGCGCCGATGAGCGCACCCGAGCTGGTCTACGCCCACTCCGAGCACGGGTTCGCGCTGATCAGCCAGCGCACCGAGACCGTGCAGCGAATGTACTTCCAGTGCGCCCCCGACGAGCCCGTGGAGGCCTGGTCGGACGACCGCATCTGGGAGACGCTCCAGGCCCGGGTGGCCGGCGAGGACGGGTTCCGGCTCAAGGAGGGGCCGATCCTGGAGAAGACGGTGCTGCGGTTCCGCTCGTTCGTTCAGGAGCCGATGCGCTGGGGCTCGATGGCGCTGGCGGGCGACGCCGCGCACACCGTACCGCCGACCGGCGCCCGCGGGCTGAACCTGGCGCTGCACGACGTGAAGGTGCTCGCCGGCGTCCTGCTGCGGGCGCTCGGCAGCGAGGGCGCGACCGCGCTGGACGATTACCAGCCGCGCGCCCTCCAACGGGTCTGGCGGGCACAGAACTTCTCGTACTGGATGACCCGGCTGCTGCACACCGCGCCCGGCGCCACGCCGTTCGACCTGCGGCGTCAGCTCGGCGAGCTCGACAACGCGGTGGGCACCCGGGCCGGCCGCACCTTCCTCGCCGAGCAGTACACCGGCTGGCCCACCGCCGCCCAGGACTGACCCGGACGCCCTTCAGGAGAGCACACATGATCATCGACTGTCACGGTCACTTCACCACCGCACCGCCGCAGTTGGCGCAGTGGCGGGACCGGCAGGTGGCGGCGGCCGGCTCCGCCGACGACGCGCCCGACCCCGACGACCTGGTCATCACCGACGACGACCTGCGCCGGGCGATCGAGGGCAACCAGCTGCGGCTCATGGACGAGCGCGGCAGCGACCTGACGATCTTCTCCCCGCGGGCCAGCTTCATGGCCCATCACATCGGCGACTTCGCGGTCTCCTCGGTGTGGGCACGGATCTGCAACGACCTGGTCCACCGCGTCAGCACGCTCTACCCCGACCGCTTCGCGATGGGCGCGATGCTCCCGCAGTCGCCCGGCGCCGACCCCGCCACCTGCCTGCCCGAGCTGCGCCGCGCCGTCGAGGAACTCGGCGCGGTGACGGTCAACCTCAACCCCGACCCGTCGGGCGGCCGGTGGAGCGCACCGCCGTTGACCGACCGCAGCTGGTACCCGGTCTACGAGGCGATGGCCGAGTACGACATCCCCGCCATGATCCACGTCAGCACCTCGTGCAACCCGGCCTTCCACACCACCGGTGCCCACTACCTCAACGCCGACACCACGGCGTTCATGCAGCTGCTCCAGGGCGACCTGTTCGCCGCCTTCCCGACGCTGCGGTTCGTGATCCCGCACGGCGGCGGCGCGGTGCCCTACCACTGGGGGCGGTTCCGCGGCCTGGCGATGGCGCTCGGCAAGCCGGATCCGGAGACGCTGCTGGACAACGTCCTCTTCGACACCTGCGTCTACCACCAGCCCGGCGTCGACCTGCTGACCCGGGTGATCCCCAGCCGGTCGGTCCTCTTCGCCAGCGAGATGATCGGCGCGGTCCGCGACATCGACCCGCGCACCGGCCACCACTTCGACGACACGAAGCGGTACGTCGACGCGACGCCGAACCTCTCGGACGAGGAGCGGGCGGCCGTCTACGCCGGCAACGCCCTGCGCGTCTACCCCCGCCTCGCCGCGCGCCTCGCCGCCGGCCGCTGACCCGAGGAGAAGAAGGCATGGAACACACCGAGATCGGTGTCGTCCACACGGCGATCACCCGCGCCGACCCCGAGACCGTCGCCGCGCTGTCGGAGTTCGGCGTGGCGACGATCCACGAGGCGATGGGCCGGGTCGGACTGATGCGCCCCTACCTGCGTCCGGTCTACCCGACGGCGCGCACCTGCGGCACGGCCGTGACCGTGTTGCTGCAGCCCGGCGACAACTGGATGCTCCACGTCGCCGCGGAGCAGATCCGCGAGGGCGACGTCGTCGTCGCCGCCTGCACGACCGAGAGCGAGGACGGTTTCTTCGGAGACCTGCTCGCCACCTCCTTCCGCGCCCGGGGATGCCGGGGCCTGGTCATCGACGGCGGCGTGCGCGACGTGGCCGAGCTCGAGGAGATGGACTTCCCGGTCTTCGCGCGGTCGATCAACGCCAAGGGCACGGTCAAGGCCACCCTCGGCTCGGTCAACGTGCCGGTGGTCTGCGCCAACGCCCTGGTCCGGCCCGGCGACGTCGTCGTCGCGGGCGGCGACGGCGTCGTCGTCGTGCCGCGCGAGCGGGCTGCCGAGGTCGCCGAGGCGGCGGCCAGGCGCGACGCGGGCGAGGCGGGCAAGCGCGCGAGGTTCCGCGCGGGCGAACTCGGCCTGGACATCTACGACATGCGCGGCCCGCTGGCCGCGCTCGGGCTGCGGTACGAGGACTGAGGATGACGACGGCCTTCGAGAAGACGCCCGGCTGGCTGGACTGGTACGCCGGTCCGAGCCGCCCGGAGTTCCGGCTGCCCGCGGGCGCCGTCGACGCGCACTGTCACGTCTTCGGGCCGGGCGCGGAGTTCCCGTTCGCCCCCGAACGCAAGTACACCCCGTGCGACGCGTCCAGGGACCAGCTCTTCGAGCTGCGCGACCACCTGGGCTTCGCCCGCAACATCGTGGTCCAGGCGACCTGCCACGGCGCCGACAACAGTGCCATGGTCGACGCCCTGCGGGCATCGGGGGGCCTGGCCCGCGGGGTGGCGACGGTGCGCCCCGGGATCCCCGACGCGCAGGTGCGGGAACTGCACGAGGCCGGTGTGCGCGGCGTGCGGTTCAACTTCGTCAAGCGGCTCGTCGACGCCGCGCCGCAGCAGGACCTGTGGGACGTCGTCGAGCGGATCCGACCGTACGGCTGGCACGTCGTCGTCTACTTCGAGGCGGCCGACCTCCCCGACCTGCGCGAGTTCCTCCTCTCGATCCCGGTGCCGCTGGTCGTCGACCACATGGGCCGGCCCGACGTCACCAAGGACCCGCACGGCCCGGAGTTCGAGTCCTTCCTGGACTTCATGCGGGCCCGGCCCGACATCTGGTGCAAGGTCACCTGCCCGGAGCGGCTGTCGGTGAGCGGCCCGCCGGCCCTCGACGGGGAGCGGACGGCCTACCGCGACGTCGTCCCGTTCGCCCGGCGCGTGGTCGAGGAGTTCCCCGACCGGGTGCTGTGGGGCACCGACTGGCCGCACCCGAACCTCACCGACCACATGCCCGACGACGGCCTGCTCGTCGACTTCGTGCCGCACATCGCGCCGACGCCGGAGCTGCGGCACAGGCTCCTCGTCGACAACCCGATGCGCCTGTACTGGCCCGAACCGGCCTGAGCCGTCCCACGAACGGAGGACCCACCCATGTCGCTGGACAAGAGCTACAAGCTGGTCCCGGGGACGACCGTCTTCGACGCCGAGCAGTCCGCCAAGGGCTACCACCTCAACCAGTTCTGCATGTCCTTGATGACGGCCGAGAACCGGGACCGCTACCTCGCCGACGAGCGCGCCTACCTGGACGCGTGGCCACTGCGGGAGGAACAGAAGCAGGCGCTGCTCGACCGCGACCTCAACGCCGCGATACGCGAGGGCGGCAACATCTACTTCCTCGCCAAGTGGGGTGCGACGCTGGGGCTGTCGTTCCAGCAGATGGCAGGCTCGATGACCGGCATGACCGAGCAGGACTACCGCGACATGATGGTCGCCGGCGGCCGCTCCATCGCCGGCAACCGGATCGACCACGCCGTCCTCGAAGCGGCGCACACCGACCGGCGGTCGCCGCGGGGACGGGCCGTCATCACCGGCGCGGTGTTCACCTCGCACGTACCGGCGATCGGCGCGGCGATGGACCACCACAAGACCGACGAGCCCTACTGGCGGCCGGTCTTCGAGGGCTACGAGTTCTCCAAGCAGTGGGAACGGGACAACGTCCCCGACGTGGTCTTCCTGGTCTACAACGACCACGCCTCCACCTTCGATCTGTCGATGATCCCGACCTTCGTGCTCGGCACCGGCGCGGCCTACCCCACCGCCGACGAGGGCTACGGACCCAGGCCGGTCCCCGGGATCGAGGGCGACCCGGAGCTGGCCGCGCACATCGCGCACTCACTGATCCGCGACGACTTCGACCTCACCCTCGCCAACGAGATGACCGTCGACCACGGCCTGACCGTGCCGCTGTCGTTGATGTTCGGCGACGTCGAGCGGTGGCCGTGCAAGGTGATCCCGTTCCACGTCAACGTGGTGCAGTACCCGGTGCCTTCGGGCGCGCGGTGCTTCCGACTCGGCCAGGCGCTGCGCAGGGCCATCGAGTCCTATGACAGGCCGCTGAACGTCCAGGTGTGGGGCACCGGTGGCATGAGCCACCAGCTCCAGGGGCCGCGTGCCGGCCTGATCAACCGGGAGTGGGACAACGCCTTCCTGGACCGGCTGATCTCGGACCCGGAGGGCCTGGCCCGGGTGCCGCACCTGGAGTACGTCGAGGAGGCCGGCTCCGAGGGGATCGAGCTGGTCATGTGGCTGATCGCCCGCGGAGCGATGAGCGATGTCGACGGCTCGGGCCGTACAGAGGTCAAGCACCGCTTCTACCACGTGCCGGCGTCCAACACCGCCGTCGGCCACCTGATCCTTGAGAACCACCCGGTGGGCGAGAGGCCCGCCGAGAAGGAGTGACGACATGACCGACGAGCAGACCGTCCGGATCGCCCTGGTCGGGGGCGGCGCCTTCGGCGCCAAGCACGCGGCCGCGCTGCGCCGGATCAAGGGCGTCGAGGTGACCGCCGTGGTCAGCAGCAGCCTGGAGAAGGCGCGGCGGTTCGCCGAGGAGCAGGCCGTGGGCCGCGCCGTCGCCACGCTGGAGGAAGTGCTGGCGATGGACGACGTCGACGCGGTGATCCTCGCGACGCCCACCCAGATGCATGCCGGGCAGACCCTTGCCTGTCTGGAGGCGGGCAAGCACGTCCAGGTCGAGATCCCGCTGGCCGACTCGCTGGCCGACGCCGAGGCCTGCGACGCGGCGCAGCGACGTACCGGGCTGGTCGCCATGGTGGGACACACCCGGCGCTTCAACCCCAGCCACCAGTGGGTGCGGCAGCGGATCCAGGCCGGGGACTACCGGATCCAGCAGATGGACGTGCAGACCTACTTCTTCCGCCGCGAGAACCTCAACGCACTGGGCCAGGCACGTTCCTGGACGGACCACCTGCTGTGGCACCACGCCGCGCACACCGTCGACCTGTTCGCGTACCAGGCCGGGGCCCCGATCGTGCAGGCCAACGCGATCCAGGGACCGATCCACCCCGAACTCGGCATTGCGATGGACATGTCCATCCAGCTGCGTGCGGAGAACGGGGCCATCTGCACGTTGTCGCTGTCCTTCAACAACGACGGTCCGCTGGGCACCTTCTTCCGCTACATCGGCGACACCGGCACCTACCTCGCACGTTACGACGACCTGTTCACCGGCAACGACGTGCCGATCGACGTGAGCGGGATCGACGTCTCGATGGACGGCATCGAGCTGCAGGACCGCGAGTTCGTCGCCGCCATCCGCGAGGGCCGCGAGCCGAATGCGTCCATCGCCCGGGTGCTGAACTGCTACCGGACGCTGGCTGCCCTCGAGGAGCAGCTCGCGGCCGCCGCCTCGTGACCGCGGCGAAGACCTCGGCTCCGGGCCGCCGCGTGTCGCGGCGGCCCGGGCCGTTCGAGGTCCCGGCGGTCGGCCCGACGAGGCTCTCGACGCGGCAGGACGGGTGCTGAACGCCTCGACCGTGCACGGGGCCCGCTACAACGAGGCGACCCCCGCCGGGATCGACATCGAGCGCTGCGGGCGGGCAGGCTGAAAGCCGGGCCGGGGGCGGGACCGACGTGTCGTCGGTTCCGCCCCCGGCCCGGCTCTTCGGCTCCCGCGTGACGGGCGGTCCCGTGAACCGACGTCACGCGGCGCACGCGCGGCTCGACGGTCCGGTCAGGAATCGAAGCCGAGGCCGAAGCGGTCGAGGGTGCGCAGCCAGAGGTTGCGGTGGCCGGCGTTGGCGTCGGCGCGGGTGAGGGCCCACTGGGTGATGCCGATGCCGATCGAGCGGGCGGGTTCGGGCGGGAAGGGCAGGGGCTTGCGGCGGACCATCTCCAGGGCGGTGCGTTCGGTGCGGGCGCCGGCCAGGAGGTCGAGCATCACCTCGGCCCCGAAGCGGGTGGCGCCGACGCCGAGGCCGGTGTAGCCGGCGGCGTAGGCGACCCGGCCGTCGTGGGAGAGGTCGAAGAAGGCGCTGAACCGGGTGCAGGTGTCGATGGCGCCGCCCCAGGCGTGGGTGAAGCGCAGGCCCTCCAGCTGGGGGAAGGTCCGGAAGAAGTGCTGGGCGAGGGTGGCGAAGGTCTCCGGCCGCTGGTCGCGTTCGGCGCGTACCCGGCCGCGGTACTGGTGGATCACGTCGTAGCCGCCGAACAGGATGCGGTTGTCGGCGGAGAGCCGGACGTAGTGGAAGTGGTTGGCGCTGTCCGAGAAGCCCTGGCGGCCCCGCCAGCCCACCGAGGCGAGCTGCGCCTCGGTCAGCGGTTCGGTCATCAGCGCGTAGTCGTAGACCGGCACGGTGTACGGGCGGTGGCGGCGCAGCAGCGAGGGGAAGGCGTTGGTGGCGAGTGCGACGTGGCGGGCGCCGACGCGGCCGTACGGGGTGCGGACGGTGATCCCGCGCGGGGAGTCGGTGAGGCCGGTCGCGGGGGTGTGTTCGAAGATCCGCACGCCCTGGTCGAGGCAGGCCTGCCTGAGGCCCCAGGCGAGGCGGGCGGGGTTGAGCATGGCGACGCCCTCGCGGTCCCACAGGGCGCCGAGGAAGGTGGGGGAGTCGATCTCGGCGCGGACGGCCGCGCGGTCCAGGAAGTCGAGCGGGCTGCCGTAGCGGGCGGCGAGTTCCGCGAACTCGTGCAGCCCGCCGACCTGGTAGGGCTCGGTGGCGACGACGAGGGAGCCGGTGCGCTCCCAGTCGCAGTCGATGCCGTGGCGCTTGACGGTGTCCTCCATGGCCTGGAGGTTTGCGGCGCCGAGCCGCTCCAGGACGTCGAGTTCGCCGGGCCAGCGCTGGTGGCCGTTGGCGAGGCCGTGGGTGAGGCTGGCCTCGCAGAAGCCGCCGTTGCGGCCGGAGGCGGCCCAGCCGGTCTCCTGGGCTTCGACCACGACGACGTCGAGCGAGGGGTCGCGCTCCTTGGCGATGAGCGCGGTCCACAGGCCGCTGTAGCCGCCGCCCACCACGAGCAGGTCGCAGCGCACGTCGCCGACCAGGGTGGGGGCGGGCGCGGGCCGGTCGGGGTGGTCGAGCCAGAACGGTACGGGCTGGGCGTCCCGGAGGGCGTGGACGGGGTCGGCCATGGCGGTGGCTCCTTCGGTGCATGGCTGCGGTGCGCGGAGGCCCCGGGCCTCCGTGTGCCGCCATCAGACCGTCGCGCCGGACTCAACGTCAATGGCGTTGACATAAGCGCCGCCGCTCGGCGGACGTGGGCTCGATCCGGTCCGGGATCCGGGGGCGATGGCCTCGGCGCCCGGCTGGTGGTGGTGCGATCAGGACCCGGCGGGATGCGGCGGCAGGCCCGATCCCGCGGTGGACAGCCCCCGGTACAGCCGGTCCAGGTACCGGCGCAACTGCTCGGTCATGTCCACCGACTCCGGGTCGAGCACCCACTGCAGCTGCAGCCCGTCCATGACCGCCAGCAACTGCCGCGCCTCGGCCGCGCAGTCGGTGTCGGCGTGCAGCTCGCCGCTGTCCACCCCCCGGCGCAGTGACTGCGCGGCGTCGGTGACCAGGGTGCGGTAGCGGCGGGCGAAGAAGGCGTGCGCCGGGTGGTCCGGGTCCCCGGACTCGCCGACCAGGGCGTTGAACATCCGGGTGCGGCCGGGCCGGCGGCTGTTGTGGGCGGTCAGGGCGAGCAGCCGGTGGAACCACTCGGCGACGGTCGCGCACTCCTGCGCGAAGAACCGCTCGGTGTCGTGCTCGTCGCTCGCCTCCAGCACCGACACCAGCAGGGCTTCCTTGGTGCGGAAGTGGTGCAGCAGACCGCCCTGGGTGATGCCGACGTCCTTGGCGATCCGGGCGAGCGAGGTGGCGTGGAAGCCCCACTGCGCGAAGTGCTCGACGGCGGCGTCCAGGATGCGCGAGCGCCGCTCGTCGCCCACCGCGTACGTGCCGCGTGCCGAGCCCCTGCCCGTGCCGCGGGTCTCCGACCCGTCCTTGACGTCCATGACTGTCACCTTAGCCACTGGATCGCCCACCCAGGTCGGGTGTGACCTGGGCCACATGTCGAAAACCTACTGCCTACTCGGTTTTCATGGTTCGCTGTGAGCGCACCCGGGCCGGCGCCCTGAGCCGCCCGGTCGGCCCCCACCCGCCCGCCGACCGGAGCCGAGCCTCGCCGTCCCCCGGGCCCCTCCCCGACTTCCCGACGCACGGGACCTGTGGCCACCCAGGAGGCCGGTCATGACCACCACCGACACCGCCGACGGCGCCCGGAGAGACGGGGCCGAGAAGCCACCCCCGATCGCCGGCGGCCGTCGGCTGCTGCCGATGCTCACCCTCGGCAACGCCGCCATGTACCTCGTCTACCTGGGCATCGGACAGGTCCTGCTGCCCGCCCAGATCGAACTCCTCGACCCCGACGGCAAAGTGGGCAGCCTCGGCCTGGTCTCCGGCGTCGCCGCGGTCTTCGCGACCCTCTTCAACCCGCTGGCCGGCCTGCTCTCCGACCGCTCCCGCCGCCGCAACCCGTGGATCCTCGGCGGCGGCCTCGCCGCCTTCGCCACCCTCGCCCTGCTCGGGCAGGTGCGCACGATCCTGCTGGTCACCATCGCCTGGTGCCTGGTCCAGGCCGCGATGAACGTCTACCAGTCCGCACTCACCGCGGTCGTCCCCGACCGCGTTCCGGCCGGACGCCGGGGGCTCGCCTCCGCGATGGTCGGCATCGGCACCCCGATCGGCTCGGTCGTCGGGGTCACCCTGGCCACCCGCTACGTCCCCGACTCCGTCGGCACCGGCTACCTGGTGACCGGCGCGGTGATCGCCCTGACCGCCGTGCTGTTCACCGTGCTGGTCCGGGAGGAGAAGCTGCCGCCGGTGGAAGCCGTGCCGCTGCGCCGTCAACTCGTCGCCTTTACCACGACGCTGCGGGCCGCGGACTTCCGCTGGGCGTTCATCGGCCGCTTCCTGATGATGCTCGGCTTCTTCGCGGTCTCGCTGTTCCAGTTCTACGTCCTGCAGGACCACATCGAGCTGCCCGACGGCATGGACGCGGCCGGCGCCCAGGCCGTGCTGGCACCCGTCGACGCCGTCTCCACCCTGGCCGCCACCGCCCTCGGCGGCTGGCTCTGCGACCGGCTCGGGCGGCGCAAGCCGTTGATCGCGGTCTCCTGCGTGCTGGCCGCCGCCACCATGACCGTCCCGGTGCTGCTCCCGGACTGGACCGGCATCCTGCTGTACACCGTGCTCGCCGGGATCGCCTTCGGCTGCTTCATGGCCGTGGACACCGCGCTGGTCACCCTGGTGCTGCCGAGCGCCGACGACGCCGCCCGCGACCTCGGCGTGCTGAACATCGCCAACGCCGGGCCGCAGATCATCGCGCCCTTCGTGGCCTCACTCGTGGTCGGCGCGGCCGGCTACGACGCGCTGTACCTGGTCGCCGCGCTGATCATCCTCGTCGGGGCGCTCGCGGTGGCTCCGATCAAGACCGTCCGCTGAACCCCCCGTCCGTCTCGAACCTCCCTGGGAGACCCCGCACGTGCGCACCACCACCGCCGCCGTCCACCCGTACCAGGACCCGTCCCGGCCCGTCGACGAGCGGGTCACCGACCTGCTGGCCCGGATGACCCTGGAGGAGAAGGCCGGCCTGCTCTTCCACACCATGATCCCGATGCACCAGGACGGCCGCCCGGTCGAAGCGACGGACGGGGACGACACCGAATTCCCGGCCGACACCACCGGACTGATCCGCGATCAGGGGCTGAACCACTTCAACCTGGTCGGCACCGCGGGCCCCCGGCAGCTCGCCGAGTGGCACAACGCCGTGCAGGAGATCGCCGCCGGCACCCGGCTCGGCATCCCCGTCACCGTCTCCACCGACCCCCGGCACTCCTTCACCCTCAACATCGGCGCCTCCATCCACGCCGGCGCGTTCTCCGCCTGGCCCGAGGCGATCGGCCTGGCCGCCGTCCGCGACCCCGAACTGGTCCACCGCTTCGCCGACATCGCCCGCCGGGAGTACCTGGCCGTCGGCCTGCGGGTCGCCCTGCACCCCCAGATCGACCTCGCCACCGAGCCGCGCTGGTCCCGCCAGACGGGCACCTTCGGCGCCGACGCCGCGCTCACCTCGGAACTCGTCCAGGCCTACATCCGCGGCTTCCAGGGCGAGCGCCTCGGCAAGGACAGCGTCGCCACCATGGTCAAGCACTTCCCCGGCGGCGGCCCCCAGAAGGACGGCGAGGACCCGCACTTCCCGCACGGCAAGGAGCAGGTCTACCCCGGCGGGATGCGCGAACTGCACCTCGCGCCGTTCCGCGCCGCCATCGCGGCCGGCGCTGCGCAGATGATGCCGTACTACGGCCAGCCGATCGGCACCGACTGGGAGGAGGTCGGCTTCGGCTTCAACCGGGGCGTGGTCACCGGCCTGCTCCGCGAGCAGCTCGGCTTCGACGGCATCGTCTGCACCGACTGGGGGCTGCTCACCGACGACGAGATCTTCGGCGAGCCGCACCAGGCAAGGGCATGGGGCGTCGAACACCTCACCGTCGCCGAGCGCGCGGCCAAGGCGCTGGACGCGGGCGTCGACCAGTTCGGCGGCGAGGAGTGCCCCGAGGTGATCGTCGACCTGGTCCGCTCCGGCCGGATCGCCCAGGACCGGATCGACCACTCGGTGCGGCGCCTGCTGCGCGAGAAGTTCGTCCTCGGCCTCTTCGACGACCGGCGCTACGTCGACCCGGACGCCGCCGGGGAGATCGTCGGCAGGGCCGAGTTCCGGGCCGCGGGGGCCGCCGCCCAGCGCCGCTCGCTCACCGTCCTGACCAACCGCGACCGCACCCTGCCCGTCAAGCGCACCGCCCCCCGCCTCTACACCGAGGGCCTGGACCGCGCGACCGTCTCCCGCTACGGTCGCCTCGCCGCCACCCCGGCCGAGGCCGACCTCGCCGTCCTGCGGCTGTTCACCCCGTACGAGTACCGGGCGAACCGCTTCGAGTCGATGTTCCACTCGGGCCACCTCGACTTCCCCGAGGCCGAGTCGGCCGCGATCCTGCGGGTGCTCGACGCCGTTCCCACCGTCGTGCTGATCAACCTCGAACGGCCCGCCGTCATCCCGGAGATCGCCGAACGGGCCGCCGCCGTGATCGCCGACTACGGCGCGAGCGACGAGGCGATGCTCGACGTCGTCTTCGGCCGCGCCCGCGCCGAAGGACGGCTGCCCTTCGAACTGCCGTGCTCGATGGCCGCCGTCGAGGCCTCCCGCCCGGACGTCCCCCACGACACCGTCGACCCGGTCTTCCCGTACGGAGCCGGGCTCGACCTGACCCAGCCCGCCCCGGAAGGACACGATGGATGAGAGCCGTCGCCCGAAGACTCATCGCCGTCACCGCCGCCTCGGCCGTACTGGCCGGCGGAGTCACCGCCTCGGCGGCCGAGCCGGCCCCTTCGACGGCCCGACCGCTGGCCGGCCTGCGCGTGCTGCTCACCAACGACGACTCCATGCGGGCCGCCAAGGCTCGAACTCCGACGGCCTCGGCCTCTACGAACTCCGCCGCGCCCTCTGCGCGGCCGGGGCGGACGTCGTGGTGATGGCACCCTGGCAGGTGCAGTCCGGCAAGGGCACCGCCGTCACCAACGGCGGCACCCTCACCCTGAGCCACCGCACCGACCTCCCGGCCGGCTACCGGAACGACTGCGGGGGAGCACCCTCCGGTGCCCCGGTCTACGGCGTCTGCCTCGCCGCCGGCCCCTGCGCCCCGGACAGCCCGAGCGCCACCCCCGCCGACACCGTCAAACTCGCCCTGCGAGCCGGCCTCGCGGCCAAGGCGGGCTGGACGGACGGCCCCGACCTGGTGGTCACCGGCATCAACTCCGGCCCCAACGTGAGCGCCCAGGTCAACGACTCCGGCACGGTCGGTGCCGCCCTGGCCGCCATTGAGGAGGACGTGCCGGCCGTCGCCCTCTCCTCGGTGGGCGACGACAGCGGCGCCTTCTTCCCGCTCGCCGACTACCGGGCGACCGCCGACTTCGCCGCCCGCCTGCTGGCCGGGCTGCGCACCCGGGGCCTGTTCAGCACCCACTTCGCGCTCAAGGTCGACTACCCGGACGTCACCGGCGGCCGCCCCGCCGGGCCCGCCCGCTGGACCACCGTCGGCCACGGCCGCGAGATCTGGCAGGCCTACGAGCCCGCCGGCGCCGACAGCTTCGCCATCACCCTCGGGCTCTGCGAGCACGGACCCGGCGACGCCTGCACCGAGACCGTCCCCGACGCCGACGCGCTCGCCCTGCTGCGCGACGGCCGGATCTCCGTCACCCCCGTCACCCCCGACCGGACCTACGGTGTCCGCACGGCCGACCCCCAGGAGCTGAACCGGCTCCGGCACTACATCGACCACGAGGCGCCGCGCCCGTGACCCCCACCGGAGGACCCGCATGACCGCCCCGACCCCGCAGCACCCCGTCGTCCCCACCCGCCGGGGCCCGGTGCACGGCGAGCGCCGCGCCGACGGCAGCGTCCGCTTCCTGGGCATCCCGTACGCCCAACCGCCGGTCGGCGAGCTGCGGTTCGCCGCCCCCGTGCCGGCCCGGCCGTGGACCGAGGCGCTGGACGCCACCGCCTACGGGCCGACCGCGCAGCGCCGCCCGTTCGGTGAGGTCACCACCATCCCCGAACCGACCATCCCGGGCGCCGGGATCCTCAACCTCAACGTGTTCACCCCGGATCTCGCCCCGGCGGCCGGCCTGCCGGTACTCGTCTGGATCCACGGCGGCGGCTTCGTCGCCGGCTGCTCGGCGAGCCCCTGGTACGACGGCGCGGCCTTCAACCGGGACGGCGTGGTCGTGGTCTCGATCGGCTACCGGCTCGGCATCGAGGGCTTCCTCCACCTTCCCGACGCCCCCGACAACCGCGGCGTACGGGACTGGATCGCGGCGCTGGAATGGGTACGGGACAACATCGCCTCCTTCGGCGGCGATCCCGCGAAGGTCACCGTCGCCGGACAGTCGGCCGGCGGCGGCGCCGTTCAGACGCTGCTCGCCACGCCCGCCGCCCGGGGCCTGTTCCGCGCCGCGATCTCGGCCTCCGGCGCGGTGATGCGCCCGCAGGACCGGGCCACCGCCGAGGCCGTCAGCCGGGCGTTCGCCGAGCGCACCGGCGTGCCCGCCACCGCGGCCGTCCTCCGGGACGCCACCGACGCCGAGCTGCTCGCCCTCCAGGACGCGCTCGACGCCCCAGGCCCGGCCCGCGACGAACTGCCCGCGCTGCTCCTCGCACCCTTCACCGACGGCGAGTTGGTGCCCCGCCCGGTGCCGGAGGCGCTCGCCGACGCGGACGTCCCGCTGCTGCTCGGCTTCACCGCGCACGAGTTCGCCGCCCCGGCCGATGCGGCCGCGCCGGCCGCCGAGGGTGAACTCTGCGGCCTGCTGGTCGACTTGGGTCTGGACGACAGCCGCGCCGCACGGTTCCTCGCCGAGCACCCGGACGCGGCCGCCGGCGACGCGATCACCGACTGGCTGTTCCGCGGCCCCGCCCTGGCCGTCGCCGAGGCCCGCACTGAACGCCAACGGCCCACCTGGCTCTACCAGTTCGACTGGTCCGGCAGTGCCCCCGGCCGGACCGGCCAGGCCTACCACTGCAGTGACCTGCCCTTCGCCTTCGACCTCCTGCACGCCGAGGGCGTCGAGGCCGCCCTCGGAGCCCACCCGCCGCAGGCACTGGCCGACGCCGTCCACGCCGCCTGGGTCGCCTTCGTCCGCGACCTCGATCCCGGAACCGCCTGGCCCCCGTACGGGGACGGCCGCTCCACCATGCGCTGGCACGCCGAACCGCGACCGGAACGCGACCCGCTGCGCACCGTCCGGGAGGTCTGGCTCACCTGACCCGGAGACGGCCGGAGGCGCTCGGACCGTCCCGCCCCGGGGACGGACGCCCTCCGAAGTGCTGCCGTCATGTTCCCGCCAGTGCGGGATTCCGACCTGACGGACGGCTTCTCCGGAGGGCGCACTTCGACACCGTGTTCTTCGCCTGTGCCCCGGACGGGACGAACCGGCGGGCGCCGAACGGGACCCGGGGTGCCGTCCGGTGAGCGAGCCGCACACCGGCGGAGCCCCGCCCCCTGACCTGCGGCGCGGTGGCTCAGCGGCCGAGTGCCGCCATCACCTCGCGCAGCTGCGCGAGGGGCTCCGGGCCGCAGATCCGCAACACCACCGTCTGCGCGCCCGCCGCCCCGAGCGCGTGGAGCGCCACCACGGCCTCGGCCCCCGTGCCACCGGCCGCGAACGTCGCCGAGGCGTCGCGCCCCAACCACTGCGCGTGTCCGGCGACGGCGTCCCGCAGGGCCGGTGCTGCCGCGTCTCCCACGCCGAGGAAGGTGAACACGGTGATCGTGTGGTCCGGGCCCGCGCCGCCGCGCTCCGCGGCGGCGCGGACCGCGCGCAGGTCCTCCGGGCCGTGGCCCTCGGCCACGAGTGTGCCCTGCGCGGCACGGCCGGCCAGCTCCAGGGACTTGGGCGAGACGACCCCCGCGATCACCGGCGGCACCGAGTCCTTCGCGGGCGGGTGGACCAACTCCACCCCCTCCATGTGCAGTTCACGCCCGTCCACGGTGACGCGCTCGCCGCGCAGCAGACCGCGTACCGCGGTCAGGGTCTCCTCCAGCAGCGCCAGCGGTGACCTCGGGGCCACACCGACCTGGCGCATCCACTCCCGCACCCCGTGACCGATCCCGGCCACCAGCCGACCGGGGAACACCCTGGCCAGGGTCGCCACCTCCATCGCCAGCAGCGCGGGGCTGCGCAAGGGTGCCGGCGCGATCCCGATGCCGACCCGCAGTCGCTCGGTCGCCCCGAGCGCCACCGCCGCCGCCGAGACCCCGCCGTTCCACCCGAGGTCCTCGACGACCCACAGATCGTCCACCCCCAGCGCCTCGACCTCCCGGGCGAAGGCGGGCAGCCCGGCCGGATCCCAGGAGCGGTCGTACATCACACCGATACGAAAAGCCGTCATGGACCGCCAAGCTACCGCCAGGCACCACCGAACGCAGTACCCCGGCCCGAGGTCGATCCGATGCGACCGAACCCGAGCCGCGGGATGTCGGCCGGTCGTGGTGACGTCATGGTCCGAGACTGCAGGTTCCGGCCTTTCGCTCCCCGACGGGCCGTCCCGACTACAGGGCCAGGTCCGCCAGCGCCCGCGAGTCCTCCGGCCGGCCCGGCGGGTGCAAGAGGAAGGACAGCGCCAGCACGGCCGACGCTCCGCCGACGAGTTCGGGCACCTGCCGATCGAGCCGGGCGGCCCCGACTGCGCCTGCGGCAACCGGGGCTGTGTGGAGGCGCCGGCCTCCTCCGATGCGGTGCCGCACACGTTCCAGAAGGCCGGCGGCCGACGCGACACGCGGGGTTTCTCGGGTTACCTCGCTACCTCGAAGTGACCAGACCAGGGTATCTAATGACGTTTTGTCATGATTTTCAGTCGGGTGTCCTGTGGTGCTGATGTCTTGTCGTTCGGGCGGTGCGGGGCGCTTCGTTGTGAGGAGAGGTGAAACTGCGGATGGGTGCTCGTACGCGTGGACAGGGCGATCTGCCGTGGTACCGGGTCGGCCGTCAGCGGCCCGTGGCCGTGTTCGACAGGGACCTGGTCGGTGGGACGATCCCGGTTGGTGCCGTCGTCGCGTCCGATCCGGCCTGCTCGGGTGGACGGCGTGGGGAGCGTGGTGTGGGAGTGGCGTCGGTGGGGGGTGCGCTGCTGTCCGGTATGGCGCTGCTGGCGGCCGCGGCTCCACCGGCGGCCGCCGCGCCGGTGGGGGCCGTGCAGGTGCAGGCACAGGGGGCTGATCCGTCGCAGACCTTCACCTTCACCGGCGCTTCGCAGACCTTTACGGTTCCGGCGGCGGCGGTGGTGACGATCATCGCGGACGGCGCGGGTGGCGCCGACAACACCGGCACCTCCTGTTCCGTCACGGGGGCCGGTGGGACGGGGGCGCGGGTGGTGACCACGCTGCCGCAAACCACCGCGCCGACGACTTTCACCGTCAACGTCGGCGGCACCGGTGGCAAGGGCTGCAACGGCACCGGGATCCCTGGGGCCGGCGGGTTCAACGGCGGCGCCCCGGGGGGGAGTTTTCCGCTCGCTGGTTTCCAGTTCGAAGGCCCGGGTGGGGGAGGGGCCTCCAGCGTCAGCACGGGTGGCTCCCTGCTGGTGGTCGCCGGCGGCGGCGGTGCCTCCGGCGGCACCGGAGCGGGCTCCACGGGAGGGAACGGAGGAAGCGGCGGGACAACGCCGGACGCCACCGGCGGTACCGCGGGAACCGCCACCGGCCCCGGGGCTGCGCCGGGGCAGGGCGGGGGCGGTGGCAGCACCAGCACCAGTACCGGGGGAGCCGGCGGGATCTCCGGCACCGTTCCACTGTGTGCGGTCACGAACGGCGCTCCGGGGAGCGGGTTCTCCGGTGCCACGGTCGGTACCGGCGGCGCCGGGGGCAGGTTCGACGGCGGCTGCGCCGCCACTGCCATCGCTGGCGGCGGCGGCGGTGGGGGCGGGTACTTCGGCGGCGGGGGCGGCGGCAGCGGCGCCGTCAACGGCACGGGCACCTCGGCGGGTGGGGGCGGCGGTGGTGGGGGCAGCAGCTTCGCCACCCCTACGGGTACCGGCACGAGCTATGCGCTGTCGACGATCGGGACGGCGAACCACAACGGCCAGGTGACCATCACCTACACGCTCCCGTCCTTGACCATCACCAAGACCCACACCGGGCACTTCACCCAGGGGCGGGACGGGACCTACACCATCACCGTGGGCAACGCCGCCGGGGCCGCCCCGACCGACGGCACCACGGTCACCATGCAAGACACCCTCCCCGCGGGGCTCAAGGCGGACAGCATCAGCGGTGCGGGCTGGACCTGTGACCAGGGCACACTGACCTGCACCCGTAGCGACGTCCTTCCCGCCGGGAGCAGTTACCCGCCCATCACGCTGCAGGTCGACGTCTCCTGCAGGGCCGACGACGAGGTCACCAACGTCGCGGTTGTCACCGGGGGCGGCGACACCACCCCTCACACCGCCACCGACCCCACCAGGATCAAGCACCACAAGCACGACGCGCACGACAAGTACGACATGCGCTGTGACCGCAACGAGCACTGGTAGACCGACCAACCCCGGGTTCGCCTCCACCGGCCCGCGACCACCGCGCCGCCGTCCGGGCGGCCGCGACGACCGGGTGACCGCGACGACCCGTGAGACCATCGCCAACGCGATCGTCGGGCGCCGGTAGGCGACCTTTCGAAGCACGACCCGCGCCAGCGGGCCCGCCGTACCTGGCTGACGGCAGAACACCGAAGGCGCCGGCCACCCAAGGTGGTCGGCGTCTTCGGCATGTCGCGTGGTGGGTCAGAGCTGCTTCACAGTGGTCTTGGTGGTGGCCGGGACGAAGGCGTCGACGTCGACCCTGCCTGTGGCGTCCGGAGCCGGACTGGAACCGCTTCTACCGCCGCCTGCTCGCCTACCTCGCCGCTGGCGGCACCCTCGACGGCCCGGCGAACCGCACAGGCGGAAGTGCCGACCCGGCCTTCAGCCCCGGCACCTGGCTGCGAAAGCAGGACAAGGCCCGCACTGAAGGGAAGCTGATCGACCAGCAGACCGCACTCCGCCCGCGTCCGCGTGACCGTCCCGGCCGGCACCTCGGCGTCATCCCCCCGGGCCCGGCGCGACGACCGGCCCAGCCCCAGGACCACCCGCGGTGTCACCGGACATCCCGACCCGCGGTGAACACCCCGCCCCATCGGGTGCGGAGCGTGCCGGGACCGGGAACGAACAGGTGGGCTCTCGGCCGGATGGTGACCCCCGGCCGGGCGGACGACCCACCCGACGCCCCGCGCGTCGTCATCCCCCTCACTTCTCGACGAAGACGATGTCGTCGATCCGGGGGCGGAGCTTGATCGTGTCGCCGATGACGTCGATGATGCGGTGCAGGCCCTTGGTCGAGTCCCTTTGGTCGGAGAGGAAGTACTCGTCGTCCCCGCCGGCGAGGAAGGCGGGGAGGTGGTCGAGGGACGGTCCGAAGAGCCGCAGGTAGTCGGCCAGGCGTCGGAACAGCTTCGGCATGACGACCAGGTGGTCGGTGAGGGAGCTCAGGTCCTCGATCGTGGCGCCGCTGTGGGTGACGTCGTTGGCCCAGATGCTTTCGGGGGCCTTCTCGGCCCGCGCCTTCTGGGCGGTGGCGGCCATGTCGAGGCGCAGTTCCTTCGGCAGGTTCTTGTAGAACGTCGGGTAGACCAGGCCGCGGGAGAGCAGTTCGTGGTTGGCGGTCTGGTGCAGCATCGGCACGTCGACCCTGAGGACGGCCCCGCTCTCGGCGTCCGGGATCGGCGCACCCTTGCCGATCAGGGCGACGCAGCGCCCGTAGGTGTCGGCGCCGCCGGTGAGGATGAATCCGGCGACGGTCTCCGGGGAGGCGGAGGTGACCTTCTCGTCCGCCCCCTGCTCGACGTCGGTGAAGCCCAGCCAGGTCAGCAGGGCGTCCCGGGCGGCGTGCGCGCCCAGGTCGAGCGGCTGGTGCACGAAGTCGGGACCGACGCCCAGGTAGTGGGTCTCCAACGCGTCGATCCCGTCCAGCCGCAGGCTGGCGCCACCGTGGTCGTCCGTCTTGACCCTGTGGTCGCCGGGGAGTTGGGACCAGACGGTGATGTCGTCGGGAAGGAAGTGGACGGTGTCACCGTCCGGTTCGAAGCCCTTGATCTGGTAGCGGCCCTTGATGAGCGTCATGGCCATGGGTTGCCTCCCGTAGTCGAGTCGCGACCCATTGTGATGCTCTTCGTGGGCAAACGGCGGAACCGTGCGGTCGGCGCGTTGACCGGGTGGTGTTCGCCGTGCCGGTCGTGCCGCAGGCCGAAGGTGGTGAAGGGCCGTCGGTCGTGTCGTGCCCCGACCGGTCGGTCCCGTCCGGTTCCCGCGCCTGCGGTACGAGGGGCCACGGATCACCAGGTGACCGGCAACGCCTGCAGGCCGCGGAAGACCAGTTCCGGCACGTAGGTGAGTTCGGACTCGTCGACGGCGAGGCGCAGTCCCGGATACCGTTTCACCACGGACCCGATCGCCACCCGCATCTCCCGGCGGGCCAGTACCGCGCCGAGGCAGAAGTGCGGCCCGTGCCCGAAGGCGAGGTGCGCTGCCGGTCCTTCGCGCGTGATGTCGAAGCGGCCGGGATCCGGGTACACACCGGGGTCGCGGTTGGCCGCGACGATGACCGGCAACACCGGTTCGCCCGCCCCCAGTTCGACGCCCTCCAGATTGACGGGCTCGGTCGTGACCCGGACCTCGGCCGAGGTGAAGAGCCTGCTGTAGCGCAGTAGTTCGTCGACCGCCGGTCCGATCAGGTCCGGTGACGACCGCAGCAGCGCGAGTTGGTCCGGGTGGCGCAGCAAGGTCAGCAACGAGTTGCCCAGCTGGTTGACGGTCGTCTCGTGGCCGGCGATCAGCAGGCCCTCGAGGTTGGCCAGCAGCTCGGGTTCGGTGAGGTGGTCGCCCTCGTCGTTGGCGGCGACCATCGCCGAGATCAACCCGTCGTCCGGCTGCGCCCGCTTGTGACGCACCAGGTCGGCGAGCCAGTCCTGCATCTCGCCCTGTGCGGCCCGCAGTTCGTCCGCAGTGATGTTCGTGACGAACAGCCGCCTGGTCCACCTGCGGATGGCCTCCGCCTCGGAGTAGGGCACGCCGAGCAGCTCGCAGATGACCATCAACGGCAGTGGAGCGCAGAGGCCTGCCACCAGATCCGCGGTCGGGTCGAGGGAGTCGAGCAAGGAGTCCACGATGGACTGCACGCGTGGTTCGAGCTGATCGACCATGCGCGGGCTGAACGCCTGCGACATCAGCTTGCGCAGGCGGCCGTGGCCCTCGCCGTCCTGGCTGGAGATCAGGAGCGGGTCGGAGGCGACGGACAGTTTCAGCGGGCTGCCCGGAAGTGTGGCCGCCTCCCGGCTGAACCGGCTGTCGCTCAGAACCTGGCGCACCGCCTTGTAGGAGAGGGCGAGCCAGACGTCTGCCGGACCCATCGTCGCGAGGACGACCGGAGCCTGCGCGAGCAGAGCCTCGGCTTCCGGCTCGTTGTCGAGGTGGTGTGGTGTGGTGAGGGGGAACGTGGCCTGCATCGCTGCCTCCTGACTGGATGTCACCAGGTCCGGGTGCGGGGTTCCGGGCGCGAACGGCCGGGATCGATGCACGGATCGGTGACAGCTGGGTTCTATGCCGCTGGGTTCTGTGCCGCCGGGGGGCGGTGGCGCCTCGCGATCTCTCGACGTCGGTGGGGGCGAACGGTTCGGCCGGAGCCGTCGGCGGCGCCGGTGGCCGGTTCGCCCGATCCGGGTGGTGATCGTCGTGCGGAGGTTTCCCGGGGGCCGGATGACGGTCGAGGACGTTCTTCTGCGCGAGTGCGAACGGGATCCTAGGGCGTTGTCACCGGCGGCGTCGAGGGTTCCCATGAATTCGGCCGGGGCGCGACGGTGCAGGGCGTGGGCGAACTTCCTGACCGCGCCGGCGGGTTCACCGGCAGGTTCGCCGGCTGACACTGCGACGGGCCGTCCGTGAGAACTGGCGCGTTTCATAGAAGACACGGGACGGATCTCGCCACGGTGCCTCTTTCGTGCAGGCATATGACGTTGTGATGTGCCTCCTTCGAGACAGCCTTCGCCCGGCCTGTGGCGAGGGCGTGGTGTTGCTGCCATGCTCAGCTGCGCGGCGGAACGATCATCGCCTCGGCCCCTACGCTCAGTTCACCAGTGCATCTCCTCGAATCGCGTCGCCGACGCTGTCGCTCTCGAGGACCGCTCCACTGATCCACAAGCCCGAAGCGCGGGCGAGTCCGGGTTCGGACAGCACCCGGTCGCCGGGCCGCCCGCGTGCTCGATGATCCGGCCGCTCGCACGGCCGGAGCCGCACCATCGGGACTGCTACGGAAACACCGCCTTCCTTCATCCCCCGGCTCACGAGGTGTCGATGTGATGCGCTTCCCCCTGGATTCGGACGCTGATCGTGTCGCTGTCATCGGAATGGCGGGCAGGTTGCCGAAAGCCCCGGATCCGGAGGCTTTCTGGCGACTGCTGTGCGACGGGGCCGACGCGATCACCGCGCCGCCCGTGGGCCGGCAGGGCGTGCGGCACGGCGGTTACCTGGACCGGGTGGACGGCTTCGACGCGGCGTTCTTCGGTGTGTCCCCCCGTGAGGCCGTCGGCATGGACCCGCAGCAGCGCCTCATGCTCGAACTCGCCTGGGAGGCCCTGGAGGACGCCCGGATCGTGCCGAGCACGCTGACGGGCGGCCCGACGGGGGTGTTCGTCGGCTCGATGTGGGAGGACTACACGTCCCTGGCCTACCCCGGCCACATCACGCCGCACACGCTGACCGGCACCAACCGGGGCGTCATCGCCAACCGGGTCTCGCACTTCCTCGGTGTGCGCGGACCGAGCATGACGGTCGACACGGCCCAGTCGTCGGCGCTGGTCGCGGTGCATCTGGCGGTCGAGAGCCTGCGCCGCGGCGAGTCGGCGCTCGCCCTGGCCGGCGGGGTGAACCTCAACCTGACCGCCGCCCGCGAGGAGGGAGCGGCGGAGTTCGGCGGCCTGTCCCCGGACGACCGCTGCTTCACCTTCGACGCCCGGGCCAACGGCTTCGTCCGCGGCGAGGGCGGCGCCTTCCTCGTCCTGAAACCGCTGGACCGGGCCCTGGCCGACGGGGACCGGGTCTACGGCGTCATCCGGGGCAGCGCGGTCAACAACGACGGCGCCACCCGGAGCCTGACCGTACCCAGCGCGCAGGCCCAGGAACAGGTCATCCGCGAAGCACTGGCCCGCGCCGGCGTGCGTCCTGCGGACGTGCAGTACGTGGAACTGCACGGCACCGGCACCGCCGTCGGCGACCCCATCGAGGCCGCCGCCCTCGCGGCGGCCTACCGCGACCCGGCCGAGTCCGGCGACGCCGACAGCGCCCTGCGGGTCGGATCCGCCAAGACGAACGTCGGCCACCTGGAAGGCGCCGCGGGCATCGTCGGTCTGCTCAAGGCCGTCCTCAGCGTGCACCACCGCGCACTGCCGCCGAGCCTGAACTACGAAACCCCCAACCCCGGCATCCCCCTCGACGCCCTGGCGCTGCGGGTCCAGACCGCTCTGACCCCCTGGCCGCGGCCGGACGCGCCCCTGCTCGCCGGTGTGTCGTCGTTCGGCATGGGCGGCACCAACGCGCACGTGATCGTCGAGCAGGCGCCCGACGCGGCTGACGCGGCCGCGCCGCCGGCCCGGCGGCCCGCCCCCGAGGCCCGGCCGGCGCCGTGGATCGTCACGGCGCGGACCAAGCAGGCGCTACGAGCGCAGATCGGGCGCCTGCGCGAACACGTGCGCAGCCACCCGGACCTGACCGACGCCGAGGTCGCGCACGCGTTGGCCACCACCAGGACCCGCTTCGCGCACCGCGCGGTCCTGCTCGACTCCGTCCAGGTCGCCGCCGACCGGGCCGGAACCCCGGGCCGCACCGTCTTCGTGTTCCCAGGCCAGGGCGCGCAGTGGGTCGGCATGGGCCGGGAGCTGTACGCCGCGTACCCCGTCTTCCGGGCCGCCATGGACGAGTGCGCCCAGGCCCTGGCCCCGTACACCGACTGGTCCCTGGCCGATGTCCTGGACGGCGCCCCGCTCGACCGCGTGGACGTCGTGCAGCCCGCCCTGTTCGCGGTGATGGTGTCCCTGGCGGCACTGTGGCGGTCCTTCGGGGTCGAGCCCGACGCGGTGGTCGGGCACTCGCAGGGCGAGATCGCCGCGGCACACGTCGCGGGCGCGCTGTCGCTGTCCGACGCGGCCCGGATCGTGGCACTGCGCAGCCGCGCGCTGGTGGCGCTGACCGGCCGGGGCGGCATGGTGTCCGTGGCCCTGTCCGCCGAGCGGGCCGAGGACTACGTGTCGCGCTGGGGCGGCGCGCTGACGGTCGCCGTGGTCAACGCCACCGGCTCGGTCGTCGTGTCCGGCGACACGCAGGCCCTGTCCGAACTGGTCGAGTCCTGCGCGGCGGACGGTGTCCGCGCCCGCGTCGTCCCGGTGGACTACGCCTCCCATTCCGCGCACGTCGAGGCGATCCGCGAGCGGCTGCACACCGAACTGGACGGTGTGCGGCCGCGGCAGGGCAGCATCCCGTACTACTCCGCGGTCACCGGCGGCCTCCTCGAGGACACCACGGAGCTCGACGCCGGCTACTGGTACCGCAACCTGCGCGAGCCGGTCCGCTTCGACCTGGCCACCGCCGCACTGCTGGCGGACGGGCACGGCGTCGTGGTCGAGGTCAGCCCGCACCCGGTGCTGCTGCCCGCCCTCGAACAGAGCCTGGAACAGGCCCGCGAGCGGACCGGCGTGCCCGGCGTCGCCATCGGCACGCTGGGCCGTGACCGGGGCGGGCCGGACGCCTTCCTGACCGCGCTGTCCCGGCTGTTCGTGGCCGGCGTGCCGGTCGACTGGTCCCCGGCCGTCGCCGAGGCCGCGCCGGTCGACCTGCCCACGTACGCCTTCCAACGGCGCTCGTACTGGCTGCCCGACGCGCCGGCCGGGCAGAGCGGGCGGACCCCGGCCGGACCGGGGGCACACGCGGCGCGAACCACCGCGCCCGGTCGGCCGGACGGCGGCCCGGAGACCCGCGACACCGGGGCGGGCGGCACGGACCCGGGCGACCCCGAGTCGGGCGACACGGCCGCCGTGGTCACCGCGCAGATCGCGCTCGTGCTGGGCCACGAGAACCCCGCGGACATCGATCCCGCGCTCACCTTCAAGGACCTCGGCTTCGACTCGGTCAC
Organism: Kitasatospora sp. NPDC001095; assembly: GCF_053598615.1. Taxonomy (NCBI): domain Bacteria; kingdom Bacillati; phylum Actinomycetota; class Actinomycetes; order Kitasatosporales; family Streptomycetaceae; genus Kitasatospora; species Kitasatospora sp. NPDC001095. The sequence goes on along the minus strand of NZ_JBSFKQ010000045.1, from coordinate 11,444 downwards.
CGGGCTCGAACTGCGCAACCGCCTGGCCGGCGCCCTCGACCGGCGACTTCCCTCCGGTCTCGTCTTCGACCACCCGACGCCCGCGGAGCTGATCGACTGGCTGCGCACCGGCCCCGGCGGCCGGCCGGCCCCCGCCGCCCAGGCCGCCCACGACGACCCGGTCGTCATCGTGGGGATGGGCTGCCGCTTCCCCGGCGGGGTGGCCTCGCCGGACGACCTGTGGCGGCTCGTCACGGAGGGCGTGGACGCGATCGGCGACTTCCCGGACGACCGCGGCTGGGACCTGGGCGGCCTGTACGACCCGGAACTGCGCGGCGCCGGCACCACGTACATCACCCGGGGCGGGTTCCTGGAGGAGGTGGCCGGCTTCGACGCTCCGTTCTTCGGCATCTCGCCCCGCGAGGCGCTCGCCATGGACCCGCAGCAGCGGCTCGTGCTGGAGACGGCCTGGGAGACCTTCGAGCACGCCGGGATCGACCCGGCCTCGCTGCGCGGCAGCCACACCGGCGTGTTCACCGGCGTCTGGTCGTCCGGTTACGCGACCGGGCCGGGCCTGCCGGAGGACCTGGAGGGTTACCTGTTCACCGGCGTCGCGACCAGCGTCACGTCCGGCCGGGTCGCCTACCACCTCGGACTGCGCGGTCCGGCGCTGTCCGTGGACACCGCCTGCTCGTCGTCCCTGGTCGCCGTCCACCTGGCCGCCCAGGCCCTGCGCGCGGGCGAGTGCTCGCTGGCGCTCGCCGGCGGTGTCACGATCATGGCGACACCACTGGGCTTCACCGAGTTCTCCCGCCAGCACGGCCTCGCGGCGGACGGCCGCAGCAAGCCCTTCGCCGCCGCGGCCGACGGCACCAGCTGGGCCGAGGGCGCCGGCCTGGTGCTGCTGGAACGTCTGTCGGACGCCCGCCGCAACGGCCACCGGGTGCTGGCGGTCGTCGCGGGAAGCGCGGTCAACCAGGACGGGGCGTCCAACGGCCTGACCGCGCCTAACGGTCCGTCGCAGGAGCGGGTGATCCGTCAGGCCCTCGCCAATGCCGGGTTGGAGGCGTCCGAGGTGGACGCGGTGGAGGCCCACGGCACCGGCACCACCCTGGGCGACCCCATCGAGGCCCACGCCCTGCTGGCCGCCTACGGTCAGGACCGGGTGGAGCCGTTGTGGCTGGGGTCGGTGAAGTCCAACATCGGCCACACCCAGGCCGCCGCCGGCATCGCGGGCCTGATCAAGATGGTCATGGCGATGCGGCACGGCGAACTGCCGCGAACCCTCCACGTGGACGCCCCCTCCCCGCACGTCGACTGGGCCTCCGGCGGCGTCCGGCTGCTCACCGAGGCCCGGCCGTGGCCGGAGCACGAGCGCCTGCGCCGCGCCGGCATCTCGGCCTTCGGCATCAGCGGCACCAACGCCCACCTGATCATCGAGCAGTCCTCCGAGCCCGACCCCGGCCACCTTGCCGAACCCGCCGGCCAGGCCGCCCCCACCGTTTGGCTGCTGTCCGCGAAGAGCGACGCCGCGCTGCGCGCCCAGGCCGAGCGGCTGCACGCGTACGCGACCGCCCACCCCGACGTCCCGGCCGCCGCGATCAGCCGCGCACTGGCCGCCCGCACCCGGTTCGAGCACCGGGCCGCGGTGGTCGGCGCCGACCGGGACGACCTGCTCTCCGGCCTGGCCGCGCTCCCGCAGGGACTGCCGGGCCTGCCGGCCCGTACCGGCGGGACCGTGTTCGTCTTCCCCGGACAGGGGGCGCAGTGGGCGGGCATGGGCCGTGACCTGTACGAGCAGTCCGAGGTCTTCCGCGCCGGCATCGACGCCTGCGCCGCCGCCCTGGCCCCGTACACCGACTGGTCGCTGGTCGACGAACTGCGCCACGGCTCGCTGGACCGCGTCGACGTGGTGCAGCCGGCCCTGTTCGCCGTCATGGTGGCGCTGGCCGACCTGTGGCGGTCCCACGGCGTGCGGCCGGACGCCGTGGTCGGCCACTCCCAGGCGGAGATCGCCGCCGCGTACGTCGCCGGCGCGCTGTCGCTGCGGGACGCCGCCAAGGTCGTGGCGCTACGGTCCAGGGCACTGGCCGCCATCGCCGACCGGGGCGGCATGGTGTCCCTCGCGCTGTCCGTCGAACAGGCCGTCGGCTACCTGGCCCGCTGGGGCGAGCGGCTGACCACCGCCGTGGTGAACGGACCCGCGGCGGTCGTGGTGTCCGGCGGCCTCGACGTGCTGGACGAACTGCTGGCCGCCTGTGAGGCCGACGGCATCCGCGCCCGCCGCCTGCCCGTCAACTACGCCGCCCACTCCGCCCAGGTCGAGGCGATCCGCGAGCAACTGCTCGCCGAACTGGCCGACATCACGCCCCACTCGGCGGCGATCCCGTTCTACTCCACGGTCACCGGCGAGCCGGTCGACACCTCCGCCCTCGACGCCGACTACTGGTACCGCAACCTCCGCGAACCCGTACGCTTCGACCTGGCCACCCACCGGCTCACCGCCGACGGCCACGACCTGTTCCTGGAGGTCAGCCCGCACCCGGTGCTGGTGCCCGCGCTGGACGCCGCCGCCACCGGAACACTGCGCCGCGACCACGGCGGCCTCACCGAGTTCCTCGCCGCGGCGGGACGCCTCTACGCCGCCGGAGCCGACGTCGACTGGACGCCGCTCCTGCCCCGCACCGCACCCAGGGCGGACCTGCCCACGTACGCCTTCCAGCGCGAGCCCTACTGGGTGACCGCGACCCCGCCGGTGCCCCGCGACGACTGGCGGTACGAGGTGGCATGGACACCGGTGAGCGGTACCGCGGCCCCGGTGGACCCGGCTCGCTGGCTCGTCCTGGCCGCGACCGGGCACCCGTGGGCCGAGGCCCTGCGCGAACGGGGCTTCGCCGTGGCCGACACCTGGGACGCGGCCGACACCGGGGACGCCAGGCCCGGCCCGGACGGTGTGCTGTCGCTGCTGGCGCTGGACGAGGAGCCGCACCCCGACCACCCGGTGCTCCCGGCGGGCCTGGTCCGCACCCTGGACCTGGTCCGCACCCTGGACCCGGTGCGCGGCCCGGACCCGGTGAGGACGGCGGCCGTCCCGCTGTGGTGCGCGACCAGCGGGGCCGTGAGCACCTCGGGCACCGACCCGGTCACCAGCCCGGCCCAGGCCCTGGCGTGGGGCACCGGCGCGTCCGCGGCGCTGGAGTTCCCGCACGGCTGGGGCGGCCTGGTCGACCTTCCCGCCGTGCCCGACGAGGAGAGCGTGAACGCGCTGCTCGTCGCGCTCGCCGACACCGGCGAGGACCAGGTGGCGATCCGCGGCACCCGGCGCTTCGCCAAGCGGCTGCGCCGCAAGGCCCCATCGGGCCCGGCCGCGCGGCCCTGGCGGCCGCGGGGCACGGTGCTGGTCACCGGCGGCACCGGCGCGCTCGGCGGACACGTGGCCCGCCGCCTCGCGCGGCAGGGCGCGGAGCACGTCGTGCTGGCCGCCCGCCGCGGTCCCGACGCACCCGGCGCGGCCGGCCTGCGCGACGAACTGGAGGCAGCCGGGGCGCGGGTGACCGTGGCGGCGTGCGACGTGGCCGACCGGGACGCCCTGCGGGACCTCGTCGAGCGCGTCGGAGACATCCGCGCGGTCTTCCACACCGCCGGCGTGATCAGGGCGACCAGGCTGGCCGACACGACACCGGCGGAGTTCGCCGAGGTCGTCACGGCCAAGGTCGCCGGGGCGGCGAACCTGGCGGAACTCCTGCCGGACCTCGACGCCTTCGTCCTGTTCTCCTCCACCGCGGGCGTGTGGGGCGACGGCCACGGCGCGGCCTACGCCGCCGGCAACGCCTTCCTCGACGCCCTGGCCGCACAGCACCGAGCCCAGGGCCGCGCCACGACCTCCGTCGCCTGGGGCATCTGGGCCGAAGGCGGCATGGCGGCCCTGGAGTCCGTGCAGCGCCAGCGCACCCTGCTCGGCCTCGGCGAACTGGACCCGGGCCGGGCACTCGACGCGCTGCAGGACGTCCTCGACCACGACGAGGCCCTCGCGGTCGTCACCGAGGCCGACTGGGCACAGTTCGCCCGCGCCTACACCCACGCGCGGCCGAGCCGGCTGCTGCGGGACCTGCCCGAGGCCCACAGCCGGCCGCAGGCCCCCCGACCCGCGCCTCCCGCCGGCGGCACCGACCTGCTGGAGCTGATCACCACCCACGTCGCCGGGGTGCTGGGACACGCCACCCCCGAACGGCTCGACCCCCGGCAGGCGTTCAAGGACCTGGGCTTCGACTCACTGACCTCGGTGGAACTGCGCAACCGCCTGACCGCCGCGCTCGGGGTGAAACTGCCCGCCACCCTCGTCTTCGACCACCCCACCCCGGCACGGCTGGCCGCCCACCTGTCCGGCGAGTCCGGCGAGCAGGACGCGCCGCGGGCCCCGGCCCCGGCCGCGACGGACGAGCCGATCGCGGTCATCGGCATGGGCTGCCGCTTCCCCGGAGGCGTCGGCACCCCCGAGGACCTGTGGCGGCTGGTCGCGGACGGCGTGGACGCGATCGGCGACTTCCCGGCCGACCGGGGCTGGGACATCGACCGCCTGTACGACCCGACGGGAAGCCGCCCCCGCACGTCGAGCACGTCCCGGGGCGGCTTCCTCGATGCCGCCGGCGACTTCGACGCGGCGTTCTTCGGGATATCGCCCCGCGAGGCGCTCGCCATGGACCCGCAGCAGCGGATCCTGCTGGAGACCGCGTGGGAGACCATCGAGTACGCCGGGATCGACCCGACCACGCTGGAGGGCACACCCACCGGCGTGTTTACCGGCATCTGGTCCACCGGCTACGCCGCCGGGCCGGTCCCCGACGACCTGGAGGGCTACCAGGTCACCGGCACCGCGTCGAGCGTGGGGTCCGGCCGGCTGGCGTACCAGCTGGGCCTGCTCGGCCCGGCACTGTCCCTGGACACCGGCTGCTCGTCGTCCCTGGTGGCCCTGCACCTGGCCGCTCAGGCGCTGCGCTCGGGAGAGTGCTCCTTCGCCCTGGCCGGCGGCGTCACCGTCAACGCGGCCCCCACGCTGTTCACCGAGATGTCCCGGCAGGGGGCGAGCGCGCCCGACGGCCGCAGCAAGTCCTTCGCCGCCGCGGCCGACGGGGCGGGCTGGGCCGAGGGCGCCGGCCTGCTGCTGCTGGAACGCCTGTCGGACGCCCGCCGCAACGGCCACGAGGTGCTGGCGGTCGTCCGAGGCTCTGCCACCAACCAGGACGGCGCCTCCAACGGCCTGACCGCGCCCAACGGCCCCTCCCAGGAGCGGGTGATCCGTCAGGCCCTCGCCAATGCCGGGTTGGAGGCGTCCGAGGTGGACGCGGTGGAGGCCCACGGCACCGGCACCACCCTCGGCGATCCCATCGAGGCCCACGCCCTCCTGGCGACCTACGGCCGGGACCGGGTGGAGCCTTTGTGGCTGGGATCGGTGAAGTCCAACATCGGCCACACCCAGGCGGCGGCCGGCGCGGCCGGCCTGATCAAGATGGTCATGGCGATGCGGCACGGCCGACTGCCGCGGACCCTCCACGTGGACGCGCCCACCCCGCACGTCGACTGGGCCTCCGGCGCGGTCCGCCTGCTCACCGAACCGGTCGACTGGCCCGAGAGCGGGCGGCCACGGCGGGCCGCCGTCTCCGCGTTCGGCATCAGCGGCACCAACGCCCACGTCATCATCGAGCAGAGCATCCTCGAACAGCCCGCCGAGGCCGACCCCGCCGCACCCTCTCCCCGGGGCCGCGCGGACGACCAGGTCCTCTGGCCGCTGTCGGCCAGGTCCGAGGCGGCGTTGCGGGAGCAGGCGCGCCGGCTGGGCGCCTTCACCGCCGCGCGTCCCGAGGTGAGCCCGGCTGCGGTCGGAGGCGCCCTGGCTGCCCGCACCGTGTTCGAGCACCGGGCCGTGGTGGTGGGCACCGCCGCCGCCCTGGACGCCCTGGCCGAGGGCGGTACGGCGCCGGGTCTGGTCACCGGGACGGCCCGCCCGCTGGGTCGTTCGGTGTTCGTGTTCCCGGGGCAGGGTGCGCAGTGGGTCGGTATGGGTGGGGAGTTGTACGCCTCGGAGCCGGTGTTCCGGGAGGTGGTGGACGCGTGTGACGCGGCGTTGGCGCCGTACACGGACTGGTCGTTGGTGGAGGTGCTGACGGGCGGTGGTTCGCTGGAGCGGGTGGATGTGGTGCAGCCCGCCCTGTTCGCGGTGATGGTGGCGCTGGCGGAGCTGTGGCGTGCCCATGGTGTGGAGCCCGATGCGGTCGTCGGGCATTCGCAGGGGGAGATCGCGGCGGCGTACGTGGCCGGCGCGCTGTCCTTGGAGGACGCCGCCAAGGCGGTCGCCCTGCGCAGCAAGGCCCTGGTCGCCCTGGCCGGACACGGCGGCATGGTCTCGGTCGCGCTGTCCGCGGACGACGCCGCCGGCTACCTGGGCCCCTGGGGCGACCGGATCACCGTCGCGGTGGTCAACTCCGCCTCGACCGTCGTCGTGTCCGGCGAACCCGGGGCCCTGGACGAACTGCTGGCAGCCTGCGCCCGGGACGGCATCCGTGCCCGCGCCATCCCCGTCGACTACGCGGCGCACTCGGCGCAGGTCGAGACGGTCCGCGAGCAGCTGCTGACCGACCTCGCGGACATCCGGCCCCGGCCCGCGGCGATTCCCTTCTACTCCACGGTCACCGCGGAACCCGTCGACACCTCCGCCCTCGACGCCGACTACTGGTACCGCAACCTCCGCGAACCCGTACGGTTCGACCTGGCCACCGCCCGGCTCACCGCCGACGGCCACGAGGTGTTCGTGGAAGTCAGCCCGCACCCGGTGCTGGTGCAGGACCTGGACGGCGTGGCGACCGGCACCCTGCGCCGCGACCAGGGCGCCATCGGGGAATTCCACACCGCCCTGGCCCGCCTCCACGTCCAGGGCGTCGCCGTGACCTGGCCGCACGACCGCCCGCACGGCGTCAGGCTGCCGGGCTACGCCTTCCAGCGCAGCACCTACTGGCTCACCCCCGCGGCCGGCGACCACGGCACCGGGCACCCGCTGGCGGGCACCACCGTCGAACTGCCCGACGGGGGCACCGTGCACAGCGGCCGCGTCTCCACCCGCACCCACCCCTGGCTGGCCGACCACGCCGTCGACGGCACGGTCCTGCTGCCGGGCACCGCCTTCCTCGAACTCGCCACCCTGGCCGGCGGGACCGTCGACGACCTCGTCCTGCACCTGCCCCTCGCGCTCTCGGACACCCCCACGGACATCCAGATCTCGGTCGGCGCCCCGGACGACGCGGGCCGCAGCCCGGTCACCGTGCACTCCAAGGGCGCCGACGGCTGGATCCGCCACGCGTCCGGAACCCTCGGCGGCCAGGTGACGGCCGGACGCCTCGACTGGCCCCCGAGGAACGCCCAACCCGTGGACCCCGAAGGGTTCTACGCCTTCCTCGCCGGACTCGGATACCAGTACGGACCCGCGTTCCGGGGCGTGCGGGAGTTGTGGCAGGGCGAGGACGAACTGTACGCCGAGGTGTCCGTCCCCGACGGCGCCGGCTTCGGCATCCACCCCGCGCTCCTGGACGCCGCACTCCAGCCGCTGATCCTGCTCAGCCCCGACACCCGGGTCCGGCTGCCGTTCTCCTTCTCCGGCGTCGCCGTACACACCACCGGTGTGTCGTCCGCCCGGGTCCACCTGGCCCGCACGGGCACCGACACCTACCGCGCGACACTGACCGACCTGTTCGGCGAGCCGGTCGCGGACATCACCGCGCTGACCGTCCGTCCGGCCGCCGAGGCCCGGGCCGCGGTGCTGCACACCCAGTGGGTGCCCCTCACCGCGAGCACACCGACCGAGGTGGTGCCGAGCCCGGTGCTCACCGCGGAAGCCGACGCGGACTCCGTGCACGCCCTCGTCCAGCGGACCCGCGCGCTCGTCCAGGACTTCCTGGCCGAGCAGCCGGAGCGGGCGGCCGCACGCCTGGCCGTCCTGACCCGCGGCGTGGCCGGCGCGGCCGTACGCGGCCTGGTCCGCAGCGCCGCCGCCGAGCACCCCGGCCGGTTCGTCCTGGTCGACATGGGCGACGCCTCCGAGGAGGACGCGGTCCGGGCCGCCATGACAGCCGGCGACGAACCCGAAGTGGCCCTGCGCCGCGACGGCGTCCTCGTGCCGCGGCAGGCCAGGTACGCGCCGGAACCGACCGCCCCCGACGGCGCGTACCGGCTGAGCGAGTCCGGCACCGGGCAACTGGACGACCTGGCCCTGCTGCCCTGGCAGGAGGCCGCGCTGGAACCCGGACAGGTACGGGTCGCCGTACGCGCGGCCGGCCTGAACTTCCGCGACGTGCTCATCACCCTCGGCATGTACCCGGACCGGCCCCCGTTGGGCGGCGAAGGGGCCGGCACCGTCCTCGAGGTCGGCCCCGGCGTCACGGCCTGGCGGCCCGGCGACCGCGTCATGGGACTGATGCCCGGCGCCTTCGGGTCGCGCGCGGTCGCCGACCACCGGCTCCTGACGGCGATCCCCGACGGCTGGAGCTTCACCGAGGCGGCGTCGGTGCCCGTCGCGTTCACCACCGCCTGGTACGGGCTGTTCGACCTCGGCGAACTGCGCCCCGGCGACCGGGTCCTGGTTCACTCCGGCGCGGGCGGTGTGGGCATGGCCGCCATCCGGTTGGCCCTGAACAGCGGTGCGGAGGTCTTCGCCACCGCGAGCCCCGCCAAGTGGGACACCCTGCGGCGCCTCGGACTGGCGGACGACCACATCGGTTCGTCCCGCGACACCCGCTTCGCCGACCGGTTCCCGGCCATGGACGTCGTCCTCAACTCGCTCGCGGGAGAACTCACCGACGCCTCCCTGCGGCTGCTCGCCGACGGCGGACGGTTCGTCGAGCTGGGCAAGACGGACGTCCGCTCACCCGAGGGCCTGATCTACCGGGCCTTCGACCTCAACGACGTCGACCCCGCGCGGCAGGGCGACATCCTCTCCAGGGTCGTGGCGATGGTCGCCGACGGGACGCTGGAGCCGCTGCCGGTCACCGCCGCGGACCTGCGCCAGGCCGTCGACTCCTTCCGGCTGATGAGCCAGGCCCGCCACACCGGCAAGATCGTCCTCACCGTCCCCCAGCCGATCGACCCCGACGGCACCGTGCTGATCACCGGCGGCACCGGCACCCTCGGCCAGGCCGTCGCCCGCCACCTGGTGTCCCGCTACGGGGTACGGCACCTGCTGCTCGTCAGCCGCGGCGGCGGCGCGGTGCCGCACCCGGAGGCGCAAGGGGACGTCGACGTGCGGGTCGTGGCCTGTGACGTCGCGGACCGGGACGCGCTGGCGGCCGTCCTGGACTCGATCCCGGCCGAGCATCCGCTCACCGCCGTCGTCCACGCGGCCGGCGTGCTCGACGACACCGTCATGGAACGGCTGACCGCGGAGCAGCTCGACCGGGTGCTGCGTCCCAAGGTCGACGGGGCCTGGCACCTGCACGAGCTGACCCGCGAGCACGACCTCGCCGCCTTCGTGCTGTTCTCCGCGGCCGCGGGTGTACTCGGCAACGCCGGCCAGGCCGGCTACGCGGCCGCGAACTCCTACCTCGACGCGTTCGCCGCACACCGGCAGACCCTCGGACTGCCCGCCGTGTCGATGGCCTGGGGCTACTGGGAGCAGGAGAGCGGCATGACCGCCCACCTCACCGCGGCCGACCGCCAACGCCTCGCCCGCAAGGGCATCCGCCCCATCAGCGTCGAACGCGCCCTGGCCATGTTCGACACCGCGCTGGCTGCCGGACGTCCCGCGCTGACCACGGCCGACCTCTCGATGCCGCAGACACTGCCGACGCCCAAGGCGCCCGCGTCGGACCTGCTGTCCCTGGTCGCCGCCCACACCGCCACCGTCCTCGGCCACTCCGACGCCGCCGCGATCACCCCCGGACTCGCCTTCCGCGACCTCGGCTTCGATTCCCTGACCGCCGTCGAACTGCGCAACCGCCTCGCCGGCGCCACCGGCCTGCGGCTGCCCGCGACCCTCGTCTTCGACCACCCCACCCCCGCCGACCTCGCCGACCACCTCGCAGCAGAACTCTCCGGTGAGGGTGCGGATGTGGTGCCGGTGGTGCCGGTGGGTGGAGTGGGTGTCGGGGCTGATCCGGTGGTGATCGTGGGCATGGGGTGCCGGTTGCCGGGTGGGGTGGGGTCTCCGGAGGAGTTGTGGGGCCTGGTGTCGGGTGGGGTGGACGCGATCGGGGCGTTCCCGACTGACCGCGGGTGGGACGTCGAGGGGTTGTTCCATCCGGATGCGGATCACCCGGGGACGTCGTACACGCGGTCGGGTGGTTTCCTCGCGGACGCGGCGGGGTTCGATGCCGACTTCTTCGGGATCTCGCCGCGTGAGGCGTTGGCGATGGATCCGCAGCAGCGGGTGCTGCTGGAGACCGCGTGGGAGACCTTCGAGGACGCGGGGATCGATCCGACGTCGTTGCGGGGCAGCCGGACGGGCGTGTTCACCGGCCTGTGGTCCTCCGGCTACGTCGGCAGCCCCGACCAGGCACCGCCCGACACCGAGGGCTACCTCGCCACCGGCATCTCGCCGAGCATCACCTCCGGCCGGGTCTCCTACCTGCTGGGCCTCCAGGGCCAGGCCGTGTCCGTCGACTCCGCCTGCTCCTCGTCCCTGATGGCGATCCACCTGGCCGCGCAGGCACTGCGCTCGGGGGAGTGCACACTCGCCCTGGCCGGCGGGGTGACCGTGAGCGTCACCCCCCTGCAGTTCACGGAGTTCTCCCGCCAGCGTGCCCTGGCCCCCGACGGCCGGTGCAAGCCCTTCTCGTCGACGGCCGACGGCACGGCGTGGGGTGAGGGTGCGGGGTTGGTGCTGCTGGAGCGCCTGTCGGATGCCCGCCGTAACGGCCACCGGGTGCTGGCGGTCGTCCGGGGCTCGGCGGTCAACCAGGACGGGGCGTCCAATGGGCTGACCGCGCCCAACGGCCTCTCCCAGGAGCGGGTGATCCGTCAGGCCCTGGCCAATGCCGGGTTGGAGGCGTCCGAGGTGGACGCGGTGGAGGCCCACGGCACGGGGACCACGCTCGGTGACCCGATCGAGGCGCAGGCGCTGCTGGCGACGTACGGCCGGGACCGGGTGGAGCCGTTGTGGCTGGGGTCGGTGAAGTCGAACATCGGCCATACCCAGGCGGCGGCCGGTGTGGCCGGTGTGATCAAGATGGTCATGGCGATGCGGCACGCCGAACTGCCGCCGACGCTGCACGTCCAGGAGCCCACGCCGCACGTCGAGTGGGACACCGGTGACATCCGGCTGCTGACCGAGGCCCGGCCGTGGCCGGAGACGGGGCGTCCCCGCCGCGCGGGCATCTCGGCCTTCGGGGCCAGCGGCACCAACGCGCACGTCGTCATCGAACAGTTCCCGGAGGAAACCGCCGGACAGCCCGCCGCGGACGACTCCGCGGAGCCCACCGTGTGGC
>NZ_JBSFKQ010000044.1:0-64808 GCF_053598615.1 Kitasatospora sp. NPDC001095 | reverse complement strand
TCCCGCGTCGCCCTGATCACCGACGCCATGGGCGCGGCCGGCATGGGCGACGGCCGCTACCCGCTCGGCCCGCTCCAGGTCGACGTCAAGGACGGCGTGGCCCGGCTGGTCGAGGGCGGCGCGATCGCCGGCTCCACCCTCACCCTGGACGTGGCGTTCAAGCGCTCGGTCACCGTCAACGGGCTGAGCCTGAACCAGACCGTCGAGTCGCTGTCCGCCACCCCGGCCCGGCTGCTCGGTCTGAGCGACTCGATCGGCTCACTGGAGGCCGGCAAGCTCGCCGACCTGGTCGTGGTCGACTCCGAGGGCTACGACCTGGTCGCCGTGATGCGCCGCGGCCGGTGGATCCTCGGCGGCGAGCGGTTCCGGCCCGTGAAGGCCGACTGACCGGAGCCCGCCGACACGACGGCCGCCCGCCCCCGGGAGGGGACGGGCGGCCGTGTCGCGTCCGGGGCGGCGTCAGCCGCTCGGCTCGATGGTGATCTGGTCGATCAGGACCGGCCCGGAGGGCACCGTGAAGGTCACCGAGTTCGTCCCGGCCTGGAACTGCGGGAGTATCCAGGTGGAGAACCAGGCGGAGGTCTGGTCCTTGGGGGGCGCCCCGTAGATCTTGTAGGTCACCCCGCTCGGCCAGTCCTTGCCGTTCACCACGGCGCTGCCCTTGATGTCGGCGCCCGTGTAGTTGTAGTGCACGGACAGCTTGTACGTCCCGGCCGTGGCGATCTCGCCGGTCCAGGTCACCGAGCCGCCCGGCTGCAGCGTCAGGTAGCTGCCGTCGGCCGACTTGGCACCCTTGACGCTGTTGCCCACCGGCGCGTTCTGCGCCTGGAACTGGCCGGCGTCCACGTTCGTCGGGCCGGTGATCGCGGCGGTGCTCGCCGACGGGGCGGCGCTCGGGGACGTGGCCGTCGGAGCCGGGGTGGTGGGGGCCGGCGGTGCGGCGGTCGCGACGCCGCCCTTGCCGCCCTTGTCGTCCGGGTCCCCGGTGGAGAGCGCTATGCCGGCCCCGATCGCTATCGCCGCGACCACGGCCACCGCGCCGATCACCGCGCCCTTGCTGCGGCCGCTGCTGCGGGGCTCCTCCCCCGGCTGCGGCCGGGAGTGCTCCGCGTAGCGGGTCTGCTGGGCGGGCACGGCACCGTACTCGGGCTGCTGCGGCTGGCCGGGCTGGCCGCCGTACGGGGCCTGCGGCTGGCCGCCCGGGTACCCCTGCGGCTGACCGCCCTGCGGGCCGTACGGCTGCTGCTGCTGAGCTCGCGGCGGGTAGCCGTACTGCGCGCGCCCGACCTCCATCGGACGGCTGTACGGCGTGCGTGGGACCCCCTGCTGCGGCTCGGCCGGCTGCCCGGTGGAACCGTCGGCCGGGCGGTAGAGGTAGCCGAACGGGTCGTCGTCCTGCGGGGCACCGCCCCCCTGGCCCTCGGGCACTCCGTTGCTGCCGGCGGTCGTCACGGTGGTCTGCTCCCCCATCCGGTGCACCGCCGGCTGCGGGCGGCACAGATCATGGACGCTGTCGTACCGGGAACCCTACCTGCCGTACGTGACAGCGGGAAAAGACCCCTTGACAACTCACCGGTAACCTGGCGGGACCGGAGCCCGCACCCGCCGTGCTCGGCGCCCGCTCAGCCCGCGCGCCGGTGCGAGCGCTCGCCCCGCGCCCCGCGCACCGCCCCGCCCCGGGCCCGCTTCTCGTCGTACATCCGCTCGTCCGCGGTGTGCAGCACCTCCTCGATGCTCATCCCGCAGCCGGCCCAGCCGACCCCGAGGCTCACCCCCACCCGCATCGCCCGGCCGTCGATCCGCATCGGCGGGATGATGGCGCCCCGCAGCCGGTGGGCGAGGTCCTTGGCCTCCTCGCGGCCGATCCCGTCGGCCAGCACCACGAACTCGTCACCGCCGAGCCGGGCCACCGTGTCGCCGTCCCGGACCGCCTGGCTCAGCCGCTGGGCGACCTCGACCAGCACCGCGTCACCCGCGTTGTGGCCGAACCGGTCGTTGATCGACTTGAAGCCGTCCAGGTCGCAGAAGATCACCGCGAGCCCCTTCTCCACCGCCGCCGCGCCGCCGGAGCGGAACGGCACCGACCAGGCCTCGCCGCCCGGCCCGTACTCGGCGGGGACCACCGCGTGCACGTGCTCCCCGTAGCCCGGGCCGATCCCGCCCGGCACGCCCTCGTACGTCCCGTAGCCGTGCACCGCCCCGGCGTACGGGTCCGCCCCCTGCGCCCCGGCGTACTCCCTGTGCACGGCGTAGGAGTCGGCCGGGTAGCCGTACGGCTGGGGGTAGGCCACCTCGACCTGGCCGGTGGCGCCGACCGGCTGCGGCTGGGCGCAGAGCCGGCGGGCCAGCCTGGCCTTGAGCTCGGCGCCGTTCGGCAGCCCGGTGAGCGCGTCGTGGCTGGCCCGGTGGGCGAGCTGGAACTCGTGCCGCTTGCGGTCCTCGATGTCCTCGACGTGGGTGAGCAGGAAGCTCGGGCCCTCGGCCGCGTCCGCGACGATCGAGTTGCGCAGGCAGACCCACTGGTAGCCGCCGTCCCGCCGGGACAGCCGCAGCTCGGCGCGGCCGCTCTCGGCGCTGGTGCGCTCCAGCAGCGCCCGGTCCTCGGGGTGCACGAGGTCGGCGAAGCTCTGCTGGCGCAGCACCGCCCGGGGCCGGCCGAGCAGCCGGCAGAGCGCGTCGTTGACCCTGGTCAGCTGGCCGCGCCCGGCACCGTGCAGCTCGGTGATCGCCATCCCGCTGGGCGCGTACTCGAACGCCTGGCGGAAGCTCTCCTCGCTGGCCCGCAGCGCCTGCTGCTCCTTCTCAAGGCGGGCCAGCGCGCGCTGCATCTCGGCCCGCAGCCGGGCGTTGCCGATCGCGATGGAGGCCTGCAGCGAGAACATCTCCAGCGCCTCGCGGGTCCACGCCCCCGGCCGCTTGCCGCTGCGCGGCCGGTCCACCGAGAGGACGCCGAGGAGGTCGCCGCCGGCGCTGTACATCGGGGCGAGCAGCCCGTCGGCGGGGTGCCAGTCGTTGGCGTACACCGGCAGCGGACCGTCCCCGATCCAGCGCGGGATGTCGCTGGCGACGGCCCAGCCGCGGTCGTACGGCAGGAAGCGCAGGGTGCCCCAGTGGTCGCTGACGCCGAGGAGCCGGTCCCAGGACTCCCGGGAGCCGACCTGGCCGAGCAGGACGGAGGGGCCGCCCATCGGGCTCTCCTCCAGCTCCCAGACGGCCGCCACCACCAGGTCGCCGTCCGGCCGGACCAGGCTGACCGCGGCGGCGTCGAAGCCGAGCCCGTGCACCGCGCCTTCGACAACGGCCTGGAGCGTGCCAGCGAGGCTGCGGGCAGCGTTGAGGTCCGCCACGACCCGGTGCAAGGTGCGGAGGGTCGCGAGACGGACGTACGGCTCCGACTCGGCTTCCATGCGGGGGCTCCCCGGCTGCTTCGGATAGTTCTTGATTGGTTATCGTCCGATTGCCAGAAGAACTGAATCACAGGGAGCACAGCGCTCGGCACGCTCGGTCAGCAATAGGCCATCACTTGTGACTTAAATCACACGACACTAATGCGCCCTTAATCAGTTCATCTGTCCCATAGCGGGACATAAAGCGCCATCGGAACATTTCTGGTGGTCGACCGCATTGGCCGCGGGCTGAAGCCCAGTGCGCCCGCCACTGCGGCCGCTTCACTCCTGCGGGTGAGTTCGGCCACCGAGCGCAACCCGTCGGCCTGACCTCCGGTCCTACGACCAAGGCCCGATGCCGTTTCTCCCAGGTGACGACTACCGTGCGGTACGTGTACCCGTCCCCGCAGCCCGAAGCTGCCCCCCACGCCACGCCCGACGAGTTCCGGGCTGCCCTCTCCCAGCTCGCCGCCGGCGTGAGTCTGGTGACCGTCCACGACCCGGAGGACGGCGAGGACGCCGGCATGACCGCCACGTCCTTCCTCTCGGTGTCGCTGGAGCCGCCGCTGGTGCTGATCTCGGTCCGCGAGGACTCCCGGATGGACGACGTGCTCTCCCGGGCGGACACCTGGGCGGTCTCTGTGCTGGCCGAGGGGCAGAAGACGCTCGGCTCCCGGTTCGCCATGAAGGGCCGGCTCAGCGACCGGCTGCTGTTCGCGGACACCCCGCACCACCGCGGCCCGCACACCGACGCCCCGCTGATCGCCGGGGCGCTGGCCACCGTCGAGTGCCGCACCGAACAGCGGATACCGGCCGGGGACCACACCCTGCTGCTCGGCCGCGTCCTGGAGGCCGTGGTGCCCGACCCCGGCGGCCGCCCGCTGCTCTACTTCCGCGGCGGCTACCGCACCCTCGGCTAGGGCGCGTCCGCTCGGCTACGGCCCGTCCGCCCAGGCGCGTCTACTCGCCGCCCCGCGGCGCCCGACGGCCCTGCTTCAGCTCCGAGCGGTGCCGCTTGTTGTACAGCCGCCGCTCGACCATCCCCCGGCTCGGCCTGGTCGCCCGCCGGGTCTTCGGCGGCGGTGCGCACGCCTCGCTCAGCAGCGCCGACAGCCGGGCCGCGGCCGCCTCCCGGTTGCGCCACTGCGAGCGGAACTCCGAGGCCTGGACCACCAGCACCCGGCCGTCCACCAGCCGACCGGCCAGCCGCTCCAGCGCGCGCTCGCGCCAGACCTCGGGCAGCGCCTTGGTCGACGCCAGGTCGAAGCGCAGCTCGGCCTTGGAGTCGGAGGTGTTGACGTGCTGGCCGCCGGGGCCTGAGGAACGCGAGAAGCGCCAGACGAGCTCGGCGTCGGGGACGACCACCGACCCCCGTACGCGGATGGGCTCGGACATGCGTCCATCATCCCGCGCCCGGCCCACCCGGTCACGCCGTTATTCTCCCCCGCCCCTCCGGCTCCGGGCGGCGCGGCCGCGGACCCCGTCGCCCGTCCGGCCCCGGTTCCCCCCGTGCGTCCGGAGCCCCGACAATGGCGTACGTGATCGAGCTCGGCTACTCCCTCTCCAACCGTTTCCCCGACCCCCCGCAGACGGACTACCGCACCGCGTCCGTGCACGCCCTGCGGTACGACCTGTTCTGCGGCGACGTCTACCTGGACGGCGAGGGCTCGGAGCTGTCCACCGCCTGGGGCTGGGTGCCGGTGCTCGACTTCGCGTGGGCGCTGTGCGACATCGCCGAGCTGCTGGACCGTGACCCGGACGGCGTCCGGGCCGCCCGGGTGCAGACCGCCGACCTCGACTTCACCCAGAACACCGAGCTGCTGCGCTTCGCCCGCCGCTTCAACTGGGTCGAGGTCACCGCCACCTGGCTGCCGGACGAGCCGCCGGTGGTCGTCCGGCACGGCGAACTGCGGCGCGAGGCCCGGGACTTCCTCCAGGACACCCTGGCCGACCTCTTCGACATGCACCCCGGTCTGGCCGACAACCCGAACATCTGGACGCTGCAGGGACGGTTCCGCCGGATCTGACACCGGCTTTGCCGGGGCTTTGCCAGCCGATTGGCGCCCACGAAGAATTCACGGGCTCTGCGGAACCAAGCCCCCGGACTATTGCGTTGTCCCGGGAAATAGCGAACGAGAGCAACGAAGGGACTGCAATCGTCATGCCAGTGAGCCTCTCCAAGGGTGGCAACGTCTCGCTGACCAAGGAGGCCCCCGGCCTGTCCGCGGTCTCCGTCGGCCTGGGTTGGGACGTCCGCACCACGACCGGCGCCGAGTTCGACCTCGACGCCAGCGCGATCGTCCTGAACGCGGACGGCAAGGTGCTGTCCAACGCCCACTTCGTCTTCTTCAACAACACCAGCACGCCGGACAACACCGTCGTGCACACCGGTGACAACCGCACCGGCGAGGGTGCGGGCGACGACGAGTCGATCAACGTCAACCTGGCCGGCCTGCCGGCCGAGGCCGTCAAGATCACCTTCCCGGTCACCATCTACGACGGCGTCGCCCGCGGCCAGAACTTCGGCCAGGTCCGCAACGCCTACATCCGCGTGGTGAACGCGGCCGGCGGCTCCGAGATCGCCCGCTACGACCTCTCCGAGGACGCCGCCACCGAGACCGCGATGATCTTCGGCGAGCTCTACCGCAACGGCGGGGAGTGGAAGTTCCGCGCCGTCGGCCAGGGCTACGCCTCCGGCCTGGCGGGCATCGCCCAGGACTTCGGCGTCCAGATCTGACGCACCCGCGGAAAACACCGCGGCGCGGGAAGTCGGTCCGTCCGACCTCCCGCGCCGCGGTTCTCGGTTCCGGGGCCCGTCGGGCCCGGCACCCTCAGCGCGAGGCGCGCAGCTCCGGCAGTTGGATCAGCTCGGTCTCGTCCTCCGGCGTCAGGTCCACCACAGCCGGCGCGCCCTGCTCCGGCCGCTCGGCCGGCGCCGACGCCCGGGCGTCGGCCTCGGCCTTCGCGGCCACCGCCTCGTCGCCCACCACGTCCGCCAGGTCGGCGCGCTCCCCCAGCTCGGCGACGCTGCCCACGGCCGGTGCCGGAGCCGCCGGGCGCGCCGGGGCGGCCGAGCCGCGGCCGAAGAAGCTGAAGCCCTGCCCGCGCGCCTGCCCGGACTGGGCCGGCCGCGGCCGCTGCCGCTCGGCCGGCGCGGGCGCCGCGGCGGGCGCGGCGGGCGCGGCGGGCGTCCCGCCGAGCTGACCCACCGTCGCGGTCAGCGCCGGACGCACCGGCGCGGGCCGCACCGGCGACTGGGCCGCCGGTGCCTGCTCCGGCGTGGGCACCGAGGGCGCCACCGGAGCCGGTACGGCCACCGGGGCGGGCACCGCGGTCGGCGCCGGCGCCGTACGCGCCCGCAGAGCCACCTCCGCGCCCGCCGTCCGCGCCCGCTGGGCCTCCTGCTCCGCCGCACGGCGCTCCAGCTGCCGCAGCACGGCCGCCGCCCGCACGTACGCCGCCGGGCTGGCCGGGTACTTCGGACGGCTCGCGGCGAGCGCCCGCTGGGCCGCCTCGGCCTCCTTGAGCGCCTGCTCGGCCACCGTCACGGCCCGCTCGCGCAGCAGCCGAGCGATCTCGGTCTCGGCCTTCGCCAGCCGCGACTTCTCCGCCGTCAGCCGCCGCCCGAACCGGGTGGCGCGCTCCTCGGCGACCTCCGCCGCGTACTCGGCCTCGGCCAGCTGCTCCTCGAACCGCTCCTCGGCGCGCAGCCGCTGCGCCGAGGACATCTCGGCGGCCGCCCGGGCCGCCTTGTCCCGCTGGCGCAGCAGCAGCGCGAAGCCGAGCGTCGCGATCACCGCTGCGACGCCCACCGAGCGCACCAGGACGGTGTCCTGACTGAAAAGCAGCGCGGCCAGCGCGGCGACCAGCAGCACGCCGGCGGCGGTGGGGGGAAAGACCCGGCCGAGGACGGAGGAATGACGGTGGCGTCCGCGAGACATGTCCAAGAAACTAGCGTGCGAATTGGGGGCGTGTCAGCCCAGGGTCCCCTTCCGCCCTTGACAGGGGGCGGTTTTTACCGCACGTGCCCGGATTCTCACCCAAGATCACGAAGAAAGCCCTGCTCAACGAGGCCCCGGCGGTCTCAGCGGTGCGACGCCGCCGGACCGCCCGGGTCGTCGTGGTCCTCCGGCAGCTTGCACACGTGCTGGATCCAGAGCGCCGCCGCGATCACCGCGGCCCCCGCCAGCACCGCGAGCCCGGCCGTCACGGCCTGGTCCTTGCGGGCCGGCACGTCCAGCTCGCCCAGCAGGTAGATCCCGGCCCCCGCGTAGATCCCGGTGACCACCGACGACACCAGCGCGCTGGCCTGCCCCAGCACCACCGCCCTGGCCGCCAGCAGCGGGTCGACCCCCTTCGCCCCGGGCTGCCGCTCGCGCACCGCCTTCAGCCGGGCCCGCAGCGACAGCGCGGTCGCCAGCAGGATCACGGCCACCGCCGCCAGCACCACCGGCGCCGCGGCCGGAACGGCCGGCAGCGTGTCCACGGAGGCCCACAGCTTGGAGCCGGCCCAGGACAGCGCCGTCGTGGCGGCGGTGATGCCGATCAGCAGACGGAGGCGAAGCAGCTTCACGCGGAGGAGGTCCTTCCCGGGTACCAGAACCGGCCGACCGCCCGGCGGCCCGGCGCGGCGACGCCAAGCCACCGTACCGGGCCCGGCCGGGCGGACACCCGCGCCGACGACGGTCACCTACTCGTACGGCCGGGCCCCCGGTCGAGTTCCCCGGGCGACGGCCCCGGCCGCCCGGCCCCCGCGGGGCTCCCCCGGCCCCGCGGCGGCCCTGCTACGGCCTCACTCCGGCAGCGTCAGCCGGATGTCGTCGCGGCGCTTCACGCCCTGAGCGTCGGGGCCGCCCAGCGCCGTCAGCAGCGCCTCCACCCGCCCGTGCCCGGGCACCTCGGCCTCCGGCTGGGCGTCCAGCCAGGGGGCGAGCACGAAGGCCCGCTCGTGCGAGCGCGGGTGCGGCAGCAGCAGCTGCGGGTCGTCGCTCAGCACGCCCTCGTAGGCCAGGATGTCGACGTCCAGGGTGCGCGGGCCCCAGTGGACGGTCCGCACCCGCCCGAAGGCGTCCTCGATGGCGTTGCCGCGCTCCAGCAGGTCCCGCGGGGGCAGCGAGGTCTGCAGCACCACGACCGCGTTGTAGTAGTTCGGCTGCTCCTCGGGGCCGCCGACGGCCTCGGTCTCGTACACCGCGGAGACGGCCTTGATCTTCAGCCCCGGGGTGTCGGCGAGCGCGTCGACGGCGCCCTGGAGGGTGTCCAGCCGGTTGCCCAGGTTGCTGCCGAGCGCGATCACCGCGCACCGCTGGCTGTGCAGCGTGGTGTCGGCGGAGTCCACCCGGCTCTCCAGGTCGAACGCGTTCGGCGTGTCGCTGCTGTTCATCGAAGAAATCCCTCTGCATCGGGTACCGGGCGCGCGGTGGGGGTCATGCGCGGCCCCGGTGGATGGTCACGGTCACGTCGTCGAACGGCACGGTGATCGGGGCGTCCGGCTTGTGCACGGTGACCTCGACCTCCTCGACCGCATCGTGCTTCAGGCACTGGTCGGCGATGCGCTGGGCCAGCGTCTCGATCAGGTCGACCGGCTCCCCGGCGATGATCGCGGTGACCTCCTCCGCCACCAGGCCGTAGTGCGCGGTGCGGGTGAGGTCGTCTCCGGCCGCGGCGGGGCGGGTGTCCAGGTAGAGCACGAGGTCGACCACGAAGGTCTGCCCCTCGACGCGCTCGCGCTCGAAGACGCCGTGGTGGCCCCGGGCTCGCAGCCCCCGCAGGGTGACGCGGTCCAGCAAACGAATCACTGCTCCCAGTCGGACGGGCCCCACCCGGAGAAAGGCATGGACGGGCAGGGCGAAGGCGGGCAGCACGCCCGCCACTCCGTTTCGAATCTACCCGCGAGCACGGACAACGCCTGACCGTCCTACCCGGCACGAACCGACGCCACGCGCGCCGATATGGCGATTGACGTGAACGTTCGGTGACCACTCGGAAATTCCCGGCGACTTCTCGGCAGCGCATTTCCGCGGCCGCCGGAATCAGCTCTCCTCGTCGTCGTCCCCGCTGGTCAGAACGGGTGAGCCGTGATGCGACCAGAGCTTCCACCCGGCCGGGGTGCGACGGAACAGATTCGTCGACACGACCTTTCCGCCGACCAGTGGCCCGAGTTCCCCCTCCTCTTCCGACTCACCGCCGGACAGGATGTTCTCGGTGCACGTGACAAGGGCCACATCCCCGTTCACCTCGGCCTCGACATCGGTCAGGAAGAACTGGATGTACTCCGTGTTCATCATGATCAGCATGTACGAACGGGTCACCTGGGCGCGGCCGCGCAGGACCGGCCAGCCCGGGTGCACGCACACCACCCCGCCCTTGTCGTCGGCGTCGGCGGCGCCCAGCCAGGCGTCCTCGACCGCTTCCAGGTCCCCCCGTTCCAGTGCCTCGTAGAGCCCCCGGTTCGCCGCGAGCACGGCCTCCACGTCCGCCTCGCGAGCCCGTCCGGCGGTACCGCCGCTCAACCTGCCGTCACCTGTCACAGACCCTCCCTCACACCGACCGCGCCGCGTGCTGCCAGGCCGCGACGACCCGGACGGCATCCGCCGTGCCGGACACGTCGTGCACCCGCACCGCCCAGGCTCCGGCCCGGGCGGACAGCACCGACACCGCGGCCGTCGCGTCGTCGCGCTCCCGGGCCGGGCGCAGTTCCCCGGTTGCCGGGTCGGCGAGCAGCGTACCCAGGAACCGCTTGCGCGAAGCCGCCACGAGCACGGGACGGCCGAGCGCGGTGAGCGCGTCCAGCCGGCCGAGCAGCGCCCAGTTGTGCTCGGAGGTCTTGGCGAAGCCGAGCCCCGGGTCGAGGATCACCTGGTCCTCCTTGACCCCGGCGGCCAGCAGCGCGTCCACCCGGTCGGTCAGTTCGGTCACCACGTCCCGGACCACGTCGTCGTAGACGGCCAGCCGGTCCATGTCGGCGGACTGCCCGCGCCAGTGCATCACCACGAAGGGGGCACCGGTCTCGGCGACCACCCGGGCCATCGCCGGGTCGGCGAGCCCGCCGGAGACGTCGTTGACGATCACGGCACCGGCCTCGACGGCCCGCTCGGCGACCGAGGCGCGCATGGTGTCCACGGAGACCATCACCCCCGCGTCGGAGAGCTCGCGCACCACCGGGATCACCCGGCGCAGCTCCTCCTCCTCGGGCACCCGCTGCGAGCCCGGCCGGGTGGACTCGCCGCCGACGTCCACCAGGTCAGCGCCGCGGGCCCGCAGCGCGAGGCCGTGCGCGATCGCCTTGGCCGGGTCGTGCCACATCCCGCCGTCCGAGAAGGAGTCGGGCGTGACGTTGACAACGCCCATCACGGCACAGCGCTCCAGTCGCGGCAGGCCGGCCGGCAGGGAGAAAGACGGCGAATCGTTCATGCTTCCCATTATCGAACGGGGCCCCCGCCGAGGGTTCTCGGCGGGGGCCCCGTTCCGTACCGGCGGGCCCCGGAGGGCGGCGGCGGGCCTCAGGCGACCTCGGTGACCTCACGGGTCGACGGGACCGGCATCAGCCCCTCGCGCTGGCGCTTGCGGCCGAAACGCGGCATGCCGAGGGTGATGAAGGCCTCCGCCTGCATCGCGGCGAAGCCGATCCGCGGCAGGTCCCGGGTGCTCGGGAAGACCAGGAAGCGCGGCTCCCACTCGGGCTGGAACTTGGCGTTGAACTTGTACAGCGACTCGATCTGGAACCAGCGCGACAGGAACACCAGCAGCCCGCGCCAGGCGCGCAGCACCGGGCCGGCGCCGATCCGCTCGCCGCGGGCCAGCGCCGAGCGGAACATCGCGAAGTTGAGCGACACCCGGCGCACGCCCATCGCGGGCACCGCCTGCAGCGCGGCGACGATCAGCAGCTCGTTCAGACCGGGGTCGGCGGCGCGGTCGCGGCGCATCAGCTCCAGCGAGATGCCGTCCGGCCCCCAGGGCACGAAGTGCAGCACGGCCTTCAGGTCGTCGCCCTCCTCCCCCTCCTCCGGGGCCTTGTGGGCGGTGACCACCACGCAGTCGTCGTCCAGCGGGTCGCCGAAGCGGCCGAGGGCCATCGAGAAGCCGCGTTCGGTGTCGGTGCCGCGCCAGCGGGCGGCGGCGTCGGCGATCCGGTACTTCTCCTCGGCGGTGAGCTCGGAGACCCGGCGCACCCGGCAGGAGTAACCGTTGCGCTCGATCCGCTTGACCATCTGGCGCACGTTGCGCATGGCCCGGCCGGAGAGCGAGAAGGTGGCGGTGTCCACGATCGCCTCGTCACCCAGCTCCAGCGCGTCCAGGCCCGCCTCGCGGGTCCAGACCTCGCCGCCGACCTCACTGCAGCCCATCACCGCCGGCACCCAGGCGTGCTCGCGGGCCTCGGCCATGAACACCTTGATCGCGCCGGGCCAGGCCTCGACGTCGCCGACCGGGTCGCCGGAGGCCAGCATCACGCCGGAGACCACCCGGTAGGAGATCGCCGCCTTGCCGGTGGGCGAGAACAGCACGCTCTTGTCGCGGCGCAGCGCGAAGTAGCCGAGCGAGTCGCGCTCGCCGTGCCGCTTGAGCAGCTCGCGGACCCTGTCCTCGTCCTCCGCGGTCAGCTCGGGCTTCGGCTTGCCCGGACGCAGCGCCAGGTAGGCGGTGGTGAAGGCGGTCAGCAGGCCGAGTCCGCCGAGCAGGTACGCGACCAGGTCGGACATCCGGATGTTGTTGTACCGGACCGGGCCCTCGAAGCCGAACAGTCCGTACCCGACGTGCTGCAGGTGCTCGGTCAGGCCGGGG
The DNA here is from genome assembly GCF_053598615.1 of Kitasatospora sp. NPDC001095. Classification (NCBI taxonomy): domain Bacteria; kingdom Bacillati; phylum Actinomycetota; class Actinomycetes; order Kitasatosporales; family Streptomycetaceae; genus Kitasatospora; species Kitasatospora sp. NPDC001095. The sequence goes on along the minus strand of NZ_JBSFKQ010000044.1, from coordinate 52,641 downwards.
TGGCCGATCTCGTACTTGGTCCGGGTGCTCACGATCAGCAGGCCGAGCAGCACGCTGAGGGCGCCCATGACGATCAGGTTGACCAGCGCCCGCCAGCGGGTGCGCGGGTCGGCCTTGGCGTAGAACTCGCGCTGGTGGACCAGCATCACGACGAGGACCACCAGCGAGACGACCGCCGGGCCGATCTGGTGCCAACGCACGATGTGCAGTGCGGCGCTGACCGGCAGCAGCACGCAGACCGCCCGCCAGGCCCGCCGCTTGCGCCGGCGCAGCGCGTGCGCCAGCGGCACCAGCAGGATGCCGACCATCAGCGTGCCGACCGCCGCCAGACTGGTGGTGCCGCCCGGCAGCTGCCCGGCGAAGGTGTGCACCTTGGTGTGCCGGAGCTTGGGGAACACCGCGCTGGCTATGTCCATGAGCCCGATCAGCAGACAGGCGTAGCCGACCGCTCCGGGGAGCCAGGCCCTCGGGACGGCGGCCGCCTGGGTGCGCAGCGTCTGCAGGCCGCGGCGACGGCGGGACGGCTGCTCGGGGCTCGGCTCAACGGACACGGGAACGCTCATGGAAGCTCAGCGTAGAGGCTGCGGTGCGGTGTCCGGTCACTCGGGAGGAGGACGCGTGATGGACCTTCATGCCTATTCCTTCATCAGGCAATGCGCATACCAAGGACCCGGAAACGGTCGGTAAACCGGGGCCGTGGTCGCGCTGCGGGTTGAGCCGGCGGCGGGAGCCCGGAGCCCGGCGCAGCGTGGCGCGACGGGACCCTCCGGGACGCGTTACGTACGGTGGACGCCGCATTCTAGGGCGCCGGTTGCCTCGCGGCTCCCCCCGCCCCACCCGGCCCGCCCGAGCGCCCGGACAGCCTAGCCGCAGTGGCCGGACCTGACGGACCGCCAGACGATGGAGCCCGCACCGACAGCGTCCCACCGGAAGGCCGACGGCATGGAACTGACCAGCGAAGCGCTGGTGAACTCGCTGCTCGCACTCGGCGTTGTGGCCATCGTCGCGACCCTGTGGCTCTGGCCGCGGCTGGCACCCCAGCGCCCACTGCAGGTACTCGGCCGGATCGGACTGCTGACGGTCGTTCAAGCCTCCGTCCTGGCCGTGCTCGCGCTGTCGGTGAACAACTCCTTCGGGTTCTACACCTCCTGGGACGACCTGCTCAGCCCTGGCGGCGCCAAGCTCGCGCTGACCAGCAACGAGAACCACGAGGGCGGCACCCCGGTCGCCGACGCACTGGTCGTGCCCACCACCGAGGGCGGCCTGGAGGCCGTCACCAACCTGCCGAAGGGCTCGCCCGAGGAGGTCGGCAAGATCGAGTCGATCCGGGTCAACGGCAAGGAGACGGGCCTCTCCGACCAGATGTTCGTCTACCTGCCGCCCGCGTACTTCGACCAGAAGCTCGCCCTGGTCCGCTTCCCCGTCCTGCTGGCCATCGCCGGCTACCCGGGCACCACGCTGAACCTGCTGCAGGAACTCCCCCTCGCCCAGACCGGGATCGAACTGCAGCGCACCGGCAAGATGCCGCCGACCATCCTGGTGCTGGCCCGCCCCGCGGTCGTCCCCGCCCGGGACACCGAGTGCGTGGACGTCCCCGGCGGGCCGCGCACCGAGACCTGGTTCGTCAAGGACGTCCCCGAGGCCATCCGCAGCGCCTACCGGGTCGGCCGCACGGCCGGCTCCTGGGGCACCTTCGGCTACTCCACCGGCGGCAGCTGCGCGCTGCGCCTGGCGATGCGCTTCCCGAACGTCTACGGCAACGCGGCGAGCCTGCACGGCGACTTCACCGTGCGCCAGGACAACTACACCGGCGGCGACCTCTTCAACGGCGACACGAAGCTGGCCCAGCAGCACGACCTCGGCTGGCGGCTGCAGAACCTGCCGGTCCCGACGCTCAACCTGTTGGCCGTCTCCACCCACACGGAGAGTGACTACCCGCAGACCGTCCAGTTCGTCGACCAGGCCACCAAGGCCGCGGCGGCCAACCCGCAGTTCACCATCGAGTCGCTCTACCTGAACGACGGCGGGCACAACTTCGAGAGCTGGACCAGGGAGCTGCCGGCCACCCTCGAATGGTTGGGCGCGCACCTGGGCTAGGCCGCACCCGAGCCGGGCGCGCACCCGGACTGGGACAGCTGAGCGATTACCCGACGGTCGGCCCGGGGCGGCCGGCGGCCCGGGGGAACGTATCGCGACCGCCCGTCGGCCCCCGCCGGGCGCCGCCCCGGACCCGCGCAGGAGGCACCGTGCTGAGCACCCGCTCGCTCTTCGACGAGATCTACCGGAACGACCAGGCGTACCAGCTGTTCTGCAGCATCGCGGCCGGCGGCGAGGACCAGGGCGGCTGGGAGAACGAACGGATCGCCGCGCTCACCCGGGACCCGGTCCTCGCCCCGAAGGTCGCCCGGCACGGTGCCGACGAGCGCAAGCACGGCCGGATCTTCGACGGGCTGCTGCACAAGCGCGGCCTGCCCAGGGTGCCCGTGCCGGACGAGGCGGACTACTGCATGCTGCTGGAGCGCCAGGGCATCGGCCTCTCGCACGAGCGGCTGAACAGCGACGTCCCGCTGACCGACCGCGAGATCATCACCTACCTCGCCCACAGCCGGGTCACCGAGCAGCGCGCCGCCGAGCAGATGCGCCAACTGGTGAGGGTGTACGAGCACAACCCCGACCTCGGCCGGGCGATGCGGATGATCTCCGCCGACGAGGACAACCACCTCGCCTACTGCCACGAGGAGCTGCTGCGGCTGGCCTCCGAGGGCCACGGCCCGTACATCCGGCACACCCTGGAGACCAGCGCCCGCGGCGAGATCCGCACCCACCGGGACGTCGGCCTCGCCGTCACCGCCCGGATGGCCCGGATCCTGCGCTGGCCGCGCCGGCGGCTCGCCCTGGTCACCCTCGGGGTGCAGGCGCTCTACCTGTACGACCGCGCCTACCGCTGGCGCCGGATGGTCACACTGCGGATGCCCGAGCGCCGCAACGCCCTGGGCACCCCGGCCCCGCCGCACGCGGAGCACGAGGTGCTCTGAGCGGACCCCCGCCGACCGCCCTAGCGGCCGATGATGAGGCTCATCGCCTCGGCCCGGGTGGCAGGGTCGCGCAGCTGGCCGCGCACGCAGGAGGTGATGGTCTTGGCGCCGGGCTTGCGGATGCCGCGCATCGACATGCACATGTGCTCGCACTCGACCACGACGATGGCCCCGCGCGGCTCCAGGATCCGCATCAGCGCGTCGGCGACCTGACTGGTCAGCCGTTCCTGCACCTGCGGCCGGCGGGAGTAGACGTCGACCAGCCGGGCGAGCTTGGACAGCCCGGTGATCTTGCCGCTGGTGGACGGGATGTACCCGACGTGGGCCACACCGCGGAACGGCACCAGGTGGTGCTCGCAGACCGAGGTCAGCTCGATGTCCTTGACCAGCACCATCTCGTCGTGACCGAGGTCGAAGGTGGTGGTGAGGACGTCCTCGGGCTCCTGCCACAGGCCCGCGAATATCTCCTTGTAGGCACGCGCGACCCGGGCCGGGGTCTCCAGCAGGCCCTCGCGGTCCGGGTCCTCCCCGACGGCGAGCAGCAGCTCGCGGATGGCGTTCTCGGCCCGCTTCTGGTCGAAGGTACCGACGGCGGGCGGACCGTCGAACGTCACCGGGTCGATCATGCGGGCCTCGCTTACGTGTGGGAAGAGCTCTGGCGGAACAGCACGGATGCCGCGCCTCCAGGGTACAAACCCTGGTGGCGCGGCACCCATTCCCTGCGGAGTGGGGGTCAGCCCTCGGTCGGCGGCTCGGCCGGCAGCGGCGGGAGCTTCACGACGTCCACCGGAGCGCTCTCCACGGAGGCGGCGCCGTTGGTGAGCGCCAGCTCCTTCGGGGACTGCACCGGAGGCCGGGTGGACGGCGTGCGGCGGGCGGAGCCCGTCCAGGCCGGCCGGGCCGGGCGCTTGACGATCGGGGCGAAGATCTCGGCGATCTGCTCCTTGTTCAGGGTCTCCTTCTCCAGGAGCTCCAGAACCAGGTTGTCGAGCACGTCGCGGTTCTCGACCAGGATCTCCCAGGCCTCGTTGTGCGCCGTGTCGATGAGCTTCTTGACCTCCTCGTCCACCAGCCCGGCGACCTCTTCCGAGTAGTCGCGCTGGTGGCCCATCTCGCGGCCCAGGAACGGCTCCGAGTTGTCCGAGCCGAACTTGATCGCGCCGAGGCGCTCGGTCATGCCGTACTGGGTGACCATGGCCCGGGCCGTCGCGGTGGCCTTCTCGATGTCGTTCGAGGCACCGGTGGTCGGGTCGTGGAAGACCAGCTCCTCCGCCGCGCGCCCGCCCATCATGTAGGCGAGCTGGTCGAGCATCTCGTTGCGGGTGGTGGAGTACTTGTCCTCGTCCGGCAGCACCATGGTGTAGCCGAGGGCCCGGCCGCGGGACAGGATGGTGATCTTGTGCACCGGGTCGCTGTACTGGCAGGCCGCCGCGACCAGGGCGTGGCCGCCCTCGTGGTACGCGGTGATCTTCTTCTCCTTGTCGGACATGATCCGCGTGCGCTTCTGCGGACCGGCCACGACGCGGTCGATCGCCTCGTCCAGGATGCCGTTGTCGATCAGCTTCTTGTCCGAGCGGGCGGTCAGCAGCGCCGCCTCGTTGAGGACGTTCGACAGGTCGGCACCGGTGAAGCCGGGGGTGCGCTTGGCGACGGCCGACAGGTCGACGTCGGGCGCGATCGGCTTGCCCTTCTGGTGCACCTTGAGGATGTCCAGCCGGCCCTGGAGGTCGGGGCGCTCCACCGCGATCTGGCGGTCGAAGCGGCCCGGGCGCAGCAGCGCCGGGTCCAGGATGTCGGGGCGGTTGGTCGCGGCGATCAGGATCACGCCGCCCTTGACGTCGAAGCCGTCCATCTCGACCAGCAGCTGGTTGAGGGTCTGCTCGCGCTCGTCGTGGCCGCCGCCGAGGCCCGCGCCGCGGTGCCGGCCGACGGCGTCGATCTCGTCGACGAAGACGATCGCCGGGGCGTTCGCCTTGGCCTGCTCGAAGAGGTCGCGGACGCGGCTGGCGCCGACGCCGACGAACATCTCGACGAAGTCCGAGCCGGAGATGGAGTAGAACGGCACGCCGGCCTCACCCGCGACGGCGCGCGCCAACAGGGTCTTGCCGGTACCGGGCGGGCCGTAGAGCAGCACGCCCTTGGGGATCTTGGCGCCGACGGCCTGGAACTTGGCCGGCTCCTGGAGGAACTCCTTGATCTCGTGGAGCTCCTCGACCGCCTCGTCCGCGCCGGCGACGTCGGCGAAGGTGGTCTTGGGGGTGTCCTTGGTGAGCAGCTTGGCCTTGGACTTGCCGAACTGCATGACCCGGGAGCCGCCGCCCTGCATCTGGTTCATCAGGAACAGGAAGACCAGGACGATGATCACGATCGGGAGCATCGACAGCAGCAGGCTGACGAAGGTGCTCTGCTTCTCCGGGCTGATGGTGTAGCCCTCGGCGAGCGTGCTCTGGTCCTTGTCGTTGACCTGGGCCTGGAGCTTGTCGGCGATGGCGACGCCCTGGTCGCCGATGTACGAGGCCTGGAACTTGGTACCGGACGGGGTCTTGCCCGTGCCGGAGCTGGGCAGCGTTGCGCCGTCCTTCAGCTGGATCTTGATCGTGTTCGAGTCACCGGTGGTGATCTGCGCCGACTTGACGTTGTGCGCGTCGATCGCCGCGACGACCTGACCGGTGTCCACCGTCTTGTAGCCGTTCGAGTCCGAAACGACCTGCATCAGTACGATGACGGCGAGGACGGCCAGCACGATCCACATGATCGGCGCACGGAAGTATCGCTTGACGTCCATCCATGCGGGGCGTTGCCGCCCCGTCCCTCCTGCCACTCAACGGCGCCGGGAGGCTGTTGGGCCGCGGCGCATCCGATTGGTGCTCATGTGAAGAGCGGTTTATTGGACCGTACCGCAGTCGAACCCACCCATGGCGGGAGCACGGCGACACGGCTTTGGTTCTTTGTCCCCCCGGGACAACGGGCGGGAACGGCCTACTGTTCCCGCCCGTAGCCCGAACGGGGCCTCAGCCGCCGTAGACGTGCGGGGCGAGGGTCCCGATGAACGGGAGGTTGCGCAGCTTCTCCGCGTAGTCCAGGCCGTAGCCGACCACGAACTCGTTGGGGATGTCGAAGCCGACGTACTTCACGTCGATCTCGACCTTGGCCGCGTCCGGCTTGCGGAGCAGGGTGCAGACCTCCAGAGAGGCCGGGCCGCGCGAGCCCAGGTTGCCCAGCAGCCAGGACAGCGTCAGGCCGGAGTCGATGATGTCCTCGACGATCAGGACGTCACGGCCGGCGATGTCGGTGTCCAGGTCCTTCAGGATCCGCACCACACCGGAGGACTTGGTGCCCATTCCGTACGAGGAGACGGCCATCCAGTCCATGGTGACCTGCGAGTGCAGGGCCCGGGCGAGGTCGGCCATGACCATCACGGCCCCCTTGAGGACGCCGACGATCAGCAGGTCCTTGCCTGCGTAGTCCCGGTCGATGCGCTCGGCCAGCTCCAGGAGCTTGGCGTCGATCTCGTCCTTGCTGATGAGCACCTTCGCGAGGTCAGCGCCCATGTCGTTCTGGTCCACCGGGGATACGTCCTCAAACGTTCGGGGTCTTTGTGGCCGGCGGCCGGCTCCCCCGGGGCATGCCTCGCCCGTCAGTCGCCCTGCCGCCGAAAGACCAGCGTGCCACACCTGCGGGTGGCCTCGACGCCCCCGGGTAGGTGCAGCGGGCCCTGTCCGCGCCATCCGGTGACCAGCAGGTCGATCGTCTCCAGGTGCCGGGCGAAGAGGTCCCCGGCCGGACAGCCCGCCCGCAGCGCGGCCCGGCGCAGCACCCGGCGGCGCACCGCGGGCGGCAGTTCGGCCAGTTTCACGGCGTCCAGGGCCCCGTCGCCCGTACGGAGGTCGCGTTCTGCCAGGGAGGCCCACTGGTCGAGGGCGTCGGCGTCGTCGCGGAACAGCCGGGCGGTACGGGCCAGCGCCTCGACCACTCCACCGCCCAGGTGCTTCTCCAGGACGGGCAGCACCTCGTGGCGGACGCGGGAGCGGGTGTAGGCGGGATCACAGTTGTGCGGGTCGTCCCAGACCGGGATCGACTGGGCGGCGCAGGCCTGCCGGGTGGCCGCCCGGTCCAGCTCCAGCAGCGGGCGGCGGTAGCGGCCCTTGTGGGCGGGCATCCCGGCCAGCGAGCGCGCGCCGGAACCGCGGGCCAGGCCCAGCAGCACGGTCTCGGCCTGGTCGTCCCTGGTGTGGCCGAGCAGCACCGCGATCGCACCGTGGCGGTCGGCGGCCTCGTCCAGGGCGGCGTAGCGGGCGTCCCGGGCCGCGGCCTCCGGGCCGCCGGTGCGGCCGACCCGCACCGGGACCGCCTCCACCGGGTCGAGGCCGAGCGTGCGCAGCCGGTCGGCCACCTGGGCGGCGCGCTCGGCGGAGCCGGCCTGGAGGCCGTGGTCGACGGTGACGGCACCGACCCGCAGACCGATCTTGGGGGCCTCGAAGGCGGCGGCGATGGCCAGCGCCATCGAGTCCGCGCCGCCGCTGACGGCGACCAGGACCAGCGGCGAGCCGGGCGCGGCCGGGGTCCGGGGCAGCCCGGAGGGGTGGCGCGCGGCGTTGCCGATCAGGGTGGTGCCGACCGAGGCGCCCACCAGCGGCGCCCCGGCCGGGCGGTCGCGGGGCTCGCGCGCGGGCGCGGTGAAGGTGGAACCGGCCTCGGCGGCGAGGTCGGTGAGCGTACGGCGAACGGCCAGGCGTATCGCGGCGACGGCGGGGTGAGGGCCCACGGCGGAAGACTCCTCGACGGAGGGGGACAGGACTCGCGGCGGACGCGGCGGGAACCGCGCACCGGCATGAACGCCCGGTTACGGGGCGCTCACAGATGGTGGCAGATAGTGGCCACCCACTACGCCACCCGCGCGCCCGCTGGCACCACCGTCCCACGTTCGGGTGAATGAAGAAACGGTTCTTCATCCGTCGTACGGCCGATTGGACCACTCGTACGAGCGGGTTTGACCGGCGCGCACCGCTTGCCGTCCGGCTCCCGGCGCGCCCGCGTCACGACCGCGCGCTCAGCGGGCCACCCTGGCGACCCAGGCGGCCGGATCGTGGATCTCCTCCTTGGTCGGCAGGGTGTTCGGGGAGGTCCACACCCGGTTGAACCCCTCCATGCCGACCTGCTCCACCACCCCGCGCACGAACACCGCGCCGTCCTGGTACTGGCGCAGCTTGGCGTCCATGCCGAGCAGCCGCCGCAGCACCAGGTCGAGTCGGTTGGCACCGCGGTCCCGGCGCTGCTGGAACTTCTCCCGGATCTCGGCGACCGTCGGCACCACGGCCGGGCCGACGCCGTCCATCACCACGTCCGCGTGGCCCTCCAGCAGCGACATCACGGCCGTCAGCCGGCCGAGGATCTCGCGCTGCGCGGGCGACTGGACGACCTCCAGCAGGTTCCTGGACGAGGCACCCTCCCGGTCTCCGCCGCCCGGCAGGCCACCGAGCGAACCCGCCGCGTCCCGCAGCCGCTCCAGCAGGGCACCCGGGTCGATGTCCGTCTCGGCGAGGAAGGACTGCACCTCGGACTGGATGTGGTCGCGCAGCCACGGCACCGCGGTGAACTGCGTCCGGTGCGTCTCCTCGTGCAGGCAGACCCAGAGCCGGAAGTCGGACGGGTCGACGTCCAGCTCCCGCTCGACGTGCACGATGTTCGGCGCCACCAGCAGCAGCCGGCCCGGCCCGGGGCCGTCCGGCCCCAGCCGCGGCTTGTCGAACAGCGCGGCCGGGCTGTCCGGCGCCTCCAGCGGGGCCTCGGCCGGGGCGAAGGTCTCGTACTGGCCCAGCACCTTGGTGGACAGGAACGCCAGCAGCGCCCCGACCTCGATCCCGGTGGCCTTCTCGCCCACCGCCCCGAACATCCCGGCCGCCGCGCTGTTCGCCCGGCGCGCCCGGAGCTTCTCCACCAGCGGCTGGACGACCGTCCGGAAGCCCGCCACGTTCGCCCGGATCCACCCGGGGCGGTCCACCACCAGCACCGGCGTCGCCACGGCCTGGGACAGGCTGGACGAGCGCATGCCGGTGAACTCCCGCACGTGCTCCTCCGCCGCCAGGGCGTGCCGGCGCAACTCGGCGACCACCGCCGCCGCTTCCTCCCGGCTCACTTCCGGACCCGGCCGCACCAACCTGGTCGCGGTTGCGACCGCGAGGTTCCAGTCGACCATGTCAGCACCGCCACTCGCGCTCGTCATGCCCTCACCGTACGTGCTCCCCACCGCCAACGGCAGCCACCCGCCGCCAACACCTCTCCACCGAGGGCCCCGGCGCACCGTCCCGGCCACGGCCGGGCACCGGCGGGACCTCCCCGCGCCCGGCGGAGCACCCGACGGAGCGCGCCCGACGAGGTGCCCCGACGGAGCACCCGGCGAACGGGGGCTGACGGCCGCCCGCCCGTGGCACCGCCGCCGGACGCCCGGGTCAGTGGCAACCGCAGGCGGTGAGGCGGGCGGCCACCCGGTCCATGGCGGCGCGGGCGGTGTCGGCGGGGGCGGTGGTGCGGGTCATGACGGCGAAGGCGAGCAGCCGGCCGTCGGCGTCGACGGCGGTGCCCGCGAGGGTGTTGACGCCGCTGAGGGTGCCGGTCTTGGCGCGGATCAGGCCGGCCGCGTCGGCGGCGCCGGACCCGGAGCCGTAGCGCTTGTTGAGGGTGCCGGTGAAGCCGGCGACCGGGAGGCCGGTGAGCACCGGGCGCAGGGTGGGGTGCTGTTCGGAGGCGGCCAGCACGAGCAGTCGGACCAGGACTGCGGGCGGGATCGCGTTGCCCGGGTGCAGGCCGCTGCCGTCGTTGAGGACCGCGTTGCCCATCGGCACGCCGAGCCGGGTGAGCTCCTGGGTGACGGCGGCCGCGGCGCCCTCGAAGCTCGCCGGCTGGTGGGCGGCGATGGCGACCTGACGGGCGATCGCCTCGGCGAGCTGGTTGTCGGAGGTGGTCAGCAGGCGTTCGACCAGCCGGGAGACCGTCGGCGACCGGACGTCGGCGAGGGGTATCGCGTCGGAGGGAGCCGGGGCGGCGGCGGGCGCGACCTTGCCCGTCACGGCGACGCCCCGGGCCCTGAGCAGCGCGGCGAAGGCCTCGGCGGCCGCCGCGGCCGGGTCGGCGACCCGGTCCGGCGCGTCCTCCCGGCTCTTCGGGTCCGCCCTGCCCTCGTCCACCATCAGCGGGACCACCAGGGCGATGTTCTGCGCGTCGTGGTTGCGGTGCTGCGGGCTGCCCGCGTACAGCGACAGGTCGTAGTCCAGCCGGACCGACGTGACGCCGATGTTCTTGAGGCCGTCGGCGGTCTGCTGGGCGAGGAGGTCCAGCGAGGCGGGGGCGGTGTCGGCGTCGGCCGGCTGCCCGCCGATCTGCACCTGGTCGGCGGGCAGCGCGGTGAGCGTCGGGTCTCCGCCGCCGACCAGGGTGATCGCGGACGGGTCCGCGCCCCGGACCACCCGGGTGTGCAGCCGGGTGTCGCCCGGGATGAGGGACAGGGCCGCGACCGCGGTGGCCAGCTTGGTGGTGGAGGCGGGGGTGGCCGGGGTGTTCTCCCCTGAGCCGTACAGGAGTTGGCCGGTGCCGGCGTCCGCGACGGCGACGGTGACCTCGCCGAGGCTCCGGTCGGCGAGGGCGGCGGCGAGCGCCTGCTGGAGGCCCTGGGCGGTGGGGACGGCGGCGCCGGCACCACCCTCGACGGCGGCCAGGACGGCGCCCGGCGCGGGGGCCTGGCCTGTGCCGGGCGCATCGCTGCCGGCGGCGGCGGGCGAGGTGGCGCCCGGTTGCGCGGCCCGGCGGGCGGGCGTGGTGCTCGGACCCGCGCTCGGGCTGTCGCCCGGCCGGGACTTGCCGCCCTTCCCGTGGTCGTCCTTCTTCCCGTCGCGGCCGCCCTGCCCGTCGTGGTCCCCGTCCTCGCCCTGCCCGGCGCTGTGCCCGCCCGGCGACGGGGACGGCTGCGCGTACGCGCCGCCCGAGGTCAGGACCGTACCGACGACCAGCAGCGCCGCCCCGAACAGCCCCGCGGCCGTCCCCCCGCGGCGGCGCGCCGCCCCTCCCCCTGCTCGCACCGACCGGCCCCTTTCCCGAGCACTCACTCCCGTAGGAGACACTTGGATTCTGTCAGTCCCTACCTTGGAGGAACCGTTGGAGTTCGACGTCCTTATCGAAATCCCGAAGGGCTCTCGTAACAAGTACGAGGTCGACCACGAGACCGGCCGTCTGCGGCTCGACCGGATGCTCTTCACCTCGACCCGCTACCCGGCCGACTACGGCTACGTCGAGGGCACGCTCGGCGAGGACGGCGACCCGCTGGACGCCCTGGTCATCCTGGACGAGCCGACCTTCCCGGGCTGCCTGATCAAGTGCCGTGCCATCGGCATGTTCCACATGACCGACGAGGCCGGCGGCGACGACAAGCTGCTCTGCGTCCCGGCGACCGACCCGCGCTGGGAGCACCTGCGCGACATCCACCACGTGTCGGAGTTCGACCGCCTGGAGATCCAGCACTTCTTCGAGGTCTACAAGGACCTGGAGCCGGGCAAGTCCGTCGAGGGCGCCAACTGGGTCGGCCGCGCCGAGGCCGAGGCCGAGGTCACCGCTTCGATCAAGCGTCTGGCGGAGCAGGGCGGCCACTGAGCCGTCGTTCCGATCTCATTCGATCGAGGGCGGTTCGAGGTAGGTCGGGACAGCCAGGGGCCGGGGCCCGCGGATTCCTCCGCGGGCCCCGGCCCCTGTCGTGTCCGAACCCGGTCGGCGCCGGGGAGGTCAGTCCTCCAGCCGGAAGCCGACCTTGATGCACACCTGGTAGTGCTTGATCCGGCCGTCCTCCAGGTGGCCCCGGACCTGCGAGACCTCGAACCAGTCGAGGTTGCGCAGCGTCCGGGAGGCCCGCTCCACCCCGTTGCGGATCGCGGCGTCGACGCTCTCGGTCGAGGACCCGACGATCTCGGTCACCCGGTACACATGGTCGGTCATGGCGGACTCCTCAGCTGTGCGACGGCCCCCGGTCCACCGTGCACCGGCCCGGGTCCGCCCGCACCCCGACGGCCCCCGGGACGAGGGGCCCCGGAAGGCCGCCCGCACCCTGCCGGGCAGGGACCCTAGAAGGCCGCCCGCACCTCGCCGACCGGCACGCCGCCGCCGAGCAGCGGAGCCGCGCCTATCCGCTCGACGGTCCCGTCCGCCCCGGCCACCCCGAGCCGGCGCAGCGCGGCCGCCAGCACCGGGCCACGGGCCCGCTCGGCGCCGTCCTCGATCTTGAAGGCCAGCGCCCGCCCGTCCGGCAGCGCGACCACCTGGACGGCCTCGGCGCCCATCTTGGACAGCGCGCCCGGCACCGCCCGCATCAGCCAGGTGTCGGCCCGGCGGGTGCCGGCCACGTACTCGGGGTGGGCGCGCATCGCGTCGGCGACGCGGCGCAGCCCGGTGCCCTCGGCGGCCAGCACGAGGCCGCGGTAGCCGCGCGCCAGGCCGGTCAGCGACACGGCCAGCAGCGGCGCGCCGCAGCCGTCCACCCCGGCGTGCACGGCGGTCTCGCCGGTGGCCTCCTCCAGGGCCTCGCGAGCCAGGAGCTGGATCGGGTGGACCGGGTCGAGGTAGCTCGCGGTGTCCCAGCCGTTGGCGGTGCAGGCGGCCAGCCAGCCGGCGTGCTTGCCGGAGCAGTCCATCAGGATCGGGGCGCGCCCGCGGCCCGCGGCGAGCAGCAGCTCCGCCTCGGTCTCGTCCAGCGGGAGGTCGGCCGGGGTGCGCAGCGCCGACTCGTCGAGCCCGGCGGAGCCGAGGATGCTCCGCACACCATCGAGGTGAAACGATTCTGCAGAGTGGCTGGAGGCCGCCAGCGCCAGCAGCTCGCCGCCGATCGCGAGCCCGGCCCGCAGCGTGGCCACCGCCTGGAACGGCTTGGCGGTCGATCGCGGGAAGACCGGGGCGTCCGGGTCGCCGAGCGCGAACTCGACCGAGCCGTCGGCCGCGAGCAGCACCAGGGAGCCACGGTGGCGGCCCTCGACGAAACCGGAGCGCACGACCTCGGCGAGAACGGGCGCGGTGACGGGCAGGGACATGACGGATGAGCCTTCCGGGGACGAGGGTGGGCCGGGAGCGAGCCGGGTCCCACCGCCCGCGGTGACTCACCCGGTCAGAGCGGCCCACCTGCGAGTAGGTCGTCGACCCGTGCCTCCCCATCACGGTACCTGCGGGTGATCTCGGCATTGCAACCGTCGGCCGTGCGCAGCAGCCGCTGGCGCCGTCCGGACACCTCGCGCTCGTGCGCCCGCAGCCGCTCCAGGGCGGCCAGCAGCTCCTCGGCCGGGTGCGCGGCCAGGTCGGCGAGCTGGACGTCGCCCATCAGCGCGTCCGCCTCCAGCCGGGACTCCTCGGTGCGCGGCGGGCCGAGGGTGACGTGCCGGGCCGAGCGCCGCACGGTGGAGGGCGCGTCGGTCAGGATGGCCGGCAGCCGGTCCAGCAGGTCGCCGGGGACGAGGTCGGGGCCGGACGGGCCGGCCGTACGGACCGGGCCCACCCCGGGCCGCCGGTCGAGTTCCGCGCGCAGGATGTCCATCCGCCCGTGCAGCAGCCGCCGCAGGTAGGACAGGTCGGCCTCCTGCTCCAGGGTCTCCCGGCGCAGCACCCGCAGCTGCTCCAGGCCCAGCCGCTCCAGGTCGGGCTCGTCCTCCGCGCCCGCCGCCGGACCGTACGGGCCCCCCGGGTCCCGCACCACCGGCCCGAACCGGTCCCGCGCCGCGCCGCTCGCGTCCATCACCCAACCACCTGACGTCGTCCGATCCCGCCCGCTCGCGGCACCCCGTCCCTGCCGCCGGTCCGGCCCGGCCCCCCGACGGGCCGGGCGTCCCGTCCACCGGCACCCCCGGGAACCCGGGAGGGTCCGGTCCCCGACCGCGACCGCCCACCGGGCGGCACCGCCAGACGCCTGACCTACCGGCTCGACCGCCCGGCCGAACCCGGCCCGGCGCGGCGGACCTCCTGGCGCCCCGGACCCTTCGTACGGTCCACCAGCGTGCCACCCCTCCCGGCGCGCGCGCACCGCCCGTGCACCCGAACGGCCCCCTGGCGAACGGGGGTGGCTGATATGACCGGTCCTTTTCGCAGGAAGAGCGGCGCCCGATTCAGCGCAGGCGCGCACTCCAGGGCGTGCACGACCTTTACGCGCGCCCCTGGTGTGCGCCCTGAGGAGGCCGCCGGGGCGGACGGGAAGGGTGCGGCGGGCGCCCGGGGCACGACCGACACGCGGCGGCGGACGGCTCTCCGGGGGCCCTCCCGGGGGCCCTGCGGCGCTCCGGCACAATGGCGGCATGCGAGCAGTGGTGCAGCGAGTGACCGAGGCCCGGGTGACCGTGGCCGGTGAGACCGTCGGCGCGATCGAGGGACCCGGGCTCTGCGTCCTGGTCGGCGTCACCCACGACGACACCCCCGCCAAGGCCGCCCAACTGGCCCGCAAGCTCTGGACGCTGCGGCTGCTGCCCGCGAACGACGAGGGCGTCGAGCAGAGTTGCTCCGACCTCGGCGCCCCGCTGCTGGTGATCAGCCAGTTCACGCTCTACGGCGACGCCCGCAAGGGCCGCCGCCCCACCTGGAACGCCGCCGCCCCCGGCCCGGTCGCCGAGCCGCTGGTGGACGAGGTGGTGGCGCAGCTGCGCGCGCTGGGCGCCAAGGTGGAGACGGGCCGGTTCGGCGCCGACATGCGGGTGGCGCTGGTGAACGACGGCCCGTTCACCGTCCTCGTCGAGGTCTGACCGCGTCGGGCCGGGCGGCCCCGGCCGCGCGGCGGTCTACTGGGGGACGATCACGTCCTGGGTGCCCGGAACCGTCCCGGCCAGCAGCACGGCGTCCACCGGGACGTTCCGCTTGACGATCGCCAGCGCGATCGGCCCCAGCTCGTGGTGCCGGGCCGAGGAGGTCACGAAGCCCAGCGCCCGCCCGTCCGGGTCGGTGGCCAGCCGCACCTCGGTGCCGTGCGGGGGAAGCGTCTCCTCGGTGCCGTCCAGGTGCAGGAAGACCAGCCGGCGCGGCGGGCGGCCCAGGTTGTGCACCCGGGCGACGGTCTCCTGGCCGCGGTAGCAGCCCTTCTGGAGGTGGACGGCGGTGCGCAGCCAGTCCACCTCGTGCGGAATGGTCCGGTGGTCGGTCTCGAAGCCCAGCCGGGGCCGGTGGCCCTCGATCCGCAGCGCCTCGTACGCCCAGACCCCGGCCGCCGGGCCGTACCCGGCGGTGAGCCGCTCCAGCTCGTCGCGCGGCACGAACAGGTCACGCCCGTACGGGAGTTCGCGGACGGCGGCGGCACCCTCGACGGCGGCGGTGGAGCCGGCCGGCAGGTGGACCACGGCGTACTCGGCGGTCGCGTCGGCGACCTCCACCCGGTAGAAGAACCTCATGCTGTCCAGGTAGGCCACCAGCGCCTCCTGGGTGCCCGGCTCGACGTGCGCCCAGGTGGTGGTGCCGTCGTCCACCAGGTAGAGCGCGTGCTCGACGTGCCCGTTCGGGGAGAGCACCAGCGCCTCGGCGGCCTGCTGCGGCGGCAGCTCGCTGACGTGCTGGGTGAGCAGCAGGTGCAGCCAGGAGAGCCGGTCCTGGCCGGTCACGGTGACCACGCCGCGGTGCGAGAGGTCCACGAAGCCCGCGCCCTGCGCCAGGTTGCGTTGCTCGCGGAAGATGTCGCCGTAGTGGGCGGCGACGCCTTCGTCTGCCCCCTCGGCGGGGACGGCTCCGGACAGGGAAAGCAGCGGGCTCTTCACACCGGTCATACCGGCCAGCTTACGACCGCCCCTCGGCGAGCTTGGCGGTGCAGTCCGCGCAGCGGCCGAAGATCGCGAAGTGCTTGAGGTCGGTGTCGAAGCCGTACCGCTCGCGCAGGCTGTCGACCAGCGGCTGGGCGATCTCGGTGCCGGTCTCGGTGACCTGCTCGCAGTCCCGGCAGACCAGGTGCAGGTGGTGGTGGCGGCCGGCCAGGTGGTAGGTCGGGGCGCCGTGGCCGAGGTGGGCGTGCGAGACCAGGCCCAGTTCCTCCAGCAGCTCCAGGGTCCGGTAGACGGTGGAGATGTTGACGCCGCTGGCCGTCCGGCGGACGTGGCAGAGGATGTCGTCGGGGGTGGCGTGGTCGAGTTCGTCGACGGCCTCCAGCACGAGCTGGCGCTGCGGGGTGAGTCGGTACCCGCGTTCGCGCAGGTCGGCCTTCCAGTCGCCGGATAGCTGCCAGTCGGTGGTGCCGGTGTCCGCCACGGTACTGTCCCTGCCAATGGTCGGGGGTCCTGGATGCAAGTGTAGGGACCGGCCGCCGGCCGGTCCCTACCTCGTGCACCGGAGTGCCGGTCGTGCGACCGGCCTACTTGAAGAACGCGATGCCGTCGTCCGGCAGGTCGTTGATGTCCTTGATCAGCTGGGCGGGGCTGAGCACCTTCTTCAGCTGCGCGGACATGTACGGGCGCAGCGGCACGTTCGGGGCGGCCTTCTCGCCGACCCAGAGCAGCTCGCCGTTGACGAAGCCGTACAGCCGCTTGCCGCCCGAGTACTCCGGGGAGCCCTCGATCCGGGCGACGGCGTCGGTGGAGACGTCGACCTGGGGCTTGCCGTCGGCCAGCTCGCCGTACCAGATCTCGACCGTGCCGTCGTCGCGGACGGAGGAGATCTCGATCCCCCGGGCGCCGCTGGTGCCGTCGTGGTTGCTGGTGATGCGCCAGAACGCGTGCTCGTTCTCCAGCGGACGGACCTTCTCGCCCTCCTCGTTCAGCACCCAGGTGCGGGAGCGGAACTCCAGGAAGGGGCGGCCGTCGTGGCGGATCACGATCTCCTGGCCGAAGTTGCACTTCTCCGCGCCGGGGAAGTCGAAGACTCCCGCGCCCTCCCAGGTGCCGAGGAGGAAGGCGAGCGGGACGACGTCCCTGTGGAGGTCAGAGGGGATCTCGATCATGTTCCTGGTCGCTGTTCTCGTCGGTGTGGGACTGCCTCAACCGTACGGCAGGCTCAGCGCTGGCCCTGGTACAGCTTCATCACCGAGAAGATGGCGAACCAGGTGATCAGCACGGCCATGAGGGCCAGCAGACCGTCGAAGAAGATTTCCAGACCGGACACGGGGGGCTCCCAGGCGGCGACAGTGTGGTGGATTTTGCTCCGCTCACTCTATCCGCCGGGTTCCGGGCGGTCGCGGTGAGCCCCACCACGTCGCGGCTCGCGCCGCCTCCGCGCCGTGTTCCCGCCGCCTCCCCGGCGCTGCCCAAGCTTTGCCCAAGGGTTCCGGGGATGCCGGACGGCGGGGGTGGCAGGGGCTCTATGGTGGCGCCATGTCGAAGAAACTGGTCATCAAGGTCACCGCAGGGGCGGACGCGCCGGAGCGGTGCTCGCAGGCGTTCACGGTGGCGGCGGTGGCCGTCGCCAGCGGGATCGAGGTCTCGCTCTGGCTGACCGGGGAGTCCTCCTGGTTCGCGCTGCCGGGCCGGGCGGCGGAGTTCGAGCTGCCGCACGCGGCGCCGCTGCCGGACCTGCTGGAGTCGATCCTGGCGGCCGGCTCGGTGACGCTGTGCACCCAGTGCGCGGCCCGGCGCGGGATCGAGCAGAAGGACACCGTCGAGGGCGTCCGCATCGCGGGCGCCCAGGTCTTCGTCAGCGAGATCATGGCGGACGGCGTCCAGGCGCTCGTGTACTGACGCCCGCCGGGCCCTACGGGCGTCGCTCGTGGTCGGGGCGGTCCCGGTCGTGACCGGGTTCGTCCCACTTCGGGTCGTCCCAGCGCGGGTCGTCCCACCAGTCGTCGTCCGGGTCCCGCTTGTTGGCGAACACCGCGGCGACGGGCGGGATGACCATCGCGACCACGCACATGCCGATCGCCGCGCCGACCGAGAAGAACCGCACCACGCCCCAGGCCATGACGAACAGGCCCAGGCACACGCCCATCATGGCGAAGTAGTAGCGACGCCGCCGCTTTGCCCGCACTCCTCCACGGTACGGCCGAGGGCCCCTGCGCGGCAGGGGCCCTCGGGGTGCTCCGGAGTCGTTCCGACCGGGGTCAGACCGCGATCGCGACCTCGACGGCGGTGCCCTGGGACGCCACCACCTGGCGGTCCACGGTCTGGCCCGGCACCAGCGCGCGCAGGGTCCACTTGCCCGGGCGGGCGAAGAACCGGAACTGGCCGGTCGCCGAGGTGGGCACCTCGGCCGTGAACTCGTTGTTCTCGTCCAGCAGCCGGACGTAGCCGTTGACCGGCTCACCGTCGCGGGTCACCGAACCCTGGATGATCGTCTCGTTCGCCACGTCAACTCCTGCCAGGTCCGGGCCGCCGGCCTTCGCACCGCACATGTCTGTGATTTCCCTTCTGACTTACGGGTCGAGCCGGGGCTCAGTTGCTGCCGAGCTCGATCGGCACGCCGACCAGGCTGCCGTACTCGGTCCACGAGCCGTCGTAGTTCCTGACGTTCTCCTGGCCGAGCAGCTCGTGCAGCACGAACCAGGTGAGCGCGGAGCGCTCGCCGATGCGGCAGTAGGCGATGGTGTCCTTCGCCAGGTCGATGCCCTCGGCCTCGTACAGCGCCTTGAGCTCGTCGTCGCTCTTGAAGGTGCCGTCGTCGTTGGCGTTCTTGGCCCAGGGGATGTTGCGGGCGCTCGGCACGTGGCCGGGGCGCTGCGACTGCTCCTGCGGGAGGTGCGCCGGGGCGAGCAGCTTGCCGGAGAACTCGTCGGGCGAGCGGACGTCGACCAGGTTCAGGTTGCCGATGGCGGCGATCACGTCGTCGCGGAAGGCGCGGATCGAGGAGTCGGCGGCCTGCGCCGTGTACGAGGTGGCGGGGCGGGCCGGCACCTCGGCGACCAGGTCGCGGGAGTCCAGCTCCCACTTCTTGCGGCCGCCGTCCAGCAGGCGGACGTCGCCGTGGCCGTACAGCTTGAAGTACCAGTAGGCGTACGAGGCGAACCAGTTGTTGTTGCCGCCGTACAGGACGACGGTGTCGTCGTTGGCGATGCCCTTGGCGCTGAGCAGCGCCTCGAAGCCGGCCTGGTCGATGAAGTCACGGCGGACCGGGTCCTGGAGGTCCTGCTTCCAGTCGATCCGGACGGCGTTGCGGATGTGGTTCTTGTCGTACGCGGAGGTGTCCTCGTCGACCTCGACGATGACGACCTTCGGGTCGTCCAGGTGGGCCTGGACCCAGTCGGCGTCGACCAGGACGTCGCTGCGGCTCATGGTGGTGATCTCCATCCGAGGGCGGTTGTGCGGAAGGTGCTGCTCAGGAGGGGTGCTGCAGGGGCCCGGGCAGGCACGGTCCGAAAATCCGTCCGAATGCTGGGACGAGAGGGTGGACCGGTGCGGCCGGGCGGTGAACTGCGGAATACCTCGGGGACCACCCGCTCACAGAGCCGGGCACGGTCACCGGGAAGATCGGCGGCGGGCGTCAACTGCCCTGCCGGAGCGCCGAGTCAGCGCATTCGACACAGACAGGCGGCCACGCGGCACAGGTCTACCGCCCGCCGCTTCGTGAGGTCCGTCTGTCGCTTCATGCCGACGATGCTAGGGACACCGGAGGCCCGCTGTCATCAACGTATCGAATAATGGGATCGAAGTGACCGGATGATGGGATTCACTCTCGGCACGGCCCGCCCGGGCCCCGCCGGAGGCCCTCCGGCGGCGTGCGCGGGGCGGAAACGACACCGCTCCGCGGTCCGCGCTGGACAGCGCGTCTCGCGGAGCGGAACGATTCGGCAGCGCCCGGCACGGGCCGGGATCAGCCCAGGAGCTTGACGTCCTTGCCGTCGAAGGTCAGCTGGAGGCCCTCCGGCAGCGGCGTCACGCCGCCGCTCCCGCCGTCCTGGTCGGCCAGCTTCAGGCCGGCCGGCAGCGAGTCCAGGGTGAAGCTCATCGGCTCGACCTGCTGGCCGGTGGCACCGGCCACCATCCCCGCGAGCGAGCTCAGCCGGAAGCCGTCCACCGTCACGGTGTTGCCCTTGTTGTGCACGGTGCCCTCGCCGATCGCGATCGGCCCCAGCGCGGCCTTGACCTTGCCCGGGCCCGCGTAGGACAGGCTCAGCCGGGAGCTGCCGCCCACCGGCAGCTTGGTCCCGTGCAGCAGCTCGGAGGCGGGCGGCAGCAGCTGCGCGAGGTCCTGGTAGGAGATCACCCCGCTGCCGGTGCCGCTGTCCACCGTGGCACTGCTCATGCTGTCGCTCACCTTGACCCCGGAGAGCCGCGCCTTGAAGGAGTGCAGCGCCACCCGGTGGCTGCCGTCGCCGACGGTCAGGCCGTCCGAGGAGATCCGGACGTCGTCCAGCTTCTTCGACACCACCTGGGTGAGGAACGGGAAGCCCTCGATCGAGACGTCCGGGCGCTGGCTCATCCGGCCGCTCTTCACGATCCGGTCGGCGGCCTCGTCCTCGGCCACGCCGACCGCGATCCGGTCGGCACCCAGCAGCAGGCCGGAGAGCACCACCAGGCCGATCGTGGCCTTCAGCCATCCGCGCATCGTGTCCCCCGTCGTCGCCGGTCGCTGTGGTCGTTCGTCGGTCGTCGTCAGTCGTCGTTCCACGGCGGTCGCAGGACACGTCCGCCCTAGCACGACCGTACGACGTCCGGCCCCGGAACATGGTTCCGGGGCCGGAATCCGACCCGGGGCGGAGCGGAAGGGTCAGGCCAGCAGCTCGGTGGCGATCCAGATCAGCGGCGCCGCCACCGCCAACGGCAGCGCCACGCCCGCCGTCATGTGCACGAAACGGGACGGGAAGTCGTACGCCGCGACCCGGCGACCGACCAGCGCGCCCAGCCCGGCCAGCGCGCCGAGCGCCACCGGCGCCCCGACCAGCAGGCCCAGCGCCACCGCCGCGGCCAGGCCCAGCACCGGGCCCAGCTGCTTCGGCCCGGGCAGCGGCGCCGCGGCCAGCAGGGTGGCCAGCGCCACCGCACCCACCGCGGCGGGCACCCAGTCGGCCAGCAGCAGCGTGGTGCACAGCGCCGTCACCACGGTGGCCGAGCCGAGCACGGTCAACGCGTAGAAGCGCTCCTTCGGGTCCGACGGGCGGAACGTCTGCAGCACCAGGACGAGCAGGAAGAACCCGCCCAGGGTGCCGACCACGGCCGCCACGCCACCGTCGGAGTCCGCCAGCAGCACCGCCGCGTCCGCCGTGAAGCCGGCCAGCGCGGCGAGCAGGATGCCCTGCCGGGCCGGCCACATCCCGTTCAGCCGGAACCAGCCGGCCGCCGTCAGCAGCTGGAGCAGCGCCACCACCAGGGCCAGCGCGACCTGGCCGAGCGCGGCGCCGCCGGCCAGCAGGGCGGCCGCGCCGGCGGTGATCAGCGCCGGCTGCAGGCCCGGGTCGATGATCGGCGAGCCGGTCCGGCCGCGCGGGCCGGCGGGCGGGACCGCCTGCGCCGGCCCGGCCTGCGGCGGGGCGGCCGCGTACGCCGGCGCTCCCTGGCCCTGCGGGCCGGGGAGGCCGGGGAGGAGCGGACGCTTGAGCGTCATGGTCGGCGGGTCGAAGGCCTCCGCCGGCTGCGGCACGGGGGCCGGCTGCGGCGCCGGGGCCGCGTGCCTGGCCCGCGGCCTCGGCGGCTGCTGGAGCTGGATCGTCGGGTCCGGCTGGGGCTGCACCGGCTGCTCCGGCTGCCGCCGCTGCGGGTGCTGCGGGTCCTGCGGGGCCTGCTGCGGGGGCTGCGGGGCCTGCTGCTGGCGCCGCGGCGGCGCGACCGGCATCGAACCGGACACCACCACCGGCGGCAGCAGCGCCGTCGCCTCGGCGTCGTCGAACGCCGGCACCGGCGGCAGCAGGGTGGTCGCGGCCGCGTCGTCGAACGCCGGCACCGCCGGCAGCACCGCGGTCGCCGCGTCGTCCACCGGGTAGCCGTACGGCGGCTGCGGGCCGGGCTGCTGCGGCGGGAAGTACGGCTGCTGCCCCTGGGGCGGGTACGGCCGCTGCTGCGGGTGGGGCTGCTGCTGCGGGTGGGGCTGCTGCGGCCAGTCGCCGGAGCCGCCGCGGTTCGGGTTGTTCATGTCCGTCACGCCGCTCAGCCTCCCGCGAACGGCGGGAGGACCTCCACCGTCCCACCCTCGGTCAGGGCGACGGCCGCGTGGTCGCGACCGCCCACCTGGGCCCCGTCGACCAGGTACGAGCAGTGCCCGAGCAGCCGGACGAGCTTCGGCCGGTCGGCGTGCCGCTCCTTGGCCGCCGCCAGCGCCTGCGCCAGGGTCGCCGCCTCGTACGGCTCCTCGGCCAGCCCGGCCTCGGACTTCGCCGCCGCCCAGTAGCGGATCGTCCCGCGCACCCGGGCGCCGCTCGCGGGCTCGGTGGTCGCGCCCATCGGGCCACCCCTTCTCGTCGTCCTCGCCCGGCCCCGGTGCCCCGGTCCGGCTCGCCACCGCGACGGCCGCCCCATCACCCGAACGATGGACCCGAACAGCGCCTCCGATGTGCGTCCCATGATGGCGTGTCCGCCACCACGAGCGGCAATCGCCCTGGCCGAACGGCCGGGCGGCACCCGGCGGCCGCCCACCGGACCGTCACCGGGGGCGCGGGACCGGCGTTCGACGCTGTGTCCAGCCTCACCCGGCGCACGCCCGATTTGGGCGAACCGCCGGATTCGGGCACTCCCGGCCGAGGGGGCGGTCGGCTATCCTCGACCACCAAGAGGGATCCGGGCAGAGTCGCCCCCGGGTCCTTTTGTGCTTCCAGGACGCCAGTACGGACGTTCTTGCGATTCGTCGGCCCACCCCCGGCGCACCGCACGGACGCCCCGCCTGACGCGGCACAACGACGTGCCCCGGCCGGCCGGGGCATCGCCACCCGGCACCGGGCCGCCACCCGGCACCGGACAGACCGGAGGGTTCGCGGTGAGGAACAGGGCAGAAACGGTGCGCCAGGGGTTGCGGGAGCCCCGGCCGACCCGCCGTCGCGCCCCGTACGCCGTCCGCACCCCCGGTTCGCCGCGGCCGACCGTCGTCCCCTCCTCCCCTCCAGCACGTGCGCCATCCGGCTGTGGCGGCAGCCGTAACGCGACCGCGACGACCCGGAAAGGGGACCACCGGGCATGAGTTCTCTCCTCCTCCTCACCAATGCGCTGCAACCCTCCGCAGAGGTGCTGCCCGCCCTCGGACTGCTGCTCCACAACGTCCGGGTGGCGCCCGCCGAGGGCGCGGCCCTGGTCGACACCCCCAGCGCGGACGTCATCCTGGTCGACGGCCGACGCGACCTGCCGCAGATCCGCAGCCTCTGCCAGCTGCTGCGCTCCACCGGCATCGGCTGCCCGCTGATCCTGGTGGTCACCGAGGGCGGCCTGGCCGCCGTCACCGCCGAGTGGGGCATCGACGACGTCCTGCTGGACACCGCCGGCCCGGCCGAGGTCGAGGCCCGGCTGCGGCTCGCCCTCGGCCGCCTCCAGGTCGTCACCGACGACAGCCCGATGGAGATCCGCAACGGCGACCTCTCGGTCGACGAGGCCACCTACTCCGCCAAGCTCAAGGGCCGGGCGCTCGACCTCACCTTCAAGGAGTTCGAGCTGCTCAAGTACCTCGCCCAGCACCCCGGCCGGGTGTTCACCCGGGCGCAGCTGCTCCAGGAGGTCTGGGGCTACGACTACTTCGGCGGCACCCGGACGGTGGACGTGCACGTCCGGCGGCTGCGCGCCAAGCTCGGCGTCGAGCACGAGCAGCTGATCGGCACCGTGCGCAACGTCGGCTACCGCTTCGTCGTCCCGGAGAAGCCCGAGAAGGGCGAACGGCCGGAGCTCGCCCAGCGGCCCGCCCCCCTGGACGCCTGAGGCACGGGTCCGTCCGGCACCCGTCCGGGGCCGGACGGACCGCCGACCGCCCGGCTTGTCCGGTTCCTCCCGGAGCCGCCCGCCGGCCTGCCGGACAAGGCCTCAGGTCCCACTGCCGCCCCGGGGGCCACACGCGTAGACTCCCCCCGTGGCCAAAGTGACGCGCGACGATGTAGCCCGGCTGGCTGGTACCTCGACCGCGGTCGTCAGCTACGTCATCAACAACGGGCCGCGCCCGGTCGCGCCCGCGACCCGGGAGAAGGTCCTCGCGGCGATCGAGCAGCTCGGCTACCGGCCGAACAGCGTCGCCCAGGCGATGGCCTCCCGGCGCACCAACCTGATCGGCATGGTCGTCCCGGACGCCCGCCAGCCCTTCTTCGCCGAGATGGCGCACGCCGTGGAACGGGCCGCCTCCGAGCGCGGCAAGCTCGTGCTGATCGGCAACTCCGACTACGTGGACGACCGCGAGGTGCACTACGTCCGCGCCTTCCTCGGGATGCGCGTCTCCGGCCTGATCCTGGTCAGCCAGGGCCCCTCGCAGCGCGCCGCCGAGGAGTTCGCCGCCATGGAGGGCGCCAAGGTGGTGCTGCTGCACCGCCGGCCCGAGGCGATCGACGACGTCGCGGTGGTCACCGACGACGTGGCGGGCGCCGAGGCGATCGTGCGCCACCTGCTGGAGGTGCACGGACACCCGTACGTGGCCTGCTTCGGCGGCCCGGTCGAGTCCCCCGCCCCCGGCGACCCGGTCATCGACCACGTCGAGGGCTGGCAGCGCGCCATGGACGCCCACGGCATCCCCACCGAACCGCACCTGATCGACGCGCCCTTCCACCGCTACGGCGCCTACGAGGTCGCGCTCGGCGTGCTCCGCTCGCCGGACCGGCCGCGGGCGATCTTCTGCTCCACCGACGACCAGGCGATCGGCGTGCTGCGGGCCGCCCGCGAGGTCGGCCTGCGGGTCCCGGAGGACCTCGCGGTGGCCGGCTTCGACGACGTGCCCGAGGCCGCGCTCGCCGACCCGCCGCTGACCACCGTCGCCTCCGACCGCGACGCGATGGCCCGGGCCGCCGTGGACCTGGTGCTGGACGACTCGCTGATGGTGCCGGGATCGGACACCGAGCGGGTCCGCACCTTCCCGTCCCGGCTGGTCATCCGCCGCTCCTGCGGCTGCGACGGCACCACCCCCGGCCGATCCGCACCGGAGTAGCCGGTTCCGCTCGACAGGCGGCCTGACCAGGCTTTATGAGAACCCAACGGGCTTCTCTCCCCGTTCTGAGCCAGTTCTCATCCACTCCTCATGCGCCGGACCGAGCTTGGTCTGCATGAGCGAACAGCAGCAGCACCCCAGCGAGCAGTACGACCCGTACCAGCCCCACCGGCCGTACGACCCGTACCGGGCGCACGAGCCCCGGGTGATCGAGGGCACCGTGCTCGGCGCCGGCCCTGCCACGGGCGCCCCCGGCACCACCGGCGGCGCCACCGCCGGGTACAGCTACCGCGAGGACCACTCCGACGGCGGCTTCGACGGACCGCCGCCGCCCCCGCCGATCCCGCCCGAGCCGCCCACGATCCTCGGCCCCGGCTCCCCCGAGGGCCCCGGCCACCACGGCGGCCGGGCCCGGCGCGGACTGCTGCGCGGCCGGCTCGCCATGGTCACCGCCGTCGCCGCGATCGCCGCCGTCCTCGGCGGGGTCACCGGCGGGCTGGTCGCCGCCGACCGGCAGAGCTCCGACAACCGCGTCGGCACCATCGCCAGCCCGGTCTCCGCCCGCTCCGACGGCAGCGCCGACGTGGCGGCCATCGCCGCCGCCGTCTCGCCCAGCACCGTCCAGATCACCGTCAAGACCGGCAACGGCACCGCCACCGGCACCGGCGTCGTCCTGGACACCGACGGCCGGATCCTCACCAACTACCACGTGATCGACACCGCCGCGGCCGGCGGCGGCCGGATCACCGTCACCTTCAAGGACGGCTCCACCGCCCAGGCCACCGTGACCGGCACCGACAAGGCCCTCGACGTCGCCGTGATCACCGCGACCGGCGCGAAGAACCTCACCCCCGCCGTCCTCGGCGACTCCGCCACGGTGGCCATCGGCGACCCCGTGGTCGCCATCGGCAACCCCGACGGCCTCACCGGCACCGTCACCTCCGGCATCATCAGCGCCGAGAACCGCGACGTCACCGTCCAGCTCGACGAGGGCAGCACCAGCAACAACGGCGGCTTCGGCCTGCCCTTCCTGCCCGGCATGCGCGGCACCGCCCCGCAGTCCACCAGCGGCAGCACCACCACCTACAAGGCCTTCCAGACCGACGCCGCGCTCAACCCCGGCAACTCCGGCGGCCCGCTGATCAACGCCAACGGCCAGGTCATCGCCATCAACTCGGCGATGTACGCGCCCGGCGGCTCCGGCTCCTCCGGCAACGGCTCGGCCGGCAGCGTCGGCCTCGGCTTCGCCATCCCGATCAACGACATCAAGCAGGTCCTGCCGAAGCTCGAAGCCGGACAGAGCCTGTGAGCCACACTCCCTGAGACGGACAATTGCTCCCAGCAGGCCCTCCAGCCGACGAGAACCCGACGAGAAAGGGCACCCGCCCATGACCCCGTCCGCCGACGACCGCACCACCGCCGAGGCCGCCCACCCCTCCGCCCGGCTCCTCGTGGTCGACGACGAACCCGCCCTCCGGGACGCCCTGGAGAGCAGCCTCGCCTTCGAGGGGTACGAGGTCGCCACCGCCACCGACGGCTACGAAGCCCTGGAGTCCGTCGAACGCGACCGGCCCGACCTCGTCCTGCTGGACATCATGATGCCCCGGATGGACGGCCTCACCGCCGTCCGCCGGATGCGCTCGCGCGGCGACACCGTCCCGGTGCTGATGCTGACCGCCCGCGACGCCGTCGGCGACCGCGTCACCGGCCTCGACGTCGGCGCCGACGACTACCTCGCCAAGCCCTTCGAACTCGACGAACTCCT
This sequence comes from Kitasatospora sp. NPDC001095, assembly GCF_053598615.1. Taxonomy (NCBI): domain Bacteria; kingdom Bacillati; phylum Actinomycetota; class Actinomycetes; order Kitasatosporales; family Streptomycetaceae; genus Kitasatospora; species Kitasatospora sp. NPDC001095. The sequence goes on along the minus strand of NZ_JBSFKQ010000044.1, from coordinate 25,893 downwards.
CGCCCGCGTCCGCGCCCTGCTGCGCCGCAACGCCCTCGCCGCCGAGGCCGCCGCCCGCGCCGCCGTCGAGGACGAGAGCGAGGTGCTCGCCTTCGCCGACCTGCGGATGAACACCGCCACCCGCGAGGTCACCCGGGCCGGCAAGCCGATCGAGCTCACCCGCACCGAGTTCATGCTGCTGGAGATGTTCCTCTCCCACCCGCGCCAGGTCCTCACCCGCGAACAGATCCTCAAGGCGGTCTGGGGCTTCGACTTCGAGCCCTCCTCCAACTCCCTGGACGTGTACGTGATGTACCTGCGCCGCAAGACCGAGCAGGGCGGCATGCCCCGCCTGATCCAGACCGTGCGCGGCGTCGGCTACGCGCTGCGCCCGGCCTCCGGCACGAGCGCGTGAACAACGTCCCGCCCCCGCCGCTGGCCCCTCCGCCGGCTCCGCCCCGCACGCCGGGGCTCCGGCACCGCCTGGTCCACTGGTACCGCTCCCGCTCGCTGCGCGGCCGCCTCACCTTCCTGAGCGCGGCCGCGGTGGCGGTGGCCATCGCGCTCTCGGCGCTGGCGTGCTGGTTCATCGTGCAGAAGCAGCTGTACGGGCAGGTGCGGACGGACCTCCTCAGCGCACCGATGCCCCCCGCCCCCCGAGTCCTCCTGAGCTGCTACCCGACCGCGGACCAGGCCCTGGCGGAACAGCCGACGAGCCTCACCCCGGAGAACGGCGGCGCGGTGGCCCGGGACACCCAGTACGTGGTGGCCGGCCCGACCGCCGTCTGCCTGCCGCCGAACGCGAGCAAGGCCATAGTGGTCGAGCCCGGCGACCTGGCCGGGTTCAAGCTCCAGAACGGCCAGTCGATCATCCGCGACGGCCGGTTCACCGACGGCACCCCGGCGGTCGTCCGGATCTCCCCGACCCACGGGTCACGCCCGGCGCTCATGATGGTGGCCACCTCCACCCAGCCCATCGAGGAGTCCCTCCAGGGCCTCGCCATCCTCCTCGGCTCGGTCTCCGCCGGCGGCATCCTGCTGGCCGCCATCGCCGGCCGCCTGGTCGCCCGCTCCGCCCTGAAGCCCGTCGACCGGCTCACCGACGCCGTCGAACACATCGCCAGGACCGAGGAGGTCGGCACCACCATCCCGGTCCGCGGGGACGACGAGATCGCCCGTCTCTCCACCTCCTTCAACTCCATGAGCACCGCCCTCGCCAACTCCCGCGAGCGGCAGACCCGGCTGATAGCCGACGCCGGACACGAACTGCGCACCCCCCTGACCTCCCTGCGCACCAACGTCGACCTGCTGATCCGCAGCAACGACACCGGACGCCCGCTGCCCGCCGCGACCAAGACCAAGCTGCTCGGCAACATGAAGGCGCAGATGCAGGAACTCACCGTCCTGATCGGCGACCTGCTCCAGCTCTCCCGCCCGGACACCCCGAAGAGCGGTCCGGAACCGACCGTGGTCGCCCTGCACGAGATCACCGGACGGGCCGTCGAACGGGCCGAGCTGCGCGGCCCGGGGCTGGTCTTCGAGACCGACACCGAGCCCTGGTACGTGCACGGCGACGCGGCCGGGCTGGAACGGGCCGTGATCAACCTGCTGGACAACGCGGTCAAGTACAGCCCGCCCGGCGGCACCATCGACGTCCGGCTGCACCAGGGCGTCCTGACCGTCCGCGACCACGGCCCCGGCATCCCACCGGACGAGCTCCAGTACGTCTTCGACCGGTTCTGGCGCTCGCCGTCCTCGCGCCAGCTGCCCGGCTCCGGCCTCGGGCTCTCGATCGTCGCCCAGAGCGTCCGGGAGGCCGGCGGCGAGGTCACCCTCGGCCCCGCCACCGACGGCGGCCCGGGCGCGCTGGCCACCGTCCGCCTGCCCGGCGGCCCCGCCCCGGAATGACGGAAGGGCGGGTGGGGGCGCCCCGACAGCGCTCCCACCCGCCCCGTGGCCGGCTCACGGTCAGTCGATGGTGCTGCCCGGGCCGATGACCTTGATCCGGTCCTGCGCCGGGGCCTGGAGCGGCGCGGCCGCCGAGCTGTGGGCACCCAGGTAGGCGATGAAGACGTCCAGGTCCGAGGCGCCGACCAGCTTGTCGGTGCCGGCCGCGAAGGCCGGGAAGCCGTCGCCGCCGCCGGCCAGGAACTCGTTGGCCGCGACGCGGTACGTGGCGGCCGGGTCGACCGGGGCGCCGTTCAGCCGGACCGAGTCCAGGACCACGCGGTCCGCACCGGTCTTGCGCATGTCCAGGGTGTAGTGCAGGTTCGAGGACACCTGGAGGATCTTCGGCGCGGCGGCGTTGGAGCCGCTCACCTGCTGCTGGAGCAGCTGGATCAGCTGGGCGCCGGTCAGCGTCTTGACCTGCATCATGTTGGTGAACGGCTGGACGGTGAACGCCTCGCCGTAGGTCACCACGCCGTCGCCCTCGCCGCCCGAGGCCTTGTAGACCAGGTCGGAGCGGATGCCGCCGGGGTTCATGAAGGCGACCTGCGCGCCGCCCTTGTCGGCCGGGGCCAGCCCGGCGAGCTGCGCGTCGGCGATCACGTCACCGAGCGGCTTCTCCGGGTCGCCGTTGCCGCGGCCGTTGATGTCCGAGGCGATGTAGCCGATCGGACGGTTGGCGATCGGGGCGGCCAGCTTGGAGTAGTGGTCGACCAGCGCCGTCATGTCGGGCGCCTTCTCGACCGTGCGGCGCACCACGTGGTTCTCGGCCTTGACCGAGGGACGCACGATCTCGCCGGTGGTCTTGTCCAGCTTCATGTCGATCTCGGTGAACAGCCGGCCGAAGGAGGCGGCGCTGGTCACCGAGCGCGGGACGCCGTTGGGGTCGGGGATGCTGCAGGCGTACGCGTTGTGGGTGTGGCCGGTGACGATGGCGCCGACCGCAGGGTCGATCTTCTTCGCGATGTCGACGATCGGGCCCGAGATGCCCTGGCCGGCCGCGCCGCAGTCGTAGTTGTAGATGCCGCTGGCCGGGTAACCGCCCTCGTGGATCAGCGCGACGATCGAGTTGACGCCCTTGGCCTTGAGCTCGGCGGCGTACTTGTTGATCGTGGTGACCTCGTTGGCGAACTTCAGCCCCTTGATGCCCTCGGCGGTCACGATGTTCGGCGTGCCCTCCAGGGTGACGCCGATGAAGCCGACCTTCACGCCCTGGGACTTGGTGATCCAGTACGGGGCCAGCAGCGGCTTGCCGGACTTCTCGTCGGTGACGTTGGCCGACAGGAAGTTGAAGTTGGCGCCCTTGAAGGTGCGGCCGGGCTCGTAGCAGCCGTCGGTCGGGTGGCAGCCGCCGTCCTGCATGCGCCGCAGCTCCTGCGCGCCCTCGTCGAACTCGTGGTTGCCCACGGAGGTGACGTCCAGGCCGAGCTTGTCCATCGCCTCGACGGTCGGCTCGTCGTGGAAGAGCGCCGAGGTCAGCGGGCTGGCGCCGATGATGTCGCCGGCGGCGACGGTGATCGAGTCGTCGGCCGGGATGCGCGCCTTGCGCAGCTCGGTGGCCAGGTACTCGATGCCGCCGGCCGGGGTGGCGACCTCCTTGCCGGTGGCCGGGTCGATCTCCTTGATCGTGCCGGAGGAGCCGGCCGGGGGCTCCAGGTTGCCGTGGAAGTCGTTGATCGCCAGCAGCTGGAGGTTGACGGTCTTGTGGCGCTTGGCGTTGGCGTCGGCGGCCTGGGCGGCCGTCGGCACGACCACCGTGCCGAACAGACCTGCGGCGGCGACGACGGCGAGCGCCGTCCGTCGGGATCTGACGGTGAGCATGAAGGGTTCCCCTGCACCTTGGAAGGAGCACCGGCTGTGGACAGCATCGGCGTTCGGGCATGTGTTGCGACTGCGAAGCCTATGGTCAACGCGCGTAGCTGTCAGGACGTCGAACGTAACGAGAGGATTACCTACTGACGAACCATCGCCGTCCGAGGGGCGCGGAGCCCGCGGAGACGGCCGCCGCGCGGGCCCTCCCGAGGGGCTCTCAGACCCCCGGCTCGGCCGCCAACTGCCGCTCCGCGCGGTCCCGTTCGGCCACCGCGTCCTCCGTCATCGCGCGGTCCGTGTAAACCAGCGGACGCTCAGCCTCGGTGACGATGTGCTTGACCACCTGGACGTTGCCGTTGACGTCCCAGACCGCGATGCCCGGCGACAGGGTCGGGATGATCTCCACCGCCCAGCGCGGCAGGCCCAGCACCCGGCCGGTCGCCCGCGCCTCCTCGGCCTTCTGCATGTAGATCGTCCGGGTCGAGGCCATCTTCAGGATCGCCGACGCCTCCTTGGCCGCCGCGCCGTCCACCACGTCGGACAGGTGGTGGACCACCGCGACGAAGGACAGGCCCAGCCGACGGCCGAACTTCAGCAGCCGCTGGAACAGCTGGGCCACGAAGGGGCTGTTGATGATGTGCCAGGCCTCCTCGACCAGGAAGATGCGCTTCTTCCGGTCCGGCCTGATCCAGGTGTGCTCCAGCCACACCCCGACGATCGCCATCAGGATCGGCATCGCGATCGAGTTGCGGTCGATGTGCGAGAGGTCGAAGACGATCAGCGGCGCGTCCAGGTCGATGCCCTCGGTGGTCGACCCGTCGAACATGCCGCGCAGGTCGCCGTCGACCAGCCGGTCCAGCACCAGCGCCACGTCCAGGCCCCAGGACTGCACCTCTTCCACCGCCACGCCCAGCGACTCCACCGAGGACAGGTCGGGGTTGCGCAGCGTGTCGATGATGTCGTCCAGCACCGGCTGGCGATCCTTCACCGAGGCCACCACGTGGGCGTGCGCGGCCTTCAGCGCGAAGCCCGCGCGCTCCTCCAGCCCGCGCCCCATCGCCACCTCGACGATGGTGCGCAGCAGCGACAGCTGGCCGGTCTGGGTGATCGCCGGGTCCAGCGGGTTGAGCTTCACCCCGCCGTCCCTGGCCGCCATCGGGTCCAGCCGGATGGACTTTATGCCCAGCGCGTCGGCGATCAGGTTCCACTCGCCCACGCCGTCCTCGCCCTGCGCGTCCAGCACCACGACCTGGCGGTCGCGGAACCTCAGCTGCCGCAGCACGTACGTCTTCTCCAGCGCCGACTTGCCGTTGCCGGACTCACCGAGCACCAGCCAGTGCGGGGCGGGCAGCTGCTGCCCGTACAGCTGGAACGGGTCGTAGACGTACCCCTTGCCGCTGTACACCTCGCGACCGATGATCACACCGGAGTCGCCCAGGCCCGGAGCCGCCGTGGGCAGGTAGACGGCCTGCGCCTGGCCGGTGGAGGTGCGCACCGGCAGGCGGGTGGTCTCCACCTTGCCGAACATCAGGCTGGTGAACGCATCGGTGAGGTTGCCGAGCGCCATGGGCGGCCTCCTGACGGGTCAGCGGTGGACGGGGGTGCGGGTGTACGGGGGGTGCGGCCGTGCTCAGCGGCGGATGCCGGTGGCGAACGGAAGCGTGTTGACGAAGGCCCGGTGGTGCTCGCGGTCGCACCACTCCAGCTTGAGGTAGCTCTTGCCGGCCGAGGCCCGGATGGTCCGCTTGTCGCGGGCCAGCGCGTCGGGGTTGCGCGAGGAGACCGTGATGTAGCCGACCAGGTTCACCCCGGCCGCGCCGGAGGCCAGGTCGTCACCGCGCTGGTCCACCCGGCCGGTGTGGGCCAGGTCGCGCGGGTCGACCGTGCGGTTCATCTTGGCCGCACGGCTGGCCTCGGCCTCGTCGTTGGTCTTCTCGGTCAGCATCCGCTCGATCGCGACGTCCGTGGGCTCCAGGTCCATCGTCACCGCGACCGTCCGGATCACGTCCGGGGTGTGCACCAGCAGCGGCGCCAGGAAGTTGACGCCCACCGGGGTGAGCGGCCACTCCTTGATCCACGCGGTGGCGTGGCACCACGGCTCCCGGGTCGCCGACTCGCGGGTCTTCGCCTGCAGGTACTGCGGCTGGGTCGCGTCCAGCTCGGCCGGCCAGGCGTTGCGCCGGGACATCGCCTGGATGTGGTCGATCGGGTGGTCCGGGTCGTACATCGAGTGCAGCAGCGAGGAGAGCCGGGCCTGACCCAGCGGCTGACGCACCCGGATGTCCGCCTCCGCCAGCCGGGCGCAGATGTCGGTCAGCTCGCGCGCCATCACGGCCGCCAGCCCCTCGTCGTCCCGCGCCCGCCGCCCGGTGGCCGTCCGGCCCATCGCGTGCGCCTCGGCGGCCAGGTCCCGGGTGTAGTGCATGCAGGCCACCAGGTACGCCCGGTGCTGCTCCGAGGAGGTCGACACCATCGACTGCAGCTGGTCGTACGAGTCCTGCAGCCAGCGCGGCGACGACGGGTCGCCGCGCCGCTCGACGTCCTTGGCGTGCGCGTCCGGATCGGCCGGCAGGGTACGGGCCAGGATCTGCAGCCGCGTCACGAAGCCGTCCCCGTTGGCGACGTGCTTCAACAGCGTCCCGAACCGGTCGACCAGGGCCTCCTGGTCCTCCGAGTCACGCAGGCCGACGCCCGGGCCCTCGATCTCGATCGCGGCCGTCACCGTCCGACGCTCCAGGTGCATCAGCACCCCGACCTCGTCCGGCCCGAACGGCGCCGTCAGCCAGCGCAGCCGCCCCACCCCCGGCGGCGGGCCGACCTCCACCTCCCGGCCGTCCAGCCGGGTGCCGGCGTCCATCACGTCCGAGCGCCACACCGCCCGCCCGCTGCGGACCGTCCGGCGGTAGGTGCGGTTGATCTCCACCCACTTGTAGAACGTCCGCTTGCGGTACGGCACGTACACCGCCGCGATGGCGAGCGCCGGCAGACCGACCAACCCGCCGATCCGCAGCGGCAGGATCGGCATCAACAGGCCCCAGAGCATGCCGAGGAAGGCCCCGAGGATGATCAGCATGATCTCGCCGGACTCCCGGTTCCGGCCGATCGGCGCGTTCGGGCGGGCCTTGCCGATCAGGTAGGTACGGCGCTGGTGCACGTACGGCTGGGCGTACTGGGCACCGTACTGGCCCAGCGGTTCGCTGCTCACTTACCCGTCACCCTCCCTTCGCTGGATTGCTGTCGCGGATCGGAACCGAAGCCTGCGGGGGCCCGCCCTGCGGCGGTGGCGTAGGCGTCCGGCCGGCGTGGGCGGCGATGCCCGGCGCGACCGAACCGCCGCCCGCACCCCCGCCGCCACCCGTGCCCGCCGCCTGCGGACCACGGTCGCCGTGGGTCGTGATGCCCTGCTTCATCAGGTTCGCGGTGCCGTTGATCATCGCCGAACCGGCCTGCACGGCGTTGGCCCGGGCCCCGCGCATGTTGAGCATCTCGTCGCCGAAGCCCGGCACGAAGCGGTAGACCGCGGCACTCGCGAAGATCGACAGGAACAGGATCGCCAGCCCCGACAACACCCGGGCGAAGTCGTCGTCGGCCCCGGACCCGGTCGCCACCGCGCCCGCCAGCCCGAGGATGACCACGATGATCGGCTTCGCCAGGTCCACCGCCAGCATCACCCCCGCCCAGCGCCGCACGTGCTTCCACAACTGCCGGTCCACCAGCCCCGCGTACACCGCCGTACCCAGCAGCGCGCCGACGTACAGCATCGCCGCCCGTATCAGCAGCTCGATCCAGAGCACCGCCGCCGCCAGCACCGCGACCAGCGACACGATCACCAGGATCAGCGGACCACCACCCACGTCGCCCTTCTCCAGCGTGTCGGCGAACCCACCCAGGTACGACCCGGTGTCCGTCTTCGTCCCGACCGCGATCGCCTTGGTCAGCCCGTCCGTCACACTCACCACGGTGAACAGGATCAACGGCGTGAACGCGGACGCCACCACCGTCAGCCACAGGAAGCCGATCGCCTCCGAGAACGCCGTCGTCAGCGGCGCCCCCCGCACCGCCCGCTTCGTCACCGCCAGCAGCCACAGCACCAATGTGATCACCGTCGACACGGCGAACACCACGGCGTACTGCTGCAGGAACGACGCATTGGTGAAGTCCACCTGCGTCGTCCCGTCGATCGCCCCCGACAACTTCCGCACCACCCACGCCGCTGCCTGCGCACAACTCTTGGCCAACGACCCGAGCGGATCGGTCACAGTCCCGACAGTGCCGCTCCCGGGGAGAGAACCACCGCCGGGTGGAGCGCAGTAAACGTCGCTGCCGGGGAGCGGGACACCGGGACAACTCGTATTGGTCGCACCCGAACTCGGGGTCGGCGAGGGGTCCGCCAGCGCTCGATGGGCCGAAGCCACCACCGATAGGGCGCCGAGCAATGCGGCCCCCGTCACGCGACCCACGGTCCGTCGAACAACGCCCGAGTTACCGTCAACGGGCATAGTGGAAGCCTCCGAACTGCTCGACGGCACCAGTGATCTCCTCGGCCGTCGCGGCCTGTTGGTCCGGTGGGATCGGGGCTGGCCCCGCCACACGGCTGTAGTCGCTGAGCTTCCAGTCCGTCCCGGTCCATCGCAAGCTGAGGTTGAGCGTGAACCACTCCTCGGAGACCGGCTTCGTAGAGCGCTCACCAGCCAGCCCGAACAGGCCCGTGCACCAGACGTCGACCTTGACACTGTCCGCGGTGTAGCCACTGCTCCGGGTTCCGATCGGGATTGTCCGGCTGACAAATGTCAGCCCCTTCGGCGGCCGCCCCTGCGCATCGACCCCGAACCTGGCGGCCGTCTCGGGGGAGAAGCCCTGGTCCAGCCGGCTCTGGAGCCCCGCCAGTGCGCCCGGGTCGGCGATGGTGGCGACGATGCCGTGCCGGCTGTCGGTGCGGAACATGTCCGCGGAGCCGATCGCCACCGCGTAGTTGGTGGCGGCCGACTGGGCACCGGGCTCGGTGTGCGGGTAGCCGGTCGGGATGCCGTTGACGGTGGTGCCGACGGGCTGGTCGCCGCTGGGGGCGGGCCCGGCACCGGCGTCGGCGCGGTCGGCGGAGGAGCTGCCGCCTGCGGTGCCGGATGTGACACGGTTGGCGATGGCGACGGCCACCACGAGCAGGGTGACGACGACCAGGACGGCCAGCAGGGCGCGCAGCGGTCGAGCCTGACGGGGGTTCGGCTGGGCGGAGGACTGTTCGCCGACCGGCAGGCGCGTGCGGGTGCGCGGCTGGTCGTCGGACAACGGCACGGCGGCCCTCCAAGTGCGGGGAGCCGGGGCGGCTCCGGGGGGCCTCCGCCCGGGGGCGGGCGCGGGCGGAGGGCGGGGACGGGGATGGACTCCTGGCGGGCCGGCCGCCGGAGGGGGTCCGGACGGAACCCCGGCCTCAGGCCGGTCGGACTACTGCTGCCTGATCGTCAGATCGCCATGCCGTAGACAATGGTGAACAGAGTGCCGAGTGATCCGATGATGAACACGCCGGTCAGGCCGGCGACGATCAGCCCCTTGCCCTGTTCGGCGCCGAAGCTGTCGCGCATCGCGGTCGCTCCGATCCGCTGCTTGGCCGCACCCCAGACCGCGAGGCCGAGGCAGATGAGGATGGCGACGGCCATGATGACCTCGACCATCACCCGCGCCTCCGACCCGAGGCTCGCGAACGGCCCCCAGTCCGGCGCGATTCCGCCGATGATGGTGTCGATGTTCGGCTTCTTGGGGGGGTCCTCGGCCAGGTGGCCGACCGCATTGGTGTGCACGCTGCTCAGGTTCATTTCCATCTCACCGCCCGATCAGGCAAATTCAAGGGCCCGGACCCGGCCCGCGCGAAGGGTCGGTACCTATTCTTGGCCAGATCTGATGTCGACTTGGCTACTTCTCGCGAATTGGTCGTGAGGCATCGGGCACGTACGCGAGGATGTACACCGTACGAAGGATAGCGCTCACTGTTCGTATCTCTGATGATTGCGGTGAGCAACGCCTTCCGGGACACTTCGACTGACGATTCGTCGGGATGGTGCTGATGGTACTCCGGAAGGCCGGTACGGCCGCCGCCGCTGCGGGAGTTGTCGCGTTCGGGTTCATCGGGCTGGTGACGATGGGGACTTTTGCGGCAAGTGGGACGCCGCAACAGTCGGCGAATCGTTCCGCCTTGTCCCCCGGAACGGTCCCCGCGGCCTACCAGGATCCGATCCAGCGGTGGGGCTCGCTCTGCCCGGAGATCTCCCCGCCGATGCTCGCGGCGCAGTTGTACCAGGAGAGCGGTTTCGACCCCAGGGCGCGGTCCGGGGTCGGGGCGCAGGGAATGGCGCAGTTCATGCCGGGCACCTGGCCCAGTTACGCCACCGACGGCAACGGGGACGGCAAGACGGACGTCTGGGATCCGCTGGACGCGATCGCCTCGGCGGCGACCTACGACTGCGCGATCGCCAAGGAGGTCGCGAAGGTGCCCGGCGACCCGCAGGCCAACGTGCTGGCCGCCTACAACGCCGGCGAGGGCGCTGTCATCAAGTACAAGGGGGTCCCGCCGTACAAGGAGACCCAGGGCTACGTGCGGAACATCCAGGCGATGGCCCGCAGCTTCGCCGCGCCGGCCTCGCCGACCGCTCCGCTGGAGGTGTCCCCGCAGTCGTCGGCCGCGATCTACTTCGCGCAGACCAAGCTCGGCACCCCGTACCTGTGGGGCGGTGAGGGCCTGCCTTCGCAGAACGGGCGGTTCGACTGCTCGGGCCTGACCCAGGCCGCGTTCGCCAGCGTGGGCATCACCCTGCCCCGGGTGGCCAACGACCAGTGGTACGCCGGGCCGCACCCGTCGCGCGATCAGCTGCGGCCGGGCGACCTGGTGTTCTGGGCGACGGACCTGAGCGATCCGCGGAGCATCCACCACGTCGGGATCTACGTCGGCGGCGGGTACATGATCAACGCGCCGCACACCGGCGCGGTGATCCGCTACGACAAGATCGACACCAGGGAGTACATCGGCGCGACCCGGGTCACCTCGGACGGCGCCCAGGCGCTGCCGACCCGCAACAACGACGGCGCGGTCAACGCCCCGAGCCGGCCGGGCGGGACGGAGCCCACCGCCCCGGCGGGGAACCAGGGCGGCGCGCAGGGCGGCGCCGCCGTGGCCCCGGCGGCCCCCACCCGGTCGGCGGTCGCGGCGCCGCCCGCGCCGGCCGGGCCGAGCCCCGCCGGGTCGGGACGATAGGCCCGGTGCGGCGGGGACGGCGGGACCTGTGTGCGCACTGTGGACGCTGAGTCAAGTTTCGATAACCGCGCGTTTCCGTGGAACGCTGTGCCCCGGAAATGACGTTTCCTCCGGTGGCCCCTCGTCAGCACCCCGCACCGGGCGGGCCCCGGCCACGACGACCAGGTGCAGCGGACCAGAAGGAGGTGCGGCGTGTCGACGCCGCTTGCCGACACGACCAACCCCGACCTCGACCTGCTCTACGCCGTCAACGGGCTGGCCAAGCGCTCCCCGCAGTGGCTGGACCACCTGGTCTCGTGGATCGGCGAGTACGGCATCCTGATCGGCCTGGCGATGCTCGGTCTGGTGGCCTGGCTCCAGGCCAGGCGCCGTCCGGACGCACCGGTGGCGATGGCCGGGCTGCTCTGGGTGCCGCTCTCGGTGGCCGTCGCCGAGCTGGCCAACCTCCCGATCGCCGCGATCGTGAACCGCCCGCGCCCCTTCGTCGACCATCCGGGGCTGCTGGTGCTGGTGGACGGCAAGGCCGGCACCCACTCCTTCGTCAGCGACCACTCGACCATGACCATGGGCGTCGCGGTGGCGCTGTTCCTGGTGAACCGCAGGCTCGGCTGGATCGCCGGCGGGCTGGCGCTCCTCCAGGGCTTCTGCCGGATGTTCATGGGCGTCCACTACCCGACCGACGTGATCGGCGGTTTCGCGCTCGCGGTCGCCGTGGTGCTGCTGCTGGCGCCGATCGCGATGGCGGTGCTGGTGCCGTTCTGCCACGCGCTGAGCCGGACGGCGGTCGCCCCGCTGATCCGGGCGCCCGAGCGCGGCGGAGCGGCCCGCGGCGGGGTAGCCGCGCGCGGCCGTCGACGCGGTCGCGGGGCGGTGCGGACCGGGGAGCAGCCGCCGGAGTCCGACCTCGCGGCCTGACCTCGCGCCCGCCCCCTCCCGCGGCCCCGCGGGGTGCCAGGGGTCCGGCTCCGGATCAGTCCGGCTCGGCACCGTTCGCCGCATCGTTCCCGGCACCTTTCTCGGCGAGGTGGTCGGCTCCCTCGCGGCGGGACAGGTCGCGGGAGCGGCGGGCCGGGGCGTACCAGCCACAGCTGCAGGTCGCGAAGGCGAAGGAGCCGCGCTCGCTGATCGCGAGGCGGTGTTCGGGCATCCGGGCGGTGCCGGGGGCGACCGGCAGCTCACTGTGCACGTGGCTCACCGTAACGCGCCACGGGCCCCGTCGCGAAGCTCCCGTCACACCGGCCCCCGTAACCCTTTGCCTCCCAACTCGTTTGCCCGGAAAGAGCTCTGCCCACCCGGTGGTGGCCGGCGGGGCAGTCGGGCCCGAGGGGGTTGTCGCGAGGATGAAGATGACCGACCAGCAGCGCACCGGACGGTCGGCACGCCGTCCGGGTCCGCACCTGCGCGCGGCGGCCGGGGCCGCCCTGCTCGCCGCCGCCCTGGCGGCGGGGGCCGCCGGCTGCTCCGGCGGCTCCGTCGACGGCTCCTCCGACCAGCAGTCGGGCGCCCCCGACCAGCTCGCCGCGGACGCGCTGACGGCGGTGCGCAACGCCGCCGACATCACCGGTCGCACCGGTTCCGCGCACACCGCGACGGAGCTGGTCACCGAGTCCGCCGAGAAGAAGGCCTCGTTCAGCGGCACCGGCGGCTACGACTACGTCAAGCGGATCGGCCGGCTGGAGGTCCAGGTGCCGCCGGGCGCGGCGACCACCGGGAAGATCGTCGAGGTGGTCCTGCCGGGCACCGTCTACCTCCAGAACAGCGGCGCCAAGGTCCCCGAGGGCAAGTGGGTCAAGCTGGACGTGCGCCAGCTGCCGGACGGCAACCTGGTCAGCAGCGGCGCCACCGACCCGGCCTCGGCGGCGGGGGCGCTGCGCGGGGCGCAGAAGGCGGAGGCGGTGGGCACCGAGACCGTCGACGGGGTCGCGCTGCACCACTACCGGGGCACCCTGGACCTGGCGAAGGCAGCCGACGCGACCGGCGGCCGCGGCGGTGACGGCCTGCGGATGGGCGGGCAGACCTTCACCGTCAAGGAGGTCCCGTACGACGCCTGGCTGGACGACCAGGGCCGGCTGCGCAAGGTGGTCGAGGTGTTCACCTTCGCCGGGGTGGCCGGGTCGAAGGAGCCCAAGGACCAGGTGAAGGTGACGTCGACGACCTCGCTGACGGACTTCGGCAAGCCGGTCGAGGCAGCCGAGCCCTCGGCCTCGGACATCTACCAGATGAAGCCCACGGAGAGCCCGAAGTAGGGCGGGTCGGACACGCCCCGGGTCGCCGGGGCAGCGCTCCGGCGCCGGGGCGAGACGGGGTGCCACCGGGGCGGGTGGCCGTCCGGGGAGCGGCGGCCACCCGTTTCGGCGGCGCCGAGATGGCCCGTCCGTGCCATGTGGACGGGCCCCGAAGTGCCTAGGCTGGACTCCGGGTGGCTGCCGCCCGGGCTGGCGAGGCACTGAAGGGGTGGTGCAGGTGGTGTCGTCCACGGGTGGCCGCAGCGGCGGCCACGACGACGCGGCCCTCGACGAGATCGATCTGGCCGGCGAGCTGATGATCGCCGCGACGGCCAGTTCCGGCGACCGGCTGCCGACCGAGCGGATCGACGAGGTGCTGCTGGACCGGGCCGAGCCCGGGCAGGCCGACCGGGAGGCCGACGGCTAGCGGGCGCCCGGGGGCGACGCGCCCCCGGGGCCGCGCTCAGCTGCGCAGCAGGCGGCTGATCGCGGCGGTGGCCTCCGCGACCTTGGCATCGAGTTCGGTGCCGCCCTCCTCGGCGGCCGCGGCGACGCAGTGCCGCAGGTGCTCCTCCAGCAGGGAGAGTGCGAAGGACTGCAGCGCCTTGGTGCTGGCCGAGACCTGGGTGAGCACGTCGATGCAGTAGACGTCCTCGTCGACCATGCGCTGCAGGCCGCGGATCTGGCCCTCGATCCGGCGCAGCCGCTTGAGGTGGGCGTCCTTCTGCGCGCTGTAGCCGTGCGGGCCGTGGTGCCCCGTCGGAGCGTGGTCGGCGTGCGGGTCGGTCCCCTGTGCCTGCTCCGGCTCGGTGCGCGCTTGCGTCGTGGTCATCGGCCCCGCCTTCGTCTCAGTGCCTGGTGGCTGCGTCGGCCACCAGTGTCCAACACCGGGGCCTTCCGTGGTGTTCCGACGGCCGACCCGGCATGTGCCACGGGGCCCGGGAGGGGGTGCCCGCCGGTTCGCCCGTCTGGGCGGCGACCCCGTCCTCCGTGCGCACGACGGGGACAATCCGGTCGAGGTTCCGTCAGACTGAGGGTTCGAGTCCACGTGTGGTGGTGCGGCCCGGACAGTCGGTGCGACCGTCGAGCGGAAGGGGAGGTTCCGGCTCCTGCCCCGACACCCCGCTTGCGTGATTGCGCTTGGTTGCACCTAGCATCGTTCAGTCCCTACCCCGCACATCGGAGATTTCCGTGCGTTTTAGCCTGACCCCGAAGGAGACGAGCTTCTACGACATGTTCGCCGCCGCGGCGGAGAACCTCGTCGTCGGATCGAAGCTCCTTTTGGAGCTGCTGGGATCAGACGTGTCGGCCCGTGCGGAGATCGTCGAGCGCATGCGCGCCGCCGAACACGCCGGGGACGACACCACCCATGCCGTCTTCCACCAGCTGAACTCGTCCTTCATCACGCCCTTCGACCGCGAGGACATCTACAGCCTCGCCTCGTCGCTGGACGACATCATGGACTTCATGGAGGAGGCCGTCGACCTGGTCGTCCTCTACGACATCCAGACCCTGCCGAAGGGCATCGAGCAGCAGATCGAGGTGCTGGCGCGCGCCGCGGAACTCACCGCCGAGGCGATGCCGAACCTGCGCAGCATGTCCAACCTGACGGAGTACTGGATCGAGGTCAACCGGCTGGAGAACCAGGCCGACCAGATCCACCGCAAGCTGCTCGCCCACCTGTTCTCCGGTCAGTACGACGCCATCGAGGTCCTCAAGCTCAAGCAGATCGTGGACGTCCTTGAGGAGGCGGCGGACGCGTTCGAGCACGTCGCCAACACGGTGGAGACCATCGCCGTCAAGGAGTCCTGACCCTCGTGGACATGGCAGCACTCATCGCCGTCGTCGGCGTTGCGTTCTTCTTCACGTACACCAACGGCTTCCACGACTCGGCGAACGCGATCGCCACCTCGGTCTCCACCCGGGCGCTCACCCCGCGGGCGGCGCTGGCGATGGCCGCGGTGATGAACCTGGCCGGCGCGTTCCTCGGCAGCGGCGTGGCGCACACCGTCTCCAAGGGGATCATCGAGACCCCCACCGGTGACCAGGGGATGGTGATCCTGTTCGCGGCCCTGGTCGGGGCGATCGCCTGGAACCTGGTCACCTGGTACTTCGGCCTCCCGTCCTCCTCCTCGCACGCGCTGTTCGGCGGCATGGTGGGCGCGGCGCTGGCCGGCGGCGTCGACGTGATCTGGGGCGGCGTCCTCGACAAGATCATCATCCCGATGATCGTCTCGCCGGTGGTCGGCCTGGTCGGCGGCTTCCTGGTGATGCTGGCGATCCTGTGGATCTTCCGCCGGGCCAACCCGCACCGGGCGAAGCGCAACTTCCGGGTCGCCCAGACCGCCTCGGCCGCCGCGATGGCCCTGGCGCACGGCCTCCAGGACGCCCAGAAGACCATGGGCATCGTGGTCCTGGCCCTGACCATCTCCGGCCACCAGTCCGGCAACGGGATCCCGGTCTGGGTGAAGATCTCCTGCGCGACCATGCTCTCGCTGGGCACCTACGCGGGTGGTTGGCGGATCATGCGCACGCTCGGCCGCAAGATCATCGAGCTGGACCCGCCGCAGGGCTTCGCCGCCGAGGCCACCTCCGCGGCGGTCATGTACATCACGTCGTTCGTCTTCAAGGCGCCGATCTCCACCACCCACGTGATCACCGCGGCGATCATGGGGGCGGGGGCCACCAAGCGGATCCGCGCGGTGCGCTGGGGCGTCGCGAAGAACATCGTGCTCGGCTGGTTCATCACGATGCCGGCGGCCGCCATCGTCGCAGCGCTGGTGTACTGGTTCGTCCACCTGTTCTGGGGCTGACGCCCCGGCAGGACGCGTGAACGGACAGGGCCCGCCCCCACATCTCGGGGGCGGGCCCTTTTCCATGCCCCGCGGCGGCACCGCCATGCAGCACCACGGGACAGCTCGGGTCCGTCGCGCTCCCCGTGCCGGGGGCGCGACGGGGTCCGGTCTAGCCGAAGCGGCCGGAGATGTAGTCCTCGGTCGCCTGGACCTGCGGGTTGGAGAAGATCCGCTGGGTGTCGTCCAGCTCGATCAGCTTGCCCGGCTGGCCGACGCCGGCCAGGTTGAAGAAGGCGGTGCGGTCGCTGACGCGGGCCGCCTGCTGCATGTTGTGGGTCACGATGACGATGGTGAACTGCTCCTTCAGCTCGCCGATCAGGTCCTCGATGGCGAGGGTGGAGATCGGGTCGAGCGCGGAGCAGGGCTCGTCCATCAGCAGGACCTGGGGCTCGACCGCGATGGCACGGGCGATGCACAGGCGCTGCTGCTGACCGCCGGAGAGGCCGGCCCCCGGCTTGTTCAGCCGGTTGTGGACCTCCTTCCAGAGGTTGGCGCCCTTCAGCGAGCGCTCCACCACCTCGTCCAGCACGGACTTCTTCTTCACGCCGGCGAGCCGCAGGCCCGCGACCACGTTGTCGTAGATCGACATGGTCGGGAACGGGTTCGGGCGCTGGAAGACCATGCCGATCGAGCGGCGCACGGCGACCGGGTCGACGTTGGAGGCGTACAGGTTCTCGTCGTCCAGCAGGACCTTGCCCTCGACCCGGGCGCCGGGGATCACCTCGTGCATCCGGTTGAGGGTCCGCAGGAAGGTGGACTTGCCGCAGCCGGAAGGGCCGATGAAGGCGGTCACCGAGCGGGGTTCGATGCTCATCGAGATGTCCTCGATGGCCTTGGTGGAGCCGTAGTAGGCCGACAGTCCGCTGACGTCGATGCGCTTGGCCATGATCGTTGCTTCTCTCGTCTGTCTCGTACGTCAGTCGGTCGCTCAGTGCCCGCCCTTGGGCGAGCGCCAGCGTGCGATGCCCCGGGCGATGAGGTTGAGCCCCATCACGAAGGCGATCAGCACCAGCGCCGCACCCCAGGCACGGGCGTAGCCGAAGTCGTTGTTGACCTGCGAGTACTGCGTCCAGATGTACATCGGCAGGGACTGCTGCGGCCCGTCGAACGGGTTGCTGTTGATGTAGTCGGCGCCGAACACCAGCATCATCACCGGGGCGGTCTCGCCCGTGATGCGGGCGACCGCGAGCATCACACCGGTGGTGATGCCGCCGATCGCGGTGGGGAGGACGATCCGCAGGATGGTCTTCCACTTCGGCACGCCGAGCGCGTAGGAGGCCTCGCGCAGCTCGTTCGGGACGAGCTTCAGCATCTCCTCGGTGGACCGGACCACGACCGGGATCATCAGGATCGCCAGCGCGAGGCTGCCCGAGAAACCGGAGTAGCCGAAGCCCAGGGCGAGGTTCCAGAGCGAGAGGACGAACAGACCCGCGACGATCGACGGGATGCCCGTCATGACGTCGACGAAGAAGGTGACCGCCTTGGCGAGCTTGCCGCGGCCGTACTCGACCAGGTAGACGGCGGTCAGCAGACCGATCGGGGCGGCCATCGCGGTGGCCAGGCCGACCTGCTCCAGGGTGCCGATCAGCGCGTGGTAGATGCCACCGCCGGGACCGGACTGGATCACGCCCTTCATCGAGTGGCTCAGGAAGTTCCCGTTGATCACCTCGATGCCCTGCTGGACGGTGTAGACCGTCAGGGCGACCAGCGGGATGACCGCCAGGATGAAGGCGACCCAGACCACCGAGGTGGCGACCCGGTCCTTGGCCTGCCGGCGGCCCTCGACCCGGGCCGCGAGGCCGTAGGTGATCAGGACGAAGAGCAGGGCCGAGATCAGGCCCCACTGGATGTGGCTGGTCAGTCCGGCGACCGCGCCGATCCCGCAGCCGAGGGCGATCGAGCCGCCGGCGATGGCGGCCGGGGCCCACTTGGGCAGGCGGTTGGCGGTCAGCGGACGGGCGACGGGCCGGGCGTCCTCGACGACGACGGTGGCGGTCATGCGTTGGCCCCCGAGTACTCCTTGCGGCGGGCGATGATCATTCGCGCGGCGCCGTTCACCAGCAGGGTGATGACGAACAGGACGAGGCCGGAGGCCATCAGCGCGTCGCGGCCGTTGGTGCCGGCCTCGTTGAACTTCAGCGCGATGTTCTGGGCGAAGGTTCCGCCGCCGGCGTCCAGGATGTGCAGCGACAGGACGTTGCTGGCGGAGAGCACGATCGCGACCGCGATGGTCTCGCCGAGCGCGCGGCCGAGGCCGAGCATCGAGGCCGAGATGATGCCGGGGCGGCCGAACGGCAGCACCGCGGTGCGGATCATCTCCCAGCGGGTCGCGCCGAGCGCGAGCGCCGCCTCCTCGTGCATCCGCGGCACCTGGCGGAACACCTCGCGGGAGACCGCGGTGATGATCGGCAGGATCATGATCGCCAGCAGGATGCCGACGGTGAACAGGTTGCGCGGGGTGCCGGTCCGGGTCTGGTCGAAGATGTACGTCCAGCCCAGGTACTCGTTGAGCCAGCTGGTCAGGCCGTCCAGGTGCGGCACCAGGAAGAGCGCGCCCCACAGGCCGTAGACGACGCTGGGGACGGCGGCGAGCAGGTCGACCAGGTAGGCGAACGGCTGGGCGATCCGGCGCGGCGCGTAGTGCGAGATGAACAGCGCGATCCCGATGGCGACCGGGACGGCGATGGCCATCGCGATGACGGCGCTGACGATGGTGCCGAAGGCCAGGACGGCGATGCCGAAGACGGGCTTCGGGGCGTCCGGCGTCCACTCGAAGGTGGTGAGGAAGTTGCCCTCGTTGGTGCTCAGGGCCAGCGCCGACCGCCAGGTCAGGAACGCGGCGATCGCGGCCATGATGACCAGCAGCAGGATGCCCGAGCCCCGGGCGAGGTTCATGAAGATCTTGTCGCCGACCCGGCTGTCGCGCGGCCGGCGTTCCCTGCCTCGCGGGGCGGCAGGGGAGGATGAAGTCATTGGTCTACTCCGGTCTGGTGGCGCCGCCCCGGAAGGGGGACGGCACCATGGCGGCGGTGCCCCGGACGTGGTGCTGGGTGTGGTGCGTTCCGGTGGGGCGGCCCCGGCCCCCCTCGCTCACGGGGCCGCCCCACCGGGGGTCCTGTCGGGTCAGGCCAGGGTGGCGATGACGCCGTTGACCTTGTCGGTCACGGCCTTCGGCAGCGGGACGTAGCCCTTCTCGCCGATGGCCTTCTGGCCCGCGTCGCTGGCCGTGTAGGTCAGGAAGGACTTCAGGGTGTCGAGGGTGTCGGCCTTGTTGCCCTTGTCGCAGACGATCTCGTACGTGACCAGGACCAGCGGGTAGGAACCCTCTTCCTTGGTCGCGTAGTCGAGCTTCAGCGCGAGGTCGCTGCCGGTGCCGGCGGCCTGGGCCTTGCCGATGGTGGTGGCGGCGGCCTCGGCGGTGGCCTCGACCGGCTTGGAGGCGCCGGTGTTGATCGCGGCGCTCTTCAGGCTGTTGGTCTGGGCGTAGGCCAGCTCGACGTAGCTGATCGAGTTCTTGACCTGCTTGACCTGGGCCGAGACGCCGGCGCTGCCGTTGGCCGACTGGCCGCCCTTGCCCGCCCAGGCCTTGCCGGCCGGGTAGGACCAGGCGCCGCCGCCGGCGGCGGCGAAGTACTTGGTCAGGTTCTCGGTGGTGCCGGCGTCGTCCG
Organism: Kitasatospora sp. NPDC001095; assembly: GCF_053598615.1. Classification (NCBI taxonomy): domain Bacteria; kingdom Bacillati; phylum Actinomycetota; class Actinomycetes; order Kitasatosporales; family Streptomycetaceae; genus Kitasatospora; species Kitasatospora sp. NPDC001095. The sequence continues at coordinate 6,164 of NZ_JBSFKQ010000044.1, read as the reverse complement.
AGCGGTGGAAGGTCTGGATGTCCGCGTCCGGCAGCTTGGCGCCCGGGTTCAGGGCGGCGATCGCCGGGTCGTTCCACTTGGTGATCTGCGAGTCGAAGATCTTGGCGGCGGTCGGGCCGTCCAGGACCAGCTTGTCGACGCCGTCGACGTTGTAGACCAGCGAGATCAGACCGCCGACCATCGGCAGGTCGATGCCCTGGCCGCCGGTGCAGACCGCCTTGGAGGCGTCGACCTCGGCCGGCTTGAGGGCCGAGTCGGAGCCGGCGAACTGGATCTTGCCCTGGTTGAACTGCTGGATGCCGGCACCGGAGCCGCCACCCTGGTAGTTGATCGTGGTGCCGGAGCAGGCGGCGGCGAAGCTGGTCTTCCAGACGTCCATCGCGGCGCCCTGGGCGGTCGAACCGGCGGAGATCAGCGAACCGGGCTTGCCACAATTGATCGCGCCGGCGGCCGCGGCGGAGCCGCTGGAGCCGCCGGAGGCGGTCGTGTTGTTGTTGTCGTCCGACCCGCAGGCAGCGAGCGACAGCGAGCTGACGAGCGCCATGGCACCGATCGCGAGGGCCTTGGAGCGGCCGTTCCGCTGGAGCTTCACAGGGGTGTCCCTTTCTGTGGCATTGCCCTCTGCGCAGGCCGTACGCGTACGGCCCAGCGCGGGTTCTGCTGTGGTCCGGGGCCCGTTCGGCCCTCCGGTGGTCCCGAAGTTAGGCCGGGTAAGTGACACGACAGCCGGTCGCAAGTGAACGGAGAGTGAACCTCGAAGGGATGACAGGAAACTACGTCAGGTAGTAACGGTTGCGTCACGGCAAGGGCGCGGGGAGATCACTTCCACCGTTCCTTCACCGCTGCGGCCCCTCCGTCCGCACCGGCTCCGCCCCCAGGACCGCCAGCAGGGCGTCGACCAGCACCCGGTCGTGGTCGTGGGTGAGCCGGGCACGGGCCTTCCCGGCCGGCAGCCACTCCAACCGGTCCACTTCCCGGTTGGGCCGGAACGACCCGCTCGACGGCACCGCCGCCCAGTAGCGGACCTCCTTCGGACGGCCCTGCACCCGGTAGTGCCGGGTGGGCAGCTCCGGACCCAGCAGGCAGCCGAACCCGGTCTCCTCCCGGACCTCGCGCAGCGCCGCCTCGACCACGCCCTCGCCGGGTTCGAGCTTGCCTTTCGGCAGGCTCCAGTCGTCGTACTTGGGCCGGTGGATCACCGCGATCCGCGGCCGCCCCAGCCGGCCGCTCTTCTTCGGACGCCCCGGCAGCCACAGCACCGCACCCGCCGCCAGCACCACCGGGGCGTGCTCCGCCCCGCTCCCGGCCCGGGCCGCCGCCCGTCCGGTGCCCGGGCGCTCGCCCACCTCAGACCGTCCCGGGCACGCCCGGGTGCCCCCAGGCTTCGGCCGGCACGAGCTCCAGCCAGCCGTCCGGGCCGGGCGGCAGGTCGGGCCAGCGGCGGCCGACGGCGTACCGCGCCGACTCCACCTCCAGCCGCTGGTCGGCGTGCACCACGCCCAGCACGTACGCGGTCGCCGGGGTGATCCGCGGGGTGCGCGCCGCGGTGGCGGCGGTGACGGCGGCGTCCGCCGCCTCCTGCTGCCGGGCCAGCACCAGGTCCAGCTCGTCCAGCTCGGAGGACGAGCGGCCGCACACCTCCAGCGCGTACCGGGCCCGCTTCACCAGGATCCGCAGCCGGGACCAGGGCGCGTCGTCGGCCGCCAGCGCGGTGTCCGCGTCCGTCGCCCCGCGGGACGCCGGCACCGTGCCCAGCCGGCGCAGCCCGTCCCCGCCGTACGGCGTCGCGGCCCGATGCAGCGGCAGCTGCTGGGCGCCCGCGGACAGCGCGGCGAACGCGGCGGCGGCCTGCGGCAGCAGCACCGCCGGGGCCCGGCCGCCCGCCGGCTCCAGCAGCGGCGCCTCGCCGACCAGCAGGGTCATCCGGTCCGCCAGCGCGTGCAGCCGGGCGGAGCGGAGCTCCTGGAGCACCGTGGAGTGCGCCCTGGTCCGGGCCAGGGTCAGCTGCCGGTCCAGCAGCGCCCGTGCCTTGGGGGCGCCGGCGTGGCCGGCCAGCATGCCCGTCCCGTCCGGGCCGGTGGCGCTCAGCGAGTCCAGCGCGCCCAGCAGCCGGGCCGAGCGGCGGACGTAACCGGGCTCCAGCGCGAGCAGGTTGAGCAGCCAGCGCAGCTCGGTGCGCGACTCCTGCGCCCAGGTCTGCTCGAAGAGCGAACCGAAGGTGTGCAGCAGCCCGCCGACCCGCCGGACGGCCCGCAGCAGGTCCGAGGTGCCGGCCGACGGGACGATCGAGGCCGTCCCGGGTCTGGCGCCGACCTCGCCCACCGCCAGCGGCAGCGCGCGCAGGAAGGCGCCGGCCTGGGCGGTGAGGTGGCGGGAAAGGATGTCCCCGGCGGTCGCTGTGGAGGCCGCCTGGGCCGTCATCGGCGCTTCGGTCATGGCGTGGTAGATCCCCGTTCCCCCGGGGTGGTCCCGGAGCTGGTGGCCGACCGCCGGGGCGACTGTGCCCTCTCGTGGGCCACTGCCCCGGCGGCTTCGCATCAGTGGACGCGTCAGCGCGAGGTGGCGGCCCGGCGGCGCTGGCGCGAGTCGATCAGCAGGTCCTGGACGTGTCGCAGCGGCCGGCCCTCGGCGTCCTGGGAGTGGCGGGCCCACGCGCCGTCCGGCCCCAGGTGCCAGGACTCGGTCTCGTCCGACACCCCGAGGTCGATCAGCCCGGACAGCTCGGCGCGGTGCGCCGGATCGGTGATCCGCAGCAGCGCCTCGATCCGGCGGTCCAGATTGCGGTGCATCATGTCGGCGCTGCCGATCCAGACCTCGGGATCGCCGTTGTTGCCGAACACGAAGACCCGGGAGTGCTCCAGGAAGCGGCCCAGGATGCTGCGGACCGTGATGTTCTCGCTCAGCCCCGGCACGCCCGGGCGGATCGCGCAGATCCCGCGCACCCAGACGTCCACCGGCACCCCGGCCTGGGACGCCCGGTACAGCGCGTCGATCACGGCCTCGTCGACGATCGAGTTGACCTTGAGCTTCACATAGGCCGGGCGGCCGTCCCTGTGGTGCGCGATCTCGTTGTGGATCCGCGAGACCAGCCCGTCGCGCAGACCGCGCGGAGCGGTCAGCAGACGGCGGTAGGACTCGCGGCGCGAGTAGCCGGAGAGCCGGTTGAACAGGTCCGAGAGGTCCGCGCCGACCTGCGGGTCGGAGGTGAGCAGGCCGAGGTCCTCGTACAGCCGGGCCGTCTTCGGGTGGTAGTTGCCGGTGCCGACGTGCGAGTAGCGGCGCAGGGTGTCGCCCTCCTGCCGGACCACCAGCGAGAGCTTGCAGTGCGTCTTCAGCCCGACCAGTCCGTACACCACGTGACAGCCGGCCTCCTCCAGCTTGCGGGCCCACTTGATGTTGGCCTGCTCGTCGAAGCGCGCCTTGATCTCGACCAGCACCAGCACCTGCTTGCCGGACTCGGCCGCGTCGATCAGCGCGTCGACGATCGGCGAGTCGCCGGAGGTGCGGTACAGGGTCTGCTTGATCGCCAGCACGTCCGGGTCGGCGGCGGCCTGCTCCAGGAAGGCCTGCACCGAGGTGGAGAAGCTGTCGTACGGGTGGTGCAGCAGGACGTCGCGCTCGCGCATCGCGGCGAAGATGTCCGGCTGGGAGGCCGACTCGACGTCGGTCAGCCCGCGGGCCGTGCCGGCCACGAACTTCGGGTACTTGAGCTCCGGGCGGTCCAGGTCGGCGATCCCGAACAGCCCGGTCAGGTCCAGCGGCCCGGGCAGCGGGAAGACCTCCGCCTCGGTGATGTTCAGCTCCCGCACCAGCAGGTCCAGGATGTACGGGTCGATCGACTCCTCGACCTCCAGCCGGACCGGCGGGCCGAAGCGCCGCCGCATCAGCTCCTTCTCCAGGGCCTTGAGGATGTTCTCGGTGTCGTCCTCCTCCACCTCCAGGTCCTCGTTGCGGGTGACGCGGAAGGCGTGGTGGGCCAGCACCTCCATCCCCGGGAAGAGCTCCTCCAGGTGCGCGCCCATGACGTCCTCCAGCGGGACGTACCGCTGGGGCGAGGCCTCCAGGAAGCGGGCCAGCGACTGCGGCACCTTGACGCGCGCGAAGTGCTTGTGCCCGGAGACCGGGTTGCGCACCACGACGGCCAGGTTGAGCGAGAGCCCCGATATGTACGGGAAGGGGTGCGCCGGGTCGACGGCCAGCGGGGTCAGGACCGGGAAGATCTTCTGGCGGAACAGCGTGTGCAGCCGGGCCTGCTCCTTCTCGGCCAGCTCCGACCAGCGGACCACCTCGATGCCCTCGGTGGCGAGGTCCGGCAGCACCTCCTGCTGGAACGCGGCGGCATGACGGGCCATCAGCTCGCGCGAGCGGGTCCAGATCAGGTCCAGCACCTCGCGCGGCTGGAGGCCTGACGCGCTGCGCTGGGCGACCCCGGTGGCGATCCGGCGCTTGAGACCGGCCACCCGGACCATGAAGAACTCGTCCAGGTTGCTGGCGAAGATCGCCAGGAACTTCGCCCGCTCCAGCAGCGGGATGCCCGGATCCTCGGCCAGCTCCAGGACCCGCTCGTTGAACGCGAGCCAACTGCGCTCGCGGTCCAGGAAGCGGCCCTGCGGCAACGCTTCGAACTCCTCTTCGTCCGTGGCCGGCAGCTCCGGCGGAACACCCAGCGCACCGGACATCCGGGCCGTAGGCGACAGCGGGGCAGAGACGGGGCGGGGGATGCTCATGAGCTCCAGCTCCTCCAGCAGCAGGACTGCGTCCGGACGCGAATGGCTCTGCGGGCCGTCGCCCTCGCCCCGGGCCGGCCCCGGGGACAGCACCCACCCACCGGGTGCGGTCCGTACAGGACCGGCCGGCGCGTGGCGGTCGACTCTGCACGAGCGAGACACTACGGACTTCATCCTGTGATCTTCGCGGCAGCAATTGAATCCACGGTAAACACCGCATGGCCAGGAGGAAAGCTGAGTCGGTCGGGGCAAGAGGCGTCGCCGTCCCGTCCCTCGCCCTCGACCGCTCGGGGGGCCGTCCCCAGCGCTCAGGACGGCCGGTTCGCCCGGTACCGGGCTCGGTACATGAGGTCCACCTCGTGAACGGCGAACCCCAATCGTTCGTATACCCGCACGGCGGCCGGATTGTCAGCGTCGACATAGAGGAGAACGGTGTCCAGCCCGCGCTCGCCCGGACCGGTGCCGGTCAGGTGGCGCAGGCCCGCCGCGGTCAGCGCCCGGCCGAGGCCGCTGCCCTGCTCGGCCGGGTCCACCCCGACCACGTACACCTCGCCGAGCTCGGGCTCGGTGGCGCTCGCCGGGTGCACCTTCGTCCAGTGGAAGCCGACCACCTTGCCCTCACGGGTGGCGAGGAAGAAGCCGGCCGGGTCGAACCAGGGCTCGGCGATCCGCTCGGCCAGGTCCTGCTCGGTCCACGAGCCCTGCTCCGGGTGGTGGGCGAAGGCCAGGGCGTTCAGCCGCAGCCACTCGGCGTCGTCCTCCCCGGGACGGAAGGTGCGGAGCTCGATGCCCTCGGGGACGGCCACCTCCTCGGTCTGCCGGCCGGTGCGACGCATCTGCCGCAGTTCGCGGACCAGTTCGGCGCCGTACACCTCGGCCAGGTGCCGGGCCGCCGGGTGGCCGCCGTGCACCCAGAAGTCCACCGCGTCGTGCCCCGCCCGGTGGGCCCGCGCCAGAACGGTGTCCACCAGCGGGCGGGCCAGGCCTCGGCCACGGACGGCCGGGTCGACCACCAGCTCGGCGGCGGGGTTCGCGGCGGGGTTCTCCGGTACTTCGAGCTGGCCGTAGCCGAGGACGGCTGGGTGCTTCGCCTCGGTCCCGGTGCCGGTTCCGGCCTCGGTGTGAGTCTGGGTCTGGGTCTCGGTCTCGACGAGGTGGATGACGCCCGGGCGCGGAGTCTCCGCGTTCCGCAGCCGGAGCCGGCCCTGCTCGGACACGGCGGCCCTACCGTCCACCGCCTGGGCCTCCGCCAGAACACGCAGAGCACCGTCGCGCTGCTCGGGCCGGAGCACATCGTTCGCCATGACCGCTGTCTGATCGTCCATGCACCGACGATACGTCACCGGAAATGCGAAAAGCCCCTGATCCGAATGGATCAGGGGCTTTTCAGAAGAATTGTTCGGCGGCGTCCTACTCTCCCACAGGGTCCCCCCTGCA
>NZ_JBSFKQ010000043.1:0-65599 GCF_053598615.1 Kitasatospora sp. NPDC001095 | reverse complement strand
GATCTACTCGCGTGTCCGTACTCTCTTTCCCTACCCCCCGCTCTCCCGATGTGGGGCGCTTCCTCTCCTTCGCTATTTTTGGGCGGGCCCGCGTCAGAGGCCGTTGCCGCTTCGGCGGGGCCGAAGCGGCGACGGGCGGGCGGGCCCGACCGGACCTCAGCGGGCGGCGGCGCGCTGGAGGGCGCTGGCGAGGAGGGCGAGGTCGGTGGGGCCGTTGCCGAGTTCGCGGACCGGGCGGCGGGCCGGCGGGGCGCCGAGCTGCAGCGGGTCTATGGCGACGACGGTGGGCCGCAGGGTGGCGGTGCGCGGGATGCGGCCGCTGATCCGGGCGGTCTGGAAGGCGCTGACCCCGCCGTCGGGCAGGCGGAGGTAGCCGCGGCCGGGGGTGTCCTCGGGCAGGGCAGCCGCGTCGCCGAGGTGGATCAGCAGGTCGGAGTCGGCCGGGTCGTCGGTGCGCAGGGCGATCCGGAGCAGCGCGGCCTCGTCCACCTCGGTGCCGGCGCTGTCCTCCGGACGGCCGGTGGCGACGGCGAGGTGGACGCCGAGCGGCCCGCCCCGGCGGGCGACGGAGGCCAGCGCGCGGGCGAGCGGGCGGCCGGCGGCGGAGGTGGGGGAGAGCAGTGCGTCGTAGTCGTCGACGACGACGACCAGCCGGGCGGGTGCGGGCGCGGGGCCGGTCGGGCGGGGGCCCTCCGCGCTGCGCGGCGGGATGATCCGGGGCGTGGTGGCCGCCCCGCCACCCACGGCGGCGGGAACCGGGACCTTGGCGCGTTCCGCATCCTCCTCCGGTCCGTCCAGGCTCTGTGCGTCCAGGATCCGCGCGGCGTGCCAGGACGCGAAGTCCAGTCCGTCGAACAGCCGCTCCCGCAGGGCGAGTTCGTCTTCCAGCGCCTCGGCCGCGAGCAGGGCGGCGCGCGGGTCGGCGGCGGCGTTGACCCGGCCGGTGACGTGCGGCAGTTCGGTGCAGCCGTCCAGTCCGTCCTGGCCGTCCGTGACGGCCCGGCCCTCGATGATGGTGACGGCCAGCCGCTCGGGCCGCTCGGAGACGGCGAGCGAGGCGACCAGGGTCCGCAGCAACTCGGTCTTGCCGGAGCCGCGGGCGCCGCCGATCAGCAGGTGCGGGCCGCCCGGGTCGGGGGAGGGGAGGGTGAGTTCCGGGTCGGCCAGGTCGAGCGTGCAGAGCTCGTCCCGGGTGGTGCCGAGCAGGGCGGTGGCGGCGCCGATGCCGCCGGCGTGCGCCTCCCAGCGGGTGGACAGCTTGGCCGGGGTGACGGTGTCGAGCTGGAGCAGGTCGAGCAGCCGCAGGGCGTCGGGCAGCGGGCCGCGGACGGCCGGGGCGGCCTCGCGCAGCGGGGCGAGGACCCGGGCCAGCCGTTCGGCCCAGGCGTCCGAGACGGCGTCCAGCGAGACCTCGTGCAGGGTCTCCCGGCCGCGGGCGACCGGGCGGTCCAGCGAGAGCTGGGTGCCGACCTCGCCGGTGATCAGGGCGGTGGCGCCGAGACCGCGGGGGAGCAGCTCGGGCTGTTCGGCGAGGCAGATCGGGAAGATGCCGACCGCCGGGCCCTGGCGCAGCAGCAGGTCGAGGGCCTGTCGGGCGGCCTCGCCGGCCGGGCGGCCGTCCACCACGACGACGGTGGCGGGCTGGCCGCCGAGGCCGCTGGGGCCGCTGAGCCGGGCGGTGAGCTCGGTCAGCCGGGCGGTGGCCTGCTCGTCGTCGAGGCCGATCAGCAGTCGGCAGTCCTGGCCGTCGACCGGGCGAAGGTGGGGCAGCCACAGGGCCCAGGCCCAGGTGTCGGCGCGTTCCTCGGCGGCGCGGGCCGGGTCGGCGTCGACCACGACCAGGCTGAGCCCGGTCGGCGGGTGCAGTGCGGCGAGCTGGGCGACGACGGCGCGGGTGAGCGCGTCCAGGCGTTCGCGCGGGCCGCTGAGGCCGAGGCTGCCGGCGGTCTGGAGGTCGAGGGTGACGGGGACGGCGGGGAGCATGGTGCCGGGGGTGGTGCCGGGGCCGCCGGGGCGGTCGGCGGTGCCGAGGCGCAGGGTGAGCGCGTCGGGGTGGCCGGGGCCGCGCTCCCAGAGCCGGGGGCCGGGGCCGACGGCGTTGAGCAGCAGGGTGGCGAGGTCGGGCCAGCGTTCGCGCTGGGCGGCGGTCTGGCGCAGCCGCACCGCGGCGTGGTGGCGTTCGGCGCTCTCCTGGGCGGGCGGCTCGGCGGCGCGGCCGGGCAGCAGGGAGAACAGGCCGCGGCTGCGGCCGGGCGCGGGTTCGGGGGCAGCGGGCGGCTCGACCACGGGCGGCGCGGGCCGGGTCGGGCCGGGGGCGGCGGCGAGCTGGAGGTGGCCGTGGCCGTCGGGGAGGGCGGCGCGGACGGCTCCGGCGGCCTCGACCGGGTCGGGGGCGGTCACCTGGAGGGTGGACTCGCCGATCCGCAGCACGGCGCAGGGGTCCAGCGGGACGGCGGCCTCCGGCGGGCCGGGCGGGACGAGTCGGCCGTCCAGGGTGGTGCCGTTGGTGGAGCCGAGGTCGCGCACGGAGATCCGGCCGTCCTCGCCGAGGTGCAGGGAGAGGTGCAGCCGGGAGACGTCCGGGTCGTCGAGCGGGACGTCGGCCTCGGCGGAGCGGCCGACCCGGATCTCCCGGCCGTGCAGCCGGTGGACGCCGCCGGCGTCGGGGCCGCCGACCACGCGCAGCTCGGCGGCGGCGGGGGTGTCGTCGGGGTCGTCGGCGGTCGGGTCGGGCTCGTTCAGGCTGAGGACGGCGCCGTCGAGCAGCGGGGGGTGGCCGAGCAGGGTGTGCTCGTCGACCCGGTGCGCCCCGGCGTACAGGTGCACGTGGGTGGCGGCCCGCGGCCCGCGCACGCCCACGGCGCCGGCGAGCGCGCCCGCGATGGCGCCGAGCGCGGTGCCGACGGGCGCGGTGACCAGCACGTCCACGTAGGGGATGGCGGAGCCGGCGGCGGACGGGCCGCTGCGCGGTCGGAGGACGGTCAGCCGGATCTGCATCTCGCCCGCGGGTCCCTTCTGCTGGTGTGAAGCCTGGTACCGCTGCCCGGGGCCGTGGGCACCGTTGGGCCACACGAGTGGCGAGTGTCCATCCTGCCATCCGTCGAGGACGGTCCGCGCACCGTACCGGATTTGACGATCTTGCGATCATCGCCGTGGCGGGGGCGACGGGGAGTCAGGTCGACCGCCCCCTCGCGGAGTGCCCCGGGACCTTCCCTAGGGGATCTCCCCCAACCCTTCCCCAGACCGTACGGATGGCCTGTCGAGCACCCCGAAATCCCGAACGGACACCGTTAGAGTGGCCGCAGACACGGGCCCGGCAGGCTCACCGCACCGGCGGAGGAGCGCCCCGCGCGGGCGGCACGGCGAGGAGTGCGACAGGTGCGGCCAGTCGGCAGCAAGTATCTGCTGGATGAGACCCTCGGGCGGGGTGCGACCGGGACCGTCTGGCGCGGCGTGGTGCGCGAGGACGTCCAGGTGCCGGGCTGCGTGCCCGGGCAGCGGGTCGCGATCAAGGTGCTGCGCGAGGAGCTGGCCGCCGACCCGGACGTGGTGATGCGCTTCCTGCGCGAGCGCTCGCTGCTGCTGCGGCTGACCCACCCCAACATCGTGCGGGTCCGCGACCTGGTCGTCGAGGGCGAGCTGCTGGCCCTGGTGATGGACCTGGTGGAGGGCCCCGACCTGGCCCGCTACCTGCGCGCCAACGGCCCGTTCAGCCCGATCGCGGGCGCCCTGCTGATGGCCCAGGTCGCGGACGCGCTGGCGGCCAGCCACGCGGACGGGATCGTCCACCGGGACCTCAAGCCGGCCAACGTGCTGCTCGCCTCCACCGTGGTGGACGGCGCCGAGCGGATGCACCCGCTGCTGACCGACTTCGGCATCGCCAGGCTCGCCGACTCCCCGGGCGTCACCCGCACCCACGAGTTCGTCGGCACCCCCGCCTACGTCGCGCCGGAGTCCGCCGAGGGGCGTCCGCAGACCTCCGCGGTGGACGTGTACGGCGCCGGGATCATGCTGTACGAGCTGGTCACCGGCCGCCAGCCGTTCCAGGGCGACAGCGCGCTCGCCGTGCTCCAGGCGCACCTGGCCCAGGAGCCGCAGCGGCCCAGCACCATGCCCGAGCCGCTCTGGACGGTGATCGAGCGCTGCCTGCGCAAGGACCCGGCCCAGCGGCCCGGCGCCACCTCGCTGGCCCGCGCGCTGCGGGTGGTCGCGGCCGGCGTCGGCGTGCACGCCTCCCCGGTGGCGGTGGACGAGGCGCTGGCGGTCGGCGCCCTGCTGCTGCCGGACCCGCAGCCCACCGCCGTCCCCTCCACCGGATCGCCGCTGCCGCCCGCGACGCTGCCGGGCGCCGTGGCCGCCGCGCCGGCGGCCCCGGGCGCCGAGGACCACACCCAGGTGCTGCCGTCGACGCCGCCGCAGTACGACCCGGCCGCGGCGACCCGGGTGATGGGCACCCAGCCGCCGCCGGCGCCCCCGCAGGGCGCCCCGGACCGCACCCGGGTGATGCCGCCCGCCGCCGTGCCGCCGCCCCCGCCCGCGGCGCCGCCGCAGGAGGAGGCGCCGCACCCGTGGCAGACCCAGTTGCGCGCGGCGCGGGACCGCAACCAGCAGACCCAGGTCGGCTACTTCGGTCCCGAGGACTACGAGGACCTCCCGCAGCCGCAGGTCGCCCCGCCGCCGTTCCAGGCCGGGCAGGGTGGGCACCCCGGGCAGGGCGGGCACCCCGGCCACCCCGGCCAGGGCGCCCCGGGCGGCCGCCCCGGGCCGCAGCAGCCCGGCGGCTACCGCCAGTCCCCGCCCCCGCCCGGCTACGCCCAGCGCCCGCCGGTGGCCCCGCCGCCGTACCAGGCGGGCCAGGGCGGTCAGGGCGGTCAGGGCGGCGGCCGACCCGGCCAGGGCGGCCGTCCGCAGCCGCCCGGCGGCTACCGGCAGGCTCCCGCCGGGTACGGGCAGTCGCAGGGCGGCTACCCACCGCCGCCTGCGCCCACCCCGGTGCCGCGCCGGGCCGAGCCGCCCGCGCCGCAGTACCGGGAGGCCCCGCCGCAGCGCCGCGAGGAGCCGCCGGCACCGGCCCGCCGTGAGCCCGCGCCGGCCCGCGAGCCGCGTCCGCGCAGCCGCAACCGGATGTACATCCCGGGGCTCGGCTGCCTCAAGGGCTGCCTGATGGTGCTGCTGGTGCTGGCCGTGGCCGGGGTGGCGCTGTGGAACTTCACGCCGCTGCCGCAGTACTGGGACAACGTCGTGGGCTGGTTCGACTCGGCGCGCGGCTGGGTGAACAGCCTCTTCGGCAAATAGCGCCGTCCGGACCGGCGCGAACGCGTTCCGGACCGGCACGAACGGATCCGGGTCGGCACGAACGCGGATCCGGGCCGGGTCCTGAGCCGATCCGGGCTCAGGCCCGTCCCGGACGGCAATATTGACGCTATGTCGACAATTCGAGAGATTTCTCGGCCGGGACTCCCGCTCAGGGCCCCCCGGGCGGCCCCCGCGGGGCCTCCGGACGCGTAGGTTGGTCGCTGTTGTCCCGCCCCACCGAGCGCGCCGGACCCCCGGAGCGCTCCCGCGCCGCCCACGGAGCAGCATTGGCACGCAAGATCGGCAGCCGGTACACCGTCCACCAGGTGATCGGCCGGGGTTCGGCCGGGACGGTCTGGCTCGGTGAGGGGCCCGACGGCCCGGTGGCGGTCAAGCTGCTGCGCGAGGACCTCGCCGCCGACCAGGTGCTGGTCGGCCGCTTCGTCCAGGAGCGCACCGCGCTGACCAGCCTCGACCACCCCCGGGTGGTCGGCGTGCGCGACATGGTGGTGGACGGCAGCGACCTCGCCCTGGTGATGGAGCTCGTCCAGGGCACCGACCTGCGCTCCCGGCTGGAACGGGACGGCGCGCTGCCGCCGCAGACCGCCGCCTCGATCATCGCCGACGTCGCCGACGGCCTGGCCGCCGCGCACGCCGCCGGCATCGTCCACCGCGACGTCAAGCCGGAGAACGTCCTGCTCGACCTCGCAGCCGCCCCCGGACCGGGCGGCGCCCCGCGCGCCAAGCTCACCGACTTCGGCGTGGCCCGCCTGGTCGACGCCCCGCGCCGCACCCGGGCCACCCGGATCATCGGCACCCCCGACTACCTCGCCCCCGAGATCATCGAGGGCCTGGAGCCGCGCGCCGCCGTCGACATCTACGCCCTCGCCACCGTGCTGTACGAGCTGCTGGCCGGCTTCACCCCGTTCGGCGGCGGCCACACCGGCGCGGTGCTGCGCCGGCACGTCACCGAGCAGGTCCCGCCGATCCCGGGCCTGCCGGACGGGCTGTGGCGGATCATCTCGGAGTGCCTGGCCAAGGCCCCCGCGTCCCGGCTGCGCGCCGCCGAGCTGGCCGCCCGGCTGCGCGAGCAGCTGCCCTCGCTGGCCGGTCTGCCGGTGCTCGCCGTGCCCGGCCAGGGCCGCGCCCCCGCCGAGGAGCAGCTGAGCCCCGGCGAGGCCGTCTACGCCGAGATCGACGCCGCCCCCGGCGCCCACAAGCGCCGGCGCGGCCCGGCCGTCCCGCTGGTGCCCGGCGCGGCCCCGGACTCCACCCGGGACACCCACACCAGCCTGCGCCGCCCGTCCGCCGACGAGCTGGCCGCGTACGCGCTCGAGTCCCGCGCCCAGCGCGTCGCCCCGGGCCACCGCCGGGACCGCCAGGCCCTGCTGCGCCGCCGCCGGCTGCTGGCCGTGCTGATCGCCACCGTGCTGCTGCTGGCGGGCGCCGCCGCGGCCTGGACGGCTTTCGCGGCCACCATCCCGGACGGCGGCCACCCGACCCGTCCGGCGGTGTCGGGCACGGCCCCGCGGGCGCCGTAGCCGCGGCCGCGGCCGCATCCGTACCACGGCGGTGGCCGCGCCCGTGGCTCCGGGGAAATCGGGGGTGTCGTCATGACCACTCCCGGAACCATTACCCTGGGGGCGTGGCAGCCGTCGATCCTTCCGAAGAGCTCAAGAACCTCGATACGACCATGGGGTCGATCGAGGCCGTCCTCGACCTGGACAAGATCCGGGCCGACATCGCGGTCCTGGAGGAGGAGGCAGCCGCCCCCACCCTGTGGGACGACGTCGCGAACGCGCAGAAGGTGACCAGCCGGCTCTCCTTCCTCCAGGGCGAACTGCGCCGGGTCGAGGGCCTGCGCAGCCGCATCGACGACCTGGGCGTGCTGTTCGAGCTCGCCGAGGCCGAGGACGACGCGGACACCCGCGCCGAGGCCGAGGTCGAGCTCGTCGCCCTCCAGAAGGCGGTCGAGGAGCTGGAGGTCCGCACCCTCCTGTCCGGCGAGTACGACGCCCGCGAGGCGCTGATCAACATCCGTGCCGAGGCCGGTGGCGTGGACGCCGCCGACTTCGCCGAGCAGCTCATGCGCATGTACCTGCGCTGGGCCGAGCGGCACGGGTACCCCACCGAGGTGTACGACACCTCGTACGCCGAAGAGGCCGGCATCAAGTCCGCGACCTTCACCGTGAAGGCGCCGTACGCCTACGGCACCCTCTCGGTCGAGCAGGGCACCCACCGCCTGGTCCGCATCTCCCCGTTCGACAACCAGGGCCGCCGGCAGACCTCCTTCGCCGGCGTCGAGGTCCTCCCGGTCGTCGAGCAGGCCGACCACGTCGACATCGACGAGGGCGACCTGCGGGTGGACGTCTACCGCGCCTCCGGCCCCGGCGGCCAGGGCGTCAACACCACCGACTCGGCGGTGCGCATCACGCACCTTCCGACCGGCATCGTGGTCTCCTGCCAGAACGAGCGCTCGCAGATCCAGAACAAGGCGTCCGCGATGAACGTCCTCCAGGCCAAGCTGCTGGAGCGGCGCCGCCAGGAGGAGAAGGCGGCGATGGACGCGCTCAAGGACAGCGGCAGCTCCTGGGGCAACCAGATGCGCTCCTACGTGCTGCACCCGTACCAGATGGTGAAGGACGTCCGCACCGCGTTCGAGGCCGGTAACCCGCAGGCCGTGCTGGACGGCGACATCGACGGCTTCATCGAGGCCGGAATCCGCTGGCGCAAGCAGCGCGAGACCAGCGCCGAGTAAGTCACCGCGTAGTCACCGAACGACGCAGAAGGCCCCCGACCGCAGCGGTCGGGGGCCTTCCCGCGTGTCCGGAAGGGTCAGGCCAGTGCCTGCCGGGCGATCAGCGCCACCGCGAGCAGGCCGGCCAGCAGGGCCAGCAGCATCGCGGGGGAGAGCGCGGCGAACGGGCTCTGCTGCTCCTGAAGCCGGGCCCGGTTGGCCCGGCACACCGGGCAACGCCCGTCGCTGACGCGGCCGTTGCAGTTGGCGCACACCAGATGGTCGCAGGTCATGCGATCTCCTCCTCGCTGCTATTGCCAACGCACCGGACGGGGCTTTGGTTCCATGCGCTGCCCTGTACGGGGGAGCGGCCGTGACACGGTCGCCCCTCCACTCTGCCAGGTTCCGGCGGTTCCGGCTCCCGGGCTGTGAGATGCCTCCCGATATTCGGGGCATAAGCGGACATTCTCTACCATGGTCGGGTCGTTGTCACGGGCGGTCCCTGCGGGCCGGTCGCCGATTCGCGTATGGTCCGAGTCCGGGAGCGGCCCTCTGCGCTCCTTTCGCCCGCCCCCGGGCCGGGCCTCCGGGGCGGACCGACCGAGGACTGGCGCCGCCTAGGATGGCCTCCGTGATGCAGCCGTGATCAGATTCGACAACGTCTCCAAGACCTATCCCAAGCAGAACCGTCCCGCCCTGGACAACGTCTCGCTGGAGATCGAGAAGGGTGAGTTCGTCTTCCTGGTCGGCTCGTCCGGCTCGGGAAAGTCCACCTTCCTGCGCCTGTGCCTGCGCGAGGAGCGCCCCAGCACCGGTGCGGTGCACGTCCTGGGCAAGGACCTCGGCAAGCTGTCCAACTGGAAGGTGCCGCACATGCGCCGCCAGCTGGGCACCGTCTTCCAGGACTTCCGCCTGCTGCCGAACAAGACGGTCGCGCAGAACGTCGCCTTCGCCCTCGAGGTGATCGGCAAGCCCAAGAGCGCCATCAACAAGGTGGTGCCCGAGGTGCTGGAGCTGGTCGGCCTCGGCGGCAAGGAGGACCGCATGCCGGGCGAGCTGTCCGGTGGTGAGCAGCAGCGCGTGGCGATCGCCCGCGCCTTCGTGAACCGCCCGATGCTGCTCATCGCGGACGAGCCCACGGGCAACCTCGACCCGCAGAACTCGGTCGGCATCATGAAGCTGCTCGACCGCATCAACCGCACCGGCACCACGGTGCTGATGGCCACCCACGACCAGGCCATCGTCGACCAGATGCGCAAGCGCGTCATCGAGCTCGACAAGGGGCTGCTCGTCCGCGACCAGGCCCGCGGCGTCTACGGGTACCAGCACTGACCGACCGGCGCTGACCCGTAGGGCCGTCGGCCCGGCCCGCCAGACCAGAGCAGTACCGACCCTGGAGTTGTTTCCGCATGCGTGCCCAGTTCGTCCTGTCGGAGATCGGTGTGGGTCTCCGACGCAACCTGACCATGACCATCGCGGTCGTGGTCAGTGTCGCGCTCTCCCTCGCCCTCGCCGGTTCCTCGCTCCTGGTCCGCGACCAGGTGAACTCCATGAAGGGGTACTGGTACGACAAGGTCGAGGTGAGCATCTACTTCTGCACCAAGGCGGACGCCCGGAACTCGCCCCAGTGCGACAAGGGCGCGGCCACCGACCAGCAGGTCCAGGACATCAAGGACCAGCTGGACAAGATGACCTCGGTGGTCCAGTCCTCGACCTACGAGAGCTCGGCCGAGGCGTACAAGCACTGGAAGGAGATGAACCCGGACAACCCGCTCATCTCCGTCCTGGGCCCGGACGCCATGCCGCAGTCCTGGCGGGTCAAGCTCAACGACCCGACCAAGTACGACGTGATCCAGAGCGCCTTCGCCGGCAAGCCGGGCGTCAAGTCGGTCGAGGACCAGCGGAAGATCCTGGAGAACCTGTTCGGCCTGCTGAACGGCCTCCAGACGGCGGCCTTCGTGATCATGGTGCTGATGCTGTTCGTCGCCCTGCTGCTGATCGTCAACACCGTCCGGGTGTCGGCGTACAGCCGACGGCGCGAGACCGGGATCATGCGCCTGGTCGGTGCCTCGAACTTCTACGTCCAGATGCCGTTCATCGCCGAGGCGGCCTTCTCGGCGCTGCTCGGCGCGGTGATGGCCTCCGGGCTGCTGATCGGCGGGCACTTCTTCGTCCAGAACTGGCTGGCCGACCGGGTGCAGTTCATCCACTTCATCGGGCTCGGCTCGGTGCTCGCGGTGATACCGCTGCTGATCGTGGTGGGTATGGGCATGGCCGGTGTCGCGGCGTTCTTCACGCTGCGCAAGTACCTCAAGGTCTGATCCCGGACCGCCTCGACGGCCCCGGACGGCACTGCGCCGTCCGGGGCCGTCGGCGTTCCGGGGGGCTTCGTTCCGGTTCGCCCCGTGCGGAGCGGTGTCTACACTCCGGTGCCATGCTGCAAACTCCGCGCAGGGCCCGCCAGGTGGCCGCGCTCAGCCTGGTGTTCGGCGCCGTGCTGCTGGCCGGCGCGGCCACCGGGGCCTGGGGCGACCCGGGCGGCTCGCCGCACCACCCCTCCACCGACACCGTCCGGGCCGGCGGCGGGCTCCCGGCGGACCCGGCCGGCGCCGCCCTGTCCGAGCAGCAGGCCGAGCACCTGCTGGCGGCCGGCGGCGACCGCTGGGGCGCGTACTACAGCGCCCAGGAGTACGCGGAGTTCAGCCAGGGCCTGGACGGCCGGTACCCGGGAGTCGGCCTCTCGGTCGGCCGCGGCCAGGACGGTGTCACCGAGGTCTCCCAGGTCGCGCCGGGCGGCCCGGCCGCCGCGGCCGGGATCGCCCCCGGCGACCGGCTCGTGCGGATCGGCGGGGACCAGGCCGACCACCTGCCGGTGACCGAGGTGGTCGCGCGGCTGCGCGGCCAGGGCGAGGAGCGCCGGGCGGGCTCCGAGGTCACCCTGGCCGTCCGGCGCGGTGAGGGGCAGGAGCGCGAACTGCGGCTGCGGCGCGTGCTGCTGGACAGCCGGCAGGTCACCGCGGAGCAGCTGGGCAAGGGCGTGCTGCGGGTGACCGTGCGCGCCTTCACCAGCGGCGTGGCCGACCAGGTGCGCGCCGCCCTGCGCGCCCCGCACGCCGGCGTGGTGCTCGATCTGCGCGCCAACTCCGGCGGGTTGGTCGACGAGGCGGCCGAGACCGCCGGGATCTTCCTGGACGGCGGAGCGGTCGGCTCGTACCAGGAGCGCGGCGGGACCAGGGAGTTGACCGCCCCGCCCGGCGGCGACCAGCGCACCCCGCTGGTGCTGCTGGTGGACGGCGGCACGATGAGCGCCGCCGAACTGCTGGCCGGCGCCCTCCAGGACCGCAGCCGCGCCGTGGTGGTGGGCTCGCGGACCTTCGGCAAGGGCACCGTCCAGCAGCCCAGCCGGCTCGCCGACGGAGCCGTGCTGGAACTGACCGTCGGCCGCTACTACACCCCGGCCGGCCGCTCCCTGGACGGCACCGGCCTCACCCCCGACGTCCCGGCGGGATCGGGCGAGGAGGCCGACGCCCTCGCCCTGCGGGTCCTCTCGGGGCTCGGCACCCGCGCCTGAAGCCCCGCCCTAAAGCAGCTGCCCGATCCGGCGTCGAAGTGCGAGAATGGCCGCGCTATGGCAAAGGAAACCGGACAGAAGCTGATCGCGCAGAACAAGAAGGCGCGACACGAGTACACGATCCTCGACACCTACGAGTGCGGCCTCGTGCTCACCGGCACCGAGGTCAAGTCACTGCGCGAGGGGCGGGCCAACCTGGTCGACGGCTACGCCTACATCCAGAACCACGAGGCGTGGATCGACAACGTCTTCATCCCCGAGTACACCCAGGGGACGTGGACCAACCACGCGGCCCGGCGCAAGCGCAAGCTGCTGCTGCACAAGCTGGAGATCCGCAAGATCGAGACCAAGGTCCGCGACGCGGGTCACACCCTGGTCCCGCTCTCGCTGTACTTCAAGGACGGCCGGGTGAAGCTCGAACTGGCGCTCGCGGTCGGCAAGAAGCTCTACGACAAGCGCCAGACGCTGCGCGAGAAGCAGGACACCCGCGAGACGGCCCGCGCGGTGGCGGCGGCACGCCGGCGCCAGGGTTAATCCGCTGGACCCTCGCCCGTCGCCTCGCGTACTATGGCGCAAGCAACACGGACGATCGCCGTCCGAGCTGTTTCTCAACAAAACATGGGGATGATCGGTTTCGACAGGGGATGTTGAAACAGGGGAAGCGAGCCGAGGAACGCGGCAATGATCTCGTTAACCACGTGTCGCAAAAAAATAATCGCCAACACTAAGCGCGATTCCCAGCAGTTCGCTCTCGCTGCCTAATAAGCACCGATAGCGCTTGGGTGTCAGACCGGGGGGTTCCCGACCCGGACCCTGGCATAATCTAGGGAACTCAACCGTCCGCCCGGGCTGCGAGGGCGGATGGGAAATCAAACAGCAGCTGGGCCTGTTGGCGGCTTGTCCGCGTGACCGCCAGGGCCGAGAAAAGCACAGCGGACTGCGCTCGGAGAAGCCCTGAATTGACTCCACTGGACCCGGGTTCGATTCCCGGCATCTCCACCACCCCATGTTCACACCGAAGGCCGTTCTCCGCTCCAGGCGGAGGGCGGCCTTCGATTTTTGTACGTTCCGGAGCAGCGCGGCCGGGGGGTCGCGGCGTAGGATCATCCGTCCGCTCGTTTTCCGGAGCCGGATTCCGCCGCAACCACCGAGGCCATGCAGAGCAACACGGACACCACCCCCACGGCCGATCACGAGACCGTCCGCACGCGCGAGATCGCCGGTGAGCAGCAGCACCTCGACACCGTCTACCACCGGTTGGAGGAGAAGCTCGCCGAGGCCGAGTACATCCTGGAGGACGCCGCCAAGCGGGTCCAGGTCGGCACCCCCGGCGCGCTCGCCGAACGCGACGCCCAGGTCTACCGGGCCGGCGCCCACCTCCAGCGCCTGAACAGCGAGTTCGAGGACTTCCTGTTCGGCCGGATCGACCTCCAGCGGGCCGACGCGCCGGAGGAGCACGGCATCCCGTCGAACACCCCGCTCGACCCGGCCGACCCGGCCGTCGCCGAGACCCTCCACATCGGCCGCCTCGGCGTGCTGGACGCCGAGTACGGTCCGCTGGTGATCGACTGGCGCGCGCCCGCCGCCGCCCCGTTCTACCGCGCCACCCCCGTCGAGCCGGGCCGGGTGATCCGCCGCCGGGTGATCCGCTCCAAGGGCCGCAAGGTGATCGGCGTCGAGGACGACCTGCTGCGCCCCGACCTCACCCCCACCCTGGACGGCGAGGAGCTGGCCGTGGTCGGCGACGGCGCGCTGATGGCCTCGCTGGGACGCGCCCGCAGCCACTCGATGCGCGACATCGTCTCCTCCATCCAGAGGGAGCAGGACGAGGTGATCCGCGCCGCCGCCGCGGGCGCCACCCTGGTCACCGGCGGCCCCGGCACCGGCAAGACCGCCGTCGCCCTGCACCGCGCCGCCTACCTGCTCTACCAGGACCGCCGCCGCTACGCCGGGGGCATCCTGGTGGTCTCGCCGACCCCGCTGCTGGTGTCCTACACCGAGGGCGTGCTGCCCGCGCTTGGCGAGGAGGGCCAGGTCGCCATCCGGGCGGTCGGCTCGCTGGTGGACGGCATCGAGGCGGGCACCTACGACACCCCTGAGGCGGCCCGGGTCAAGGGCTCGGCCAGGATGGTGCACCTGCTGCGCCGGGCCGCCCGCGCGGCGCTGGAGCTGGGCGCGCCGCAGGAGCTGAAGGTCGTCGCCCGCGGCGAGGTGCTGAAGCTGGACGCCTCCCGGCTGAAGGCCGTGCGCGGCAACGTGGTGGGCTCCGGCGGCACCCCGCTGAACCTGCTGCGCCCGCGCGCCCGCAGGCTGCTGCTGGACGCCCTGTGGCAGCAGGCCACCCGGGACCTGCCGAAGCCCACCGACCACTACGCCCGGGAGCAGCGCCAGGAGGAGAAGGAGTCCTTCGACGAGTACGTCTCGGACGAGGCGTCGTTCCTGGACTTCCTGGACGCCTGGTGGCCGGCGCTGACCCCGCGCGGGGTGCTCGGCACGCTGCGCCAGCACCGGCACATCAACCGGATCGCCCGCCGCGCCGTCACCCCGGACGAGGCCAGGCTGCTGGCCGCCTCCTGGCGCCACCTGTCCGCGCAGGGCGAGGGCGCGCTGTCCGCGCACGACGTCGCGCTGGTCGACGAGCTCCAGGTGCTGCTCGGCGAGCCGGCCCGCCCGAAGGTCCGCGAGGTGGACGCGGTGGACCTGCTGAGCGGCCTGGAGGAGGTCACCACCTTCGCCGACCGCAGCACCCGCCAGCGGGACCGCTGGCCGGTCGAGCGCAAGGAGTACGCGCACGTCATCGTGGACGAGGCGCAGGACCTCACCCCGATGCAGTGGCGGATGATCGGCCGCCGGGCCCGGATGGCCACCTGGACGATCGTCGGCGACCCGGCGCAGTCCTCCTGGCCGTTCCCGCAGGAGGCCCAGGCCGCGCTGGACGAGGTGCTCTCCGGCAAGCCGCGCCGCCGCTTCACGCTGACCGTGAACTACCGCAACCCGGCCGAGATCGCCGAGGTCGCGGCGAAGGTGCTGGCGCTGGCCGCGCCGGGCACCCCGTCGCCGAGCGCGGTGCGCCACGTCGGTGTGGAGCCGCGCTTCGCGGCCACCACCGACCCCTCGCCGGAGGCCTTCGGCAAGGCCGCCCGGGCCGAGCTGGAGCGGCTGCTGGCCGAGGTGGACGGCACCGTGGCGATCGTGGTGCCGATGGACCGCCGGGAGGAGGCGGCCGGCTGGGTCGAGGGCCTGGGCGAGCGCGTGGTGGCGCTGGGCAGCCTGGAGGCCAAGGGCCTGGAGTACGACGCGACGGTGGTGGCCGACCCGACCGGCATCGCCGGCGAGTCGGAGGCCGGCCTGCGGGTGCTGTACGTGGCGCTGACCCGCGCGACCCAGCGGCTGACCGTGCTCTCCGGACCGGACGACCTGCCGGACGCGGCCGGCGTGCCCGCGCTGCTGCACGGCTGACGGTTCCCGAGGCCCACGGAAGAAGGCCCCCCACCGGATGGTGAGGGGCCTTCAGACGTTTAGTACACCGACCCGCCATGCTCGCCTCGCGGCAAGTGGTCCCTCGAAGGGACGAAGGTTGGGCCCGGGGGCTTGGATCGAGCCGGTGCCTGTCCAATGTAACGCATCGGCCGGGAGAGGCAAGGAGTGAGCGGGGGAGACCCAGGGTCGCCGGATGGGATTGTCGGATCCGCACACTCAATGAACGTTATTTCTGGCTTCCCCCAGGAAGGTGCGACGATCGAGGTCTAGCATGCGTAGGCGATGCCTTCAACAAAATGTTGAGCCTGCGGGACAGACGGAAGAAGGAAGCGTCGATGGCGACGGTGCCCAGTGTCTCCAACTCGATCACGGTACGGCTGGAGGTCCCGGCCCGGGGCAACGCCGTCAGTGCGATCACCACGGCCGTGGAGTCCTCCGGCGGTTCGGTGACCGGTCTCGACGTCACCGCCTCCGGCCTGGAGGCGCTGCGGATCGACGTCACGGTGGCGGCCTCCTCGGTCGCGCACGGCGAGGAGATCGTCGAGAAGCTGCGCGCGATCGACGGCGTGTCGATCGGCAAGGTCTCGGACCGCACCTTCCTGATGCACCTCGGCGGCAAGATCGAGATGTCCTCCAAGCTGCCGATCCGCAACCGTGACGACCTCAGCATGATCTACACCCCGGGTGTCGCCCGCGTCTGCATGGCGATCGCGGAGAACCCCGAGGACGCCCGCCGCCTGACCATCAAGCGCAACAGCGTCGCCGTGGTCACCGACGGCTCGGCGGTGCTGGGCCTGGGCAACATCGGCCCGGAGGCCGCGCTGCCGGTCATGGAGGGCAAGGCGGCCCTGTTCAAGCGCTTCGCCGGGATCGACGCCTGGCCGATCTGCCTGGACACCCAGGACACCGACGAGATCGTCGCCATCGTCAAGGCGATCGCCCCGGGCTTCGCGGGGATCAACCTGGAGGACATCTCCGCGCCGCGCTGCTTCGAGATCGAGGCCCGGCTGCGCGAGGCCCTGGACATCCCGGTCTTCCACGACGACCAGCACGGCACCGCGATCGTGGTGCTGGCCGCCCTCACCAACGCGCTGAAGGTGGTCGGCAAGGAGATCGGCGACATCCGCGTGGTGATGTCCGGCGCCGGCGCCGCCGGCACCGCGATCCTCAAGCTGCTGATGGCGGCCGGCGTCGAGCACGCCACCGTGGCGGACGTGCACGGCGTGGTCCACCTGGGCCGCGAGGACCTCACCGAGAGCCTGCGCTGGATCGCCGAGCACACCAACCGCTCGGGCCGCACCGGCACCCTCAAGGAGGCCGTGGCGGGCGCCGACGTCTTCATCGGCGTCTCGGCCCCGAACGTCCTGGACGGCGACGACCTGGCCACCATGGCCGAGGACGCGATCGTCTTCGCGCTGGCCAACCCGGACCCGGAGGTCGACCCGGCCATCGCCCGGCAGACCGCCGCCGTGGTCGCCACCGGCCGCAGCGACTTCCCGAACCAGATCAACAACGTGCTGGTCTTCCCGGGCGTCTTCCGCGGCCTGCTGGACGCCCAGAGCCGCACCGTCAACACCGAGATGATGATCGCCGCCGCCCGGGCGCTGGCCACCACCGTGGCCGACGACGAGCTGAACGCCAACTACATCATCCCGAGCGTGTTCCACAAGGACGTGGCCAAGACCGTCGCCTCCGCGGTGCGCGAGGCGGCCCTCGCGGGGGCCCAGGAGGCCCCGGCGCCGGCCCGTCCGACCCCCGGCATCGTCGGCACCCTCGACACCGCCGCGTTCCCCACCGTCAAGCTCTGACGGCCGGATCGGGCGACGTGTCGTAGACCGCTCAAATGTACGAATAGTGAGCATACCTGCCCAGCCCGCCCCGAACCCTTGCGACACAAGGGCGAGGGGCGTGTTTGGGCTTGTCAGTCGTAGGGCGTACCGTAGCCCTGCACGGGGCAGGCGTGTCCGACAAGTACGGAACGTCCCCCTGGTCTTCCGGCGTGTCCTCCCGACCGCCGCCCGCGCCCGGTCCGCCGGAGCCGACGGAGCGTCACACCTCCAACGGGCGGGCGATGTTCGGGCGGCTGGGCCGGGGCCCGATTGGCTTTCTCGGGGCCGGTCGGGGCAGGATTCGTATCCAGGCGGGCGGGCGGGCCTTCGACGGCTCCGGCGCGCGGCATCGGGTGCGGACCCGGCCTGCGACCACGCATTGCCTGCATGAGCACAGTGTGCGGACCTGCGGCCCATCCGGGTGCCCCCCGGTGGGAGCACCGATGGGCCCCCGCGCACCGCAAGCGAACAGACCACAGGAGTACACATGAACCGCAGTGAGCTGGTGGCCGCGCTGTCCGAGCGCGCCGAGGTGACCCGCAAGGACGCCGACGCCGTTCTGGCCGCCTTCGCCGAGATCGTCGGCGAGGTCGTCGCCAAGGGCGACGAGAAGGTCACCATCCCCGGTTTCCTGACCTTCGAGCGCACCCACCGCGCTGCCCGCACCGCCCGCAACCCGCAGACCGGCGAGCCGATCCAGATCGCCGCGGGCTACAGCGCCAAGGTGAGCGCCGGCTCCAAGCTGAAGGAAGCCGCCAAGGGCGCTGCCTGAGCCACCCCTTGAACGCCCGAGAGGCCGGGCTCCCCGCTGGGGAGCCCGGCCTCTCGCCGTCGTGTCGGGGCCGTCAGGCCTCGACCAGCTGCTCGCTGGGCAGCTCGACGTGGGCGCCGAGGTCCCGCAGCTTGTCCATGAAGTTCTCGTAGCCGCGGTTGATCAGGTCGATGCCGTGCACGGTCGAGGTGCCCTCGGCCGCCAGCGCCGCGATCAGGTACGAGAAGCCGCCGCGCAGGTCCGGGATGACCAGCTCGGAGCCGATCAGCTTGGACGGGCCGGAGACGACCGCGGAGTGCAGGAAGTTGCGCGCGCCGAAGCGGCACGGGGTGGCGCCCAGGCACTCGCGGTAGAGCTGGATGTGCGCGCCCATCTGGTTCAGCGCGCCGGTGAAGCCGAGCCGCGACTCGTACACCGTCTCGTGGACGATCGACAGGCCGGTGGCCTGGGTCAGCGCGACCACCAGCGGCTGCTGCCAGTCGGTCTGGAAGCCCGGGTGCACGTCGGTCTCCAGGGCGATGGCCTTGAGCTCGCCGCCCGGGTGCCAGAAGCGGATGCCCTCGTCGTCCACCTCGAAGGCGCCGCCGACCTTCCGGAAGGTGTTCAGGAAGGTCATCATCTCCAGCTGGCGGGCGCCGCGGACGTAGATGTCGCCCTTGGTGGCCAGCGCCGCGCAGGCCCAGGAGGCCGCCTCCAGGCGGTCCGGCAGCGCGCGGTGGTTGTAGCCGTTCAGCTCGTCCACGCCGGTGATCAGGATCGTCCGGTCGGTGCCCAGCGTGATGATCGCACCCATCTTCTGCAGCACGCAGATCAGGTCGACGATCTCCGGCTCGATGGCCGCGTTGCGCAGCTCGGTGACGCCCTCGGCGAGGACGGCGGTGAGCAGCACCTGCTCGGTCGCGCCGACCGAGGGGTACGGCAGCTCGATCTTGGTGCCGCGCAGCCGCTGCGGGGCGACCAGGTAGGTGCCTTGCGGGTGCTTCTCGATGGTGGCGCCGAACTGGCGCAGCACCTCGAAGTGGAAGTCGACGGGGCGGCCGCCGATGTCGCAGCCGCCGAGGCCGGGGATGAAGGCGTGGCCGAGGCGGTGCAGCAGCGGGCCGCAGAACAGGATCGGGATCCGCGAGGAGCCGGCGTGCGCGTCGATGTCGGCGACATTGGCGCTCTCGACGTGCGAGGGGTCGAGGATCAGCTCGCCGTCCTCGTCACCGGTGCGCACGGTCACGCCGTGCAGCTGCAGCAGGCCGCGGACCACCTTGACGTCGCGGATGTCCGGGACGTTGCGCAGTCTGCTGGGGCCCTGCCCGAGGAGGGCGGCGACCATGGCCTTGGGCACCAGGTTCTTCGCACCGCGGACGCGGATCTCGCCTTCGAGCGGGTTTCCGCCATGGACCAGCAGGACGTCGTCGGTCATCGTTCTCGCAATCCGGGGTGCCAGAGGAGTGGGGAAGGGGGCTCCGGGAGAGAGCCGGTGGTGGACCGGTCGTACGGGCGCGTTCGGACCCCCGGCGAAACCGAGTCGGCACCGTGAAGGGCGTCCACCAGACGTAGATGGTAGTAGGCGCGCCGTTGGTTCCCGTGAGCCTCTCCCGTGATGGTGCTCTCTCCGGGCCCGCGCCCGCCCCCCGGTACGGCCGTACGGGTGTTCGTCGCGGTGGCCGGTTTCCGGGCGTTGCGGTGTCCGAGCGGTGCCGTTCTGCGGGATCATGTGGGCATGACGGCGGCCCATTCGCACGGAGGCCGGTCCCACACCGGCAGTCTGCTCGTCGCGACGCCCCTGCTCACCGACCCGAACTTCGCGCGGGCGGTGGTGCTGCTCCTCGACCACGACGTCGAGGGGGCGCTCGGCGTGGTCCTCAACCGGCCGACACCGGTCGAGGTGGGAAGTGTGCTGGACGGCTGGAACAGACTCGTCGGACAGCCCGCCGTGGTGTTCCAGGGCGGCCCGGTGGCGCTGGACTCGGCGCTCGGCCTCGCGGTGGCCCCGGGGGAGCCCGGCACCGGCGAGCCGCTCGGCTGGCGCCGGGTGCACGGCGCGATCGGCCTGGTGGACCTGGAGGCGCCGCCCGAGGTGCTGGCCGGCGAGCTGGGCAGCCTGCGGATCTTCGCCGGGTACGCCGGCTGGTCGCCGGGGCAGCTGGAGGCGGAGCTGGAGACCGGCGCCTGGTACCTGGTGGACTGCGAGCCCGGGGACGTCTCCAGCCCCGAGCCGGAGCGGCTGTGGCGCTCGGTGCTGCGCCGCCAGCGGGGCCCGCTCGCCCTGCTGGCGACCTACCCGGACGACCCGACGATGAACTGAGCCGACCGGCCCGGTGCGGCGACACTGGCCGGGTTTCCGGGGGCGCCCATAGACTTGGCACCCATGAGCACTCTTGAGCCCGAGCGCGGCCTCGGCACCGGCACCCTGGTCGAGCCCGTCCCGCAGGTGTCCAACGGGGACGGCGACCACGAGCGCTTCGCGCACTACGTCCAGAAGGACAAGATCATGGAGAGCGCGCTCTCCGGGTCTCCCGTGGTGGCGCTCTGCGGCAAGGTGTGGGTGCCCGGTCGCGACCCGAAGAAGTACCCGGTCTGCCCGATGTGCAAGGAGATCTACGACGGCATCGGCAAGCCGCAGGGCGGCGACGGCGAAGGCAAGTAGTCCGCGGCGCTCCGCGCGACGCCGTTTTGCATAGCACCCGGTTTCCTGGGTGGTCTATGCCAATCGTTCCGGGCGTGGGCAGGATGTCGGAATGGACCTCATTCCCGCACCTTCGAGTGCCGCCCGCCGCCCGGACGAGGACTATCCGCTCGACGCCACCACGACGCTGACCGCACCCCCCGCGCTGGCCGACGCCGAGCGCTGGCTGCGGGCCGCCCTGTCCGCCGCCACCGGGCTGCCGCTCGGCCCGGGCCGGCCGGGCGCGGGCATCGAGCTGGTGCAGGACGCGACGCTCGCCGCCGAGGCGTACCGGCTCACGGTGCGCCCCGGCCACGCCCTGCTCACCGCGGGGGGGCCGGCGGGCGCGCTGTGGGGCGCGCAGACCCTGCGGCAGCTGCTCGGGCCGGACGCCTACCGGCGGTCGCCGCTGCGCCGCGAGGGCTGGGTGCTGCCCGGCGCCGACATCGAGGACGCCCCCCGGTTCGGCTGGCGCGGCGCGCTGCTCGACGTCGCCCGGCACTTCCTGCCCAAGTCGGACGTGCTGCGCTTCGTCGACCTGCTGGCCGCGCACAAGCTGAACGTGCTGCACCTGCACCTGACCGACGACCAGGGGTGGCGGGTCGAGATCAAGCGCTACCCGAGGCTGACCGAGCGCGGTGCCTGGCGGGACCGCTCGATGGTCGGCTACCGGGCCGGGCAGCGCCGCGACGACCGCCCGCACGGCGGCTACTACACCCAGGACGACCTGCGCGAGATCGTCGCCTACGCGGCCGCCCGCGGGGTCACCGTCGTCCCGGAGATCGACCTGCCCGGCCACACCCAGGCCGCCGTCGCCGCCTACCCCGAGCTGGGCAACACCGACGTGGTGGACACCGCCGCGCTCGGGGTCTGGACCGACTGGGGGGTGAGCCACAACGTGCTCAATGCCTCCGAGGAGACCCTGCGCTTCTTCGAGGGCGTGCTGGAGGAGGTCCTGGAGATCTTCCCGTCCGAGTTCGTCCACCTCGGCGGCGACGAGTGCCCCAAGGAGCAGTGGAAGGACAGCGCCGCCGCGCAGGCCCGGATCCGCGAGCTGGGCCTGGCCAACGAGGACGAGCTGCAGAGCCACCTCATCCGGCACTTCGACCGCTGGCTGGCCGAGCGCGGCCGCCGGCTGATCGGCTGGGACGAGATCCTGGAGGGCGGGCTCGCCCCGGGCGCCGCCGTCTCCTCCTGGCGCGGCTTCGGCGGCGGGATCGCCGCCGCGAAGGCCGGGCACGACGTGGTGATGTGCCCCGAGCAGCACGTCTACTTCGACCACCGGCAGGCGGACGGACCGGACGAGCCGATCCCGGTCGGCTTCGTGCGCACGCTGGAGGACGTCTACCGGTTCGAGCCGGTCCCCGCGCAGCTGGACGAGGCCGCCGCCCGGCACGTGATCGGCACCCAGGCCAACCTGTGGAGCGAGTTCATGGACAGCGCCAGGGACATCGACTACCGGGCCTTCCCCCGGCTGGTCGCCTTCGCCGAGGTCGCCTGGTCCGAGCTGCCCGCCGCGCCGGCCGAGCGGGACTACGCCGGTTTCGAGCAGCGGTTGACGGTCCACCTGAAGGTGTTGGACGCGCTCGGCGTCGAGTACCGCCCGGCGGACGGGCCGCACCCCTGGCAGCGCTGGCCCGGAGTGGCCGGCCGACCGATCGAGGGCCCTCCGCCGGTGCGCTAGTCCTACTCACCGGGAACTTCTGAGCGGTCATCCGACGTCAAGAACTGATGAACATCTGCCCTGGCCCGGAGCGGGCCGGGGCAGATACCGCCCGGTATCAGTCCCAATCGGGCAGTCCCGTTCACCGGTCCCGAGATGATCATCGAGCATTGTGTGCCAGAGTTGCCCAACCCGGCCCGATCGCCCGTACCCTACGGGCCAGGCCGGGCTGCTGACGCAGGACGGCACGGCCGAAGGCCGGCGGGCGGCAGGCGATCGATGAGCAAGTGGAGCACGGTGGGACCCAGGTGAACCGGACGATCATGCTGCCGGCCTCCCTCGACGAGGCCGTCGACGCGCTGGCCGCCGCCCCGGCCGCGGTACCGGTGGCCGGAGCCACCGACCTGATGGAGGCCGTCAACGCCGGCCGCCTGCGCCCCGCCGCCCTGGTCGGCCTCGGCCGGATCACCGAACTGCGCGGCTGGCGCTACGAGGACGGCGGCACCGCCGTCCTCGGCGCCGGACTCACCCACGCCCGGATGGACCGCCCCGACTTCGCCGCGCTCATCCCCGCGCTCGCCGACGCGGCCCGCACGGCCGGCCCGCCGCAGGTCCGCAACGTCGGCACGCTCGGCGGGAACATCGTCACCGCCGCCGCCGCGGGCGACACCCTCCCGGTGCTCACCGCGCTGGAGGCCAGCGTCACCCTGGCCCGGGCCGGGGGCACCCGCGAGGTGCCGGTCAGTCACCTGCTCACCGGGCTCGACCCGGTGCGCCCCGGCGAACTGCTCACCTGGGTGCGCGTCCCGCTGCTGCACGCCCCACAGGTCTTCCTCAAGGCCACCGGCCGCAGCGGCCCGGCCCGCGCCACCGCCTCCGTCGCCCTCGTCCTCGACCCGGCCCGGCGCTCGGTGCGCTGCGCCGTCGGTGCCGTCGCGCCGGTGCCGCTGCGCCCGCTCGAGGCCGAGGCCTGGGTGGCCGGCTGCATCGACTGGGACGGCAGCCGGGAGATCGACCCGGCCGCGACCGCCGCCTTCGGCGAGTACGTGGCCGGCGCCTGCGTCCCCGACAACTACGGCGCCGAGGGCGCCTGGGAGGCCGTGACCGAGGGGCCGACCGCGGCCGCCGTTCGGCTGCGGCGTACCGTATCGGTGCTGGCCCGACGGGCACTGGGAAGGGCGCTGAAGTGACCACAGACCCCATCGAGACCCTCGACGCCGACCCGCTCGGCCTCTCCCCGCAGGTCAGCCGCGAGCTGCGCCCGTGCGCCTCGTACACGCTGCGGGTCAACGGTTTCGAACGGCCCGTCACCGACGCCTGGATCGGCGAGAGCCTGCTCTACGTGCTGCGCGAGCGGCTCGGCCTGGCCGGCGCCAAGGACGGCTGCGAGCAGGGCGAGTGCGGGGCCTGCTCGGTGCAGGTGGACGGCCAGCTGGTGGCCGGCTGCCTGGTGCCCGCGGCACTGGCCGCCGACAGCGAGATCAACACCGTCGAGGGCCTGTCGGCCGCCGGCGGCGCGAGCGACGTCCAGCAGGCGCTGGCCGCCTCCGGCGCCGTCCAGTGCGGCTACTGCACCCCGGGCATGGCGATGGCGGTGCACGACCTGCTCCAGCGCAACCACCGGCCCACCGAGGTGGAGGCCCGCCAGGCGCTGTGCGGCAACCTCTGCCGCTGCACCGGCTACCGGGGCGTGCTGGCCGCCGTCCAGACCGTCGCGGACGCCCGCGCGCTGGACACCGAGGAGGCCGAGGAGGCCGCGCAGGCGGTCGAGACCACCGCCGAGGCGCCGGTCGAGCCGGTCGCCGAGCCGTCCGCGGGGGCGCCCGTCGAACCCGGGCACGCCGTCGAGCCGCCGGTCTACGCCGACGCCGGGGCCTGGATCGAGCACGTCCCCCAGCAGGCCGCCCCCCAGCAGCCCGTCGAGCAGTCCCACCCGGTCGCCCACCCAGTGGAGCAGCACGCCGCGGAGCAGCACGCCGCGGCGCAGCACCTCGTCGGGCAGCAGCCCGTCGATCAGCACCCCGTCGACCGGGCCCCGGCCGGGATGCCCTACGGCGACCCCCGGGGCGGGTACGACAGCGGCGTGTACGACACCACCGTGCTGGCCCCGATCCGGGACGGCATCCCCGCCCAGGCCGCCGACGACCAGGTGTACTACCCGCCCCAGGGCTACCCCGAGCAGCCGTACCAGGCCACCCCCGCGCACGGCACCCACCTGCTCTTCCCGGACGGCCACCAGCAGCAGAGCGGCTACGACACCGGGTACGACGCCCCGGTCTACGAGTCCACCCCCGCGCACGGAACCCCGCTGCCCGGCGCCGTCTACGACGGCACGCCGCCGCACGGCACCCCGTACGCCGCCCCGCACCCGCACGGTGCCCCGGCCGAGGGCGGCGCCCCGGTCGGAGTCCCGTACGGCGCCACCCCCGCCCACGGCATCCGGCTCCCCGAGGACGACCACGCATCATGACGTCGCCTACCGACATCGGCGCAGCACTGCAGCAGGACGGCGGCGAGGGCGGCGCACCGGAGCCGATCGGCCTGGGCAGCTCCCCGCTGCGCAGCGACGCGCTGCCCAAGGCGCTCGGCATCTACCCGTACGCGGCCGACCTGTGGGCCGAGGGCCTGCTGTGGGGCGCGGTGCTGCGCTCGCCGCACCCGCACGCCCGGATCCGCGGCATCGACACCTCGGCCGCGCTGGCGCTGCCCGGGGTGCACGCCGTGGTCACCGCCGCCGACCTGCCACCCGGCCCGGACGGCACCCCCGACGGCGCCCCGGCCGGGCCGATCGTCGCCGACCGGCCGGTGCTGGCCGCCGGTGTGGTGCGCCACCACGGCGAGCCGATCGCCGCGGTCGCCGCCGACCACCCGGACACCGCCCGGCTGGCGGTCGGTCTGATCGCGGTCGACTACGAGCCGCTGGAGGCCGTCACCGACCCGGAGCAGGCCTTCACCGCGCCGCCGCTGCACCCGGACGGCAACCTGTTCCGCCACCTGCCGCTGCGCACCGGGGACCCGGACGCGGTCGGCGAGATCGTCGTCGAGGGCCTCTACCAGGTCGGCCGGCAGGATCCGGCCCCGCTCGGCGCCGAGGCCGGGCTGGCCGTGCCGCGCCCGGACGGCGGCGTGGAGCTGCACCTGTCCTCCACCGACCCGCACGGCGACCGCGACCGCACCGCCGCCTGCCTCGGTCTGGAGCCGGACCGGGTCCGGCTGGTGGTCACCGGCGTGCCCGGCGCCACCACCGACCGCGAGGACCTCTCGTTCCAGGTCACCCTGGCCCTGCTGGCGCTGCGCACCGGCCGTCCGGTGAAGATGACGCTCACCCGCGAGGAGTCCTTCCACACCCACGCCTCACGCCACCCCGCGCTCCTGCGCTACCGCCACCACGCCGACGCCGAGGGCACGCTGGTGAAGGTCGAGGCGCAGATCCTGCTGGACGGCGGCGCCTACGCGGACGTCTCCGCCGAGGCGCTGGCCGCCGCGACGGCCTTCTCGGCCGGTCCGTACGTCTGCCCGAACGTCTTCGTGGACGCCTGGGCGGTGCGCACCAACAACCCGCCGGCCGGCCGGATGCGCGGCGAGGGCGCCCTGCAGGCCTGCTTCGCGTACGAGTCGCAGCTGGACCAGCTGGCCGCCCGGATCGGCGTGGACCCGGTGGAGATCCGCCGCCGCAACGCGATGTCCACCGGCGACCCGCTGCCCACCGGACAGGCCGTCACCTGCCCGGCGCCGGTGCGCGCCCTGTTGGACGCGGTGGCGGCCGAGCCGCTGCCGGCCCTGCCGGTGGACGACCCGGACGCCGAGTGGCTGCTGCCCGGCGGGCCCGGCGGCGCGGGCGACCCGGCGGCGGTGCGGCGCGGCATCGGCTACGCCGTCGGCATGGTGCACATGCTGGGCGCCGAGGGCGAGGACGAGGTCTCCACCGCGACCGTGCGGGTCAGCGGCGACCACGCCACCGTGATCTGCGCGGCGGTCGACGCCGGGCAGGGCTTCGCCACGCTGGCCCGGCAGATCGTGCAGACCGTACTGGGCGTCAGCGAGGTCTACATCGCGCCGGCCGACAGCGACCAGTCGATCGCCGGGCCGTCCGCCCGCGGCCGGCACACCTGGGTCTCCGGCGGCGCCGTCGAGCGGGCCGCGCTGATGGTCCGCCACCAGTTGCTGCAGCCGATCGCGGCGAACTTCGGGATGTCGGTGGAACTGCTCCAGATCGCCGACGGCAAGATCACCTCGTACGACGGGGTGCTCGGCATGCCGGTCGCCGAGGCGCTGGAGGGCAAGGAGCTGTGGGCCACCGCGCAGTGCCGCCCGCACCCCACCGAGCCGCTGGACGAGGCCGGGCAGGGCGACGCCTTCGTCTCCATCTCGTTCTGCGCGATGCGCGCCGTGGTGGACGTGGACATCGAGCTGGGCGCCGTGCGGGTGGTCGAGATGACGGTCGCCCAGGACGTCGGCCGGGCGCTGAACCCGCGCCAGATCGAGGACCGGATCGAGGCGGGGGTGGCCCAGGGCGTCGGCCTGGCGCTGCTGGAGGACCTGCGGACGGAGGGCGGGGTGCTGCAGAACCCCTCGCTCACCGGCTACCGGCTGCCCACCGCGCTGGACACCCCGGAGGTGCGGATCGCCGCGCTGCTGGAGGAGCGCGACGTGGTGGCCCCCTTCGGCGCCAAGGCGGTCGGCGCCGTCCCCGCGGTGGTCGCCCCGGCGGCCGTCGCCGCGGCCGTGCGCGCCGCCACCGGCCTGCCGGTCGGCCGACTGCCGATCCGGGCGGAGGACGCCGTCACGGCCTGACCGGATTCCCCGGGAAATACCGGGAACGGCGAAAAGGAATTGCCGGCCGACTTTCGGAGTCGACCGGCAATTCCTTTTCCGCGGAGGCCATGGCGGGAATCGAACCCGCGTGTACCGCTTTGCAGACGGTTCCCTAAGCCACTCGGGCACACGGCCAGTGAATTCATGGTGGCCGATCCGGGGGAGCGGGGTCAATGCTCCTTTGTAAATTCTGTATGGCAGTGTGTGCTACCGTCGGAGACCGGTGGCGGCATTCCCGCCACCCCGGACGAGCGCGTCGTACCCGGTGACGACAAGACGGCGCAGTTCAGCGGCAATCCGGCCGCTGTGGACTGCGGAGGCATCACCGTCATGGCCTGGCTCGTTCTGATCGTCTCGGGTTTCCTGGAGACCGTGTGGGCGGTCGCCCTGGAATCGTCCAAGGGCTTCACCCGCCTCGTTCCCAGCGCCGTCTTCGGCGTCGCGCTGCTGGTCAGCATGGGCGGCTTGGCGTACGCGATGCGCACCATTCCGATCGGCACCGGCTACGCGGTCTGGGTCGGCATCGGCGCGGTCGGCACCGCGGTCTACGGCATGGCCGTCCTGGGGGACCCGGCGACGGTGGCCCGGATCGCCTGCCTGCTGCTGATCGTCTCCGGCGTGGTGGGCCTGAAGGTGCTCCACTGAGCCCGTCCCAGGCCTCGGGGCCGAGTCGTTCACCGACCGAGGTCAGGGGTCATCGAGGCAGACGCCACTTACGATGATACGTATGACCACTGCCTCCCCCACCTCGGTCGACCCCGTACCGATACCCCTCGACGACGACCCCGGCGGCGGGGTCCTCGGCGGCCGCTACCGCGCGCTGACGCTGGGGATCGTCTCGGTGGTCCTGGTGATCGCCTTCGAGGCGACGGCCGTCAACACCGCGATGCCGACCGCGGCCCGTGAGCTGCACGGGCTGGGGCTGTACGCCTTCGCCTTCTCCGGCTACTTCACCACCACCCTGTTCGCCCTGGTCGTCTCCGGCCAGTGGTGCGACCGGAGCGGCCCGCTGCGGCCGCTGTTCAGCGGCATCGCGGTGTTCGGCGTCGGACTGGTGGTGGCCGGGACGGCACCCGGGATGTGGGTGTTCGTGGCCGGGCGGGCCGTCCAGGGCCTGGGCGGCGGGCTGGTGATCGTCGCCCTGTACGTGGTGGTCGGCCGGGCCTACCCGGAGCGGCTGCGGCCCGCGGTGTTCGCGGCCTTCTCCTCGGCCTGGGTGCTGCCCTCGATCATCGGCCCGCTGGTCTCCGGGGCCGTCACCCAGCACCTGGGCTGGCGCTGGGTGTTCCTGGCCGTGCCGGTGCTGATCCTCCTGCCGCTGGCCGTGATGGGCCCGGCGCTGGCCCGCTCGGAGCGGGAGAACCCGGTGGTCAGGGGCGCGGCCTTCGACCGCCGTCGCACCCTGCTGGCCGCGATGGCGGCGGTCGGCGCGGGCCTGCTGCAGTACGCGGGCCAGCGGCGCGACCTGATCGGCCTGGCCCCCGGGATCGCCGGGGCGGCGCTGCTCGTGCCGGCCGTCCTGGGACTGCTGCCGGCGCGGACCCTGCGGGCCGGTCGCGGGCTGCCGGCCGTGATCCTGCTGCGCGGGGTGGCCGCGGGGGCGTTCTTCGCGGCCGAGGCGTTCATCCCGCTGATGATGACCACCCAGCGCGGGCTCTCGCCGACGCTGGCCGGCCTGACCCTGACCAGCGGCGGCCTCACCTGGGCGTTCGGCTCCTGGCTCCAGGGCCGGCCCGGGGCGGAGCGCTACCGCGCGGTGATGATCCGGGGCGGCTTCGTGCTGACGGCGGTGGCCATCTCGGGTGCCGCGCTGGTGCTGTTCCCGGCGGTGCCGGCCTGGGCCGCCGCGGCGGCCTGGGGCGTCGGCGGCGTCGGGATGGGGATGGCGGTCGCGAGCGTCAGCGTGCTGATGATGAAGCTCTCCACGCCGGAGGACGCCGGGGCCAACTCGGCGGCCCTGCAGGTGAGCGACGCGCTGGGCAACGTGCTGCTGACCGGCCTCGCCGGAGTGATGTTCGCGGCGCTGGGCGGCGGCTCGCTCGCCGCCGCCCACGAGGACGGCGGGGTGGCGGGCTCGCCCGGCGCCTTCGCGGTGATCCTGCTGTCGATGGCCGGGGTGGCGCTGGTCGGCGCGCTGCTCTCCGGCCGGGTGCGGACGAAGGCCTGAGGGTCAGCCGGCGGCGGGGGCTCCGGCCCCCGCCGGGGCGCCGAGGAAGGACTCCCAGCCGCCGGCCGGGGCCTGGCCAGGGGCGAGGGTCCGGAGCTTGCGCAGCACCGCCGGGTCCTGGGCGTCCAGCCAGTCGACCAGCTGTCGGAAGGAGACCAGCCGGACCTCGGGCTTGCTCGCGATGGCCCCGAGGACCTCCTCGACGGCGTTCATGTAGATGCCGCCGTTCCACTCCTCGAAGTGGTTGCCGATGACGTACGGCGCCCGGTTCCCGTTGTAGGTGCGGTCGAAGCCCATCATGTAGGCGTCGCGGGCCTGGGTCTGGAAGCCGGGGTGGAGCGCCGGGTCGGCCTTGGTGTTGGGGCCGCACTGGTTGTACATGATGTTGTAGTCCATCGAGAGCACCTGGAAGGTGTGCCCGGGGAACGGGATGGACTGCAGCGGGAGGTCCCACAGCGCGCCGCCCTGGATCTTCTGCGGCCACACCTGGGTGCCGTTGCCGCTGCTGTCGTAGCGCCAGCCGCGCCTGACCGCGGTGGGCAGCAGGTTGCGCTGGCCCTCCAGGCAGGGGGTGCGGCTGCCGATCAGCTCCTTGCGGTAGTCGAAGGGCAGCGCCGGCAGGTCGGTGAAGCCGGTGTTGGTGCGCCAGTTCATCACGAAGTCCATCGCCTGCTGGATCTCGCTGTCCCACTCCTCCGGGGACCACTTGCCGACGCCGGTGGAGCCGCAGAAGTGGCCGTTGAAGTGGGTCCCGATCTCGTGGCCCTCCAGCCAGGCCGCGCGCACGTTCTCCAGGGTGTCGCGGATGTGCTGGTCGCTCAGGTAGCCGATGTCGGAGGCGCCGGCCTTGTGCTGGGGCGGGCGGTAGAGCTCCTTCTTGGACTCGGGCAGCAGGTAGAGGCCGCTGAGGAAGAAGGTCATCTTCGCGTCGTGCTCCTGGGCCAGCCGGCGGAAGCGGGCGAACAGGCCGTTGTCGAGCTCGCCGGCGCCGTCCCAGGAGAAGACCACGAACTGCGGCGGCCGCCGGCCGGGCTCCAGCCGTTCGGGGACGGGCTGGTGCGGCTGGGCGCCGGTGTCCGAGGTGGAGCCGTCGCCGATCACGACGGTCCGCTGCTCGGGGGCCGGGGCCGGGACGGGAGTGGCGCCCTGCTCGTCGGCCGCGCCGGTGGCCGGGACGGCGGCGTCGGTCGCCCGCTCCCCGCCGGTGGCGTGGTTGCTGCCGCAGCCGGCCGCCAGGGCGGCGGCGGCGCCGGCGCCGGCCGCCAGCAGGGAGCGGCGGGAGAGGGCGTCCATGGTCACTCCGTTTCGTTGGGCGGTGGGCGGGAGTGCGCGGTCCCGTCGGACACGTGGGTGGGGAACCGTAACCGGGTCAGCATGGCACGAGGGCGGGGCCGTTCGGAGAGGCGCAGCGGGCGGTCGTGAGCGATCGCTCGAACGACGCAACCGATCGGGTCCGTTGAACCGTCGGTAGCTCGTGTCGGGTGTGTTCCCGGGGGGATCGTGTGTGGAAGGTGTCCGTCGCACTCCGCTACCGGATGCCCACGAGGCGCAGGGAAAGGGCGATCGCCCCTGCCGATCGGCGGGTGCCGGTACGACCGTCGTATGGACGTGCCTTACAGTCCGTTCCGGTTGAATTGTTCCCAGGAAACTCCCAGGAAGCGGGGTTCCGTCGGCAGAGGGGAGCGCCCGTGGGCGTCCAGCAGAGCGGGGGGCCCTGGCCGGGCACCCTGGCGGCGGGGGCCGCGCTGGTGCTCGGTGCCTGGCTGCTGCACGACGGAAGCCCGTCGCTGCCGCCCGCGCCGGGGGCCGGCCAGGCCCAGGCCGGGATCGCGCCGGTCTCGATCGTCCCGCCGCTTGGCCCGTCCGCGCCGACCCGGATCCGCATCCCCGCGGTGCGGTTGGACGCCCCGGTCACGGCGCTCGGACTGGACGCCGACGGCCACCTCCAGACCCCTCCCGAGGGGGACCGGAACCTGGCGGGGTGGTACCGCGGCGGGGCCAGCCCCGGCCAGCGCGGCACCGCGATCCTCGCGGGGCACGTCGACAACAAGGCCGGCCCCGCGGTCTTCTACCATCTGGGCGCGCTCCGTCGGGGGGACCGGATCGAGATCGCCCGGGCGGACGGCGCCACCGCCGTCTACCAGCTCTACGCCATCGAAGTGCACGACCGAAAGGACTTCCCGGACGATCGGGTCTACCGTCAGGCCACTGACGCGCAGCTGCGGGTGATCACCTGCGGCGGCTCGTACAGCGAGGAACACGGCTACGACGGCAACGTCGTCGCCTACGGTTTCCTGGCCGACACCACCCCGCCGGGCCGAGCCGCATGAGCACGTTGACCCTTGCCTCCCGCTGGAATCCGATCGACTGGCCGCTCACCGAGGGCCTGATCCCGCACGCCGTGCTGGCGGCCGGCTGGGCGGCGCTGTTCGCGCTCGCCGTCGGCCGCGGCCGGAGCTGGTGGCGGGTCCGCCTGCCCGCCGCGCTGGTCACCGCCGCGGCGCTCAGCTGGCTGCTGGACGTCGTGGTCGACGGCTGGTGGCACCCCTTCCCGGAGGGCACGCCCCGGTACGTCACCTGGTGGATAGCCGTCGCCCTGCTCGGGCTCTGCCTGGCCGGTTACCGGATGCGGCGGCTCACCTGGCGCCGCCGGGGCGGCGCGCTGGCCCTCAGCGGCCTGGTGCTGCTGATGTCCTCCTCCGAGGTCAACATCGGCTTCGGCCAGTTCCCGAGCGGGCGCGTGATGCTGGCGCCGTGGCTGACCAAGACCGACGGGCTGGTCGCCACCAAGGCGGGCCAGACCGTGACCGCCCCGCCGGGCAGGTCGCTGGAGGAGGTCTGGAAGCCCCCGGCGGACCTGCCCGCGAAGGGCACCGTCTCGGTGGTGCCGATCCCCGGTACCAGGTCGGGCTTCCAGGCCCGCGACGCGTACGTCTACCTCCCGCCCGCCTACCAGGCCACCCCGCGGCCGCTGCTGCCGGTGGTCGTGATGATCACCGGTCAGCCCGGAATCCCGGGGGACTGGGTGCTGTCCGCTCAGATCAACGAGACGCTCGACGCCTACGCCGCGGAACACGGCGGCCTCGCGCCGATCGTGGTGATGCCCGATCAGCTCGGCTCGACCTGGGCCAACACGCTCTGCCTCGACTCCAAGATCGCCAAGGCCCAGACCTACCTCGCGGTGGACGTCCCCGAGTGGGTCCACCAGAACCTCCAGACCGCCACCGGCCGCACCGCCTGGGCGATCGGGGGCGCCTCGATGGGCGGCACCTGCGCGCTCCAGCTCGGCGTCAACGCGCCCGATGTCTACGGCACCGTCCTCGACATGTCCGGGCAGGAGGAACCGACCCTGGGCAGCCGGGAGCAGACTGTCAAGGCCGCGTTCGGTGGTGACGAGAAGAAGTTCGACGAGGTCGATCCGCTCCAGGTGATGGCCCGCAAGAAGTTCCCGGACACCAACGT
The DNA here is from genome assembly GCF_053598615.1 of Kitasatospora sp. NPDC001095. Classification (NCBI taxonomy): domain Bacteria; kingdom Bacillati; phylum Actinomycetota; class Actinomycetes; order Kitasatosporales; family Streptomycetaceae; genus Kitasatospora; species Kitasatospora sp. NPDC001095. The sequence continues at coordinate 33,149 of NZ_JBSFKQ010000043.1, read as the reverse complement.
CGCGTTGGTCGTCGGCGAGACCGACGAGGAGTTCAGACCACAGATGGAGAAGGTCTACCACGCCGCTCAGGCGGCCGGAATGAAGGCCAAGTTCGATCTGATGCCGGGCGGCCACGGATGGGTCGTCTTCCGGCCCGGCATCGGCCAGCAGCTGCCGTGGCTCGCCCAACAGACCGGGCTGACCCGGTGACCGGGGCGACCGCGCTGGCCGCCGTCAGCGAGCAGCGCGGGTCCGGGCCGGAGCCGGAGCGCGCCGCCGAGCGGGGCGCCGACCGGGCCCCGGTCACCCGGACGCCGGAACCGGGTCCGCAGAAGCTCCGGCGGGCGGCCGGGGCGCTCGGCGACCGGCTGCGCTCGGCGCCGCTGACCCTGACCCTGCTGGCCGGGCTCTGGCTGCTCGGCGCGGCCACCGGCAGCCTGGACCACGGCCCGTCCGACCGGCTGCTCGAGCGGGCCGGGGTCGGGCTGTCCACGCTGGCCGAGGGCCACTGGTGGGCGCCGGTCACCTCGATGCTCTGGTGCTCGGGCACCGGCTCGTACGTGTTCACCAGCCTGCTGCTGCTCCTGGTCGGCCCGGCCGCCGAGCACCGGCTCGGGCGGCCGCGCACCCTCGCGGTGCTGGTCGGCGGGCAGGTCGTCGGCACCCTGCTGGGCACCGCCCTGGTCGCCTTCGGCTCCTCGGCGGGGGAGCAGTGGACCGCCTCGGTGGCCGACCAGATCTCGGTCGGCCCGGGCGTCGGCGTGTTCGCGCTGGCCGGGGTGCTCGGGTACCGGCTCACCGTGCTCTGGCGCCGCCGGCTGCACCTGCTGGTGCTGCTCGTCCCGCTGGTGATGACGCTGTACGTGGGCCACCTGCAGAGCGTCCAGCGGTGCGCCGGCGCGCTGGCCGGGCTCGCCCTGGGCGCCCTGGCCAGCCGGGGCCGCCCGCACCTGCGCACCCACCGCTCCTCGCACTCCGAGACCCGGGTGCTGGTCGCGCTCTGCCTGGTCGCCGCCGCCTTCGGGCCGCTGCTCGCCTCGCTGTACGACAACGCCAGCGGGCCCTTCAACACCTTCTCCGAGCTGTACTTCTCGCACCGGCTCAGCCCGGACGAGGTGGCCGACTTCTGCGCACTGTCGGCGCACGACTGCGCCCGGGCGCACGCCGTCGTCCGGATCTTCGACACCCCGGGCCGGATGATGGCCGCGCTGTTCCCGGCGCTGCTGCTGGTGCTCGCCGAGGGATTGCGCCGGGGGCTGCGGTTGGCCTGGCTGGTCACCGTGGCCACCGAGTTGCTCTGGGCGGCGCTGCTGTGCTGGCTGTACCTGGACGCCGGGCCGGTCAGCCGGGACGTGGTGCAGTACTTCGTCGAGGCGCTGCTGCTGCCGCTGCTGACCACCGTCCTGCTGGTCGCCACCCGCAAGCGGTTCCCGCTGCGGCTGTCCGGCCGCTCGGTGCGCCGGCTCGCCCTGGTGCTCGGCGGCGCGGCGCTCGCCTCCGCGGCCGCCTACGTGGGGGTCGGGCGGCTGGTCGCCGGGGAGTTCGAGCCGGGGGCGACTGCCCGCAGGCTGGTGGCCGGGCTGCCGGCCCAGTTCCTGCCGCCCGCGTACAACGACCTGCTGCCGGACTACCCGATCGCGGTCGGGCCGGTGGCGCGCCTGCTGGAGACGTACTGCGGGCTGGTGTTCTGGGTGGTCGCGCTGGCCGTGCTGCTGTCGGTGTTCCGCCGTCCGGTGCTGCACACCGACGCGGCGGCGGCCGGCCGGGCGCGGGCGCTGCTGGCCGAGCACGGCGGCGGGACGCTCTCGTTCATCGCCACCTGGGACGGCAACCACTACTGGTTCGACGAGGGCGGCCGGGCGGCCGTCGCCTACCGGGTGGTGGGCACCGTCGCGCTGACCACCGGCGACCCGTTCGGCGCCCCGGAGGACCGGGCCCGGGCGGTGGCCGGCTTCGCCCGGTACTGCGACGCGCGCGGCTGGACGCCGTGCTTCTACAGCGTCTGCGGCGACACCAGGGCCGCCGCCGCGCAGCTCGGCTGGCGCTCGGTGCAGGTCGCCGAGGACACCGTGGTGCCGCTGCCCGAGCTGGCCTTCACCGGCCGCAAGTGGCAGGACATCCGCACCGCCCTCAACAAGGCCGGCAAGCAGGGCATCTCCGCGGAGTGGTGGGCGTACCACGAGGCGCCGCTCGCGCTGCGGGAGCAGATCCGGGCGATCTCCGAGGAGTGGGTCTCCGAGAAGGGCCTGCCGGAGATGGGCTTCACGCTCGGCGGGCTGGCGGAGCTGGACGACCCGGACGTGCGGGTGCTGGTCGCGGTGGACGAGCAGCGGGTGGTGCACGGGCTGACCAGCTGGATGCCGGTGTACGAGGACGGCGTTCCGGTCGGCTGGACGCTGGACTTCATGCGCCGGCGCTCGGACGGCTTCCGCGGGGTCAGCGAGTTCCTGATCGCCTCGGCCGCGCTCGGGTTCAAGGAGGAGGGCGCGCGCTTCCTGTCGCTGTCGGGCGCTCCGCTGGCCCGCACCGGGCAGGACGAGGAGCCCACCGGGCTGCAGCGGATGCTGGACTGGATGGGCAGGGTGCTGGAGCCGGTGTACGGCTTCCGCTCGCTGCTGGCGTTCAAGGCGAAGTTCCAGCCGGAGTACCGGCCGATGTACATGGCGTACCCCGACCCGGCCGCGCTGCCCGGCATCACCAGGGCGATCGGCAAGGCGTACCTGCCGCACCTGACGGCGGCCCAGGGCGTGCGGCTGATGCGCAGGCTGTCGGGCTGAGCGGAGGTCACAGTCCCCGGGCCCCGGACCCGGGAGACCGTGCGCCGCTGCCCCGGCCGTGGCGCCGGGCCGCCCGTCAGCCGAGCAGCTGGGCGAGCGCGCGGTCGGCGTCCAGGTGCAGGTGCTCCTCGCCCTCGGGGACGAGCAGCCGGCTGCGCCACAGGAAGCGGCGCAGGTCGGCGCTGTCGAAGCGGAGCAGCGCGGTGCCCTCGGGGGCCCGCAGCTCGACCATGGTGCGCCGGCCGACCGCGGGCCGGACGTGGACGTCGCCGACGCCGGCCGGCAGCTCGATGCCGGCCGACAGCAGCTGGCGCGCGAAGATCCAGACGATGTCCTCGGAGTCCCGGCGTTCGGCGGGGTCGTCCAGCGAGAACTCGGAGGGGAAGGCCATCCGGACGGCCAGCGGGTCCTCCGGCAGGTAGGAGAGCACCACCCGCAGTCGGACGGAGCGGTGGGTGGAGAGGATCAGGCGGGCCTGGACGGTCTCTTCGACGGTGCGCACGGGGGGATCCCTTCGGTTCGGTGCGAGGCCGCGCTTCGGCAGGTGGGGTTGGTGCGGCCTCACCCTGGTGAGAGTCACGGGGCGCCTGGTGCTTACCGGGTTTCACGGAGCATTCGATGTGATCCGGGTCACATCGATTTCCGGCCGCGCGGGCCCGACGTGGAGCCTCGCCTGGAGGCTCGAACGGCGTCGGGCCGGTACGCTGGGCGGGTTGTCCGATCGCCGCCCGACCGCGGGGCGAGGCCGCAAAACCGCCTCTGACCTGCGATGATCCCCCTCGGAGACCGTGAGTACTGCCGCCGCCTCCTCGATGCCGCTGTTCTCCGACGCACCGGAGTCGCAGGCCCCCGTCCGATCCGTCGGCCATGCCGCGCCCGCCGGCTCGCACCACCTCTCCCCGGCCTTCCCCGGCCGCGCCCCCTGGGGCACCGCGGGCAAGCTGCGGGCCTGGCAGCAGGGCGCGCTGGACAAGTACATCGAGACGCAGCCGCGTGACTTCCTCGCGGTCGCCACCCCGGGCGCAGGCAAGACCACCTTCGCGCTCACCCTGGCCTCGTACCTGCTGCACAACCACCTGGTGCAGCAGGTGACCGTCGTCGCGCCGACCGAGCACCTGAAGAAGCAGTGGGCCGAGGCCGCCGCGCGGATAGGCATCCGGCTGGACCCGGCGTACTCCTCCGGGCCGCTGTCCCGGGACTACCACGGCATCGTGGTCACCTACGCGGGCGTCGGGGTGAACCCGATGCTGCACCGCAACCGGACCGAGGCCCGCAAGACCCTCGTGATCATGGACGAGATCCACCACGCCGGTGACTCCAAGTCCTGGGGCGAGGCCTGCTTCGAGGCCTTCGAGCCGGCCACCCGCCGACTGGCGCTGACCGGTACGCCGTTCCGCTCGGACACCAACCCGATCCCGTTCGTGGCGTACGAGGCGGGCGGCGACGGTATCCGCAAGTCCGTCGCCGACTACACCTACGGCTACGGGCACGCGCTGGCCGACCACGTCGTCCGCCCGGTGATCTTCCTCAGCTACAGCGGCAACATGCGCTGGCGCACCAAGTCCGGCGACGAGCTGGAGGCCCGGCTCGGCGAGCCGATGACCAAGGACCTGATCGCCCAGGCCTGGCGCACCGCGCTGTCCCCGCAGGGCGAGTGGATCCCGGCGGTGCTCCAGGCCGCCGACCGGCGCCTCACCGAGGTCCGCAAGGCGATCCCGGACGCCGGCGGGCTGGTCATCGCCACCGACCAGAACGTCGCCCGGGCGTACGCCAAGATGCTGCGCGAGATCAGCGGCGAGAAGGTCACCCTGGTGCTCTCGGACGAGACCGAGGCGTCCAAGCGGATCTCCGACTACGCGGCGGGGACCTCGCGCTGGATGGTCGCGGTCCGCATGGTGTCCGAGGGCGTCGACGTGCCCCGGCTGTGCGTGGGCGTGTACGCGACCTCGATCTCCACCCCGCTGTTCTTCGCCCAGGCCGTCGGCCGCTTCGTGCGCGCCCGCAAGCGCGGCGAGACCGCCTCGGTGTTCCTGCCGACCATCCCGCTGCTGCTGGGCTTCGCCAACGAGATGGAGCTCCAGCGCGACCACGTGCTCGACCGGCCGAAGAAGGAGGGCGAGGGCCTCTTCGACGAGGAGGACCGACTGCTCGCCGAGGCCGAGCGGGCCAACGACGGGCCGGACGGCGCCGGCGGCGAGGAGTTCTCGTACGAGGCGCTGGGCTCCGACGCGGTCTTCGACCGGGTGCTGTACAACGCCATGGAGTTCGGCATGCAGGCCCACCCGGGGAGCGAGGAGGAGGAGGACTACCTCGGCATCCCGGGCCTGCTGGAACCGGACCAGGTGCAGATGCTGCTGCAGAAGCGCCAGCACCGGCAGATCCAGCGCAGCAAGGCCAAGCCCGCCGAGGAGGCCGACCTGCTGGAGCTGCCGGCCGAGGAGCGGCCGGTGGTCACCCACCAGGAGCTGCGGGAGCTGCGCAAGGAGCTGAACGCGCTGGTCGCCGCCTGGCACCACCGCACCGACCAGCCGCACGGCACCATCCACAACGAGCTGCGCCGCCAGTGCGGCGGGCCGCTCACCGCGCAGGCCACCGCGAACCAGCTCAAGGCGCGGATCGCGAAGATCCGGGAGTGGGCCAGGTAGCGGGGCCGGAAGCGGGCGCGGCTCCGTCCGCCGCGCCCGCTCCGGGGCGCTCGCTCCGGCGTGTCCGGTCACCGGACCGGGGGCGCGGCCGCGGCCCTGCGCACCCGGCGAATCGCGGGGGTTCGTCCGGAATCCGAGACGGTGTTGAAGTCGATCACGCCCGAATTTTGGACAACCACTTCCGCCGCGTCATTTCCTTCACTACCTTTCCCCCACGCTCTTCCGTCGGGCAACCCCCGCGGGACGGCGTCGCAGGGCCGCACGCGTCAAGGACGACGCCGTACGGACCGAGCGCGGCCACCCCCACCTGCGCGCGACACCGACCTTGGAACGGCGCCGCCCGCCCCGCGAGCGCCGCGGAAAGGATTGCCCGTCGTGACTGCCGAGACCTCCCAGACCCTGGACCGCGGCGTCCGGGTCCTCAAGCTCCTCGCCGACTCCGAGCGCGGACTCACCGTGACCGAGCTGGCCGCCCGGCTGGCCGTCAACCGGACGGTGGTCTACCGCCTGCTGGCCACCCTGGAGCAGCACGGACTGGTCCGACGGGACATCGGCGGGCGCGCCCGGGTGGGCCTCGGCGTGCTGCGCCTCGCGCACCGGGTGCACCCGCTGCTGCGCGAGGCCGCCCTCCCGGCCCTGCGCAGCCTGGCCGAGGACCTCGGCGCCACCGCCCACCTGACCCTGGTGGACGGCAACGAGGCGCTGGCCGTCGCCGTGGTCGAGCCCAGCTGGACCGACTTCCACGTCGCCTACCGGACCGGCCTGCGCCACCCGCTCACCGAGAGCGCGGCCGGCCGGGCGATCCTGGAGGCGCGCACGTTCCCCAGCCAGCGCAGGCCCGAACAGGGCTTCGTCATCACCCGTGCGGAGGAGCAGTCCGGGGCGAGCGGGGCGGCCGCCGCACTGGTCGGACTCAGCGGCATCGAGGGCAGCGTCGGTGTGGTGATGCTGAACGGCATGGTGCCCGAGCGGGTCGGCCCCCGGGTGGTGGAGGCGGCGACCGAGGTGGCCGACGCCCTGAGGTAGCACCCGCGCGGGTCGTCGGGTGTGTTTGGATTTCCCTTGTGTCCGACACCAAGCTCACCAAGGCCCTCACCTCCCCGCGGACCCGCGCGCTCACGCTGTGCGGGGTGCTGGTCGCCGCGCTGTTCGGCGTGGCCGCCTTCGTGCCGCTGCCGTACACCGTCACCTGGCCGGGCCTGACCGCGGACACCCTGGGCACGTACGAGGACAAGCCGGTCCTCACCATCACCGGGGCGCCGCTGCGCACCACCGAGGGCGAGCTGCGGATGGTCACCATCACGGCGACCAACCCGGGGCAGAAGAACACCTTCTGGCGCTCGCTGCAGGCGTGGTTCGACCCGAAGGAGGCGGTCCGCCCGACCGAGACGGTCTACCCGGAGAGCAACCCGGCGAAGGCCGACGAGGCGACCGCCCAGCAGATGGCCGAGTCGCAGGACGCCGCCACCGCGGCCGCGCTGGACTACCTCCACCTGTCGCCGGACCAGGTCAAGGTCAAGGTCGACCTGGGGGCGGTCGGCGGCCCCAGCGCCGGCCAGATGCTGGCGCTGGGCATCGTCGACAAGCTGGCCGGCGACGGCAAGGGCGGCGACCTCACCGGCGGGCGCACCATCGCCGGCACCGGCACCATCGCCAAGGACGGCACCGTCGGTCCCGTCGGCGGCGTCCCCCTGAAGACGCAGGCGGCCGCCCGGGACGGCGCGACGGTGTTCCTGCTGCCCAAGGACGAGTGCACGGACGCCAAGGTGAACACCCCGGCGTCGCTGCGCCTGGTGCCGGTCGGCAACCTCGCCGAGTCGGTCTCCGCCCTCCAGGCGCTGAGGAGCGGCGGCACCGTCCCGTCCTGCTGACCGTCCCCCACTGCACTGCCGGCCGTTCCCGCCGGGGCGCCGGGGCTGGCCGGCCCCGGCGCGGTCAGATCCCGAAGGCCACCGAGGCGAAGTCGTCGCCCAGCCGGGTGTGCAGCTGGGCGGCGATCCCGGCCAGCCGGTGGGCCTGGGCCATCGGCAGGGAGACCGAGATCGCGCCGATGCCGGTGCCCGCGACGATCGGCACCGCCGCACCGGCCGAGCCGATCTCGTACTCCTGGAACTGGGTGATCGGGACGACCCGGCGCGGGCCCTGGCGCGGCAGCAGCGGCAGGCACGCCGGGTCCCGAAGGGTGTACGGGGTGAACGGCACCATCGGGTAGCGGGCCAGGTGGTCCCGGCGCTCCTCGGCGGTCATCAGGGCCAGCACGGTCTTGCCGGCCGCGGTGGCGTGCGCGGCGGCCCGGAAGCCGGCCCGGTCGATCAGCGGCGCGCCGGGGGCCTCGGCGGCTTCGACCAGCTCCACCTCGCCGTGCCGGTACCAGGTGAAGTAGACGGCGGCGGACAGCTCGTCGGCGAGCATGCCCAGCAGCGCCTTGAGCCGGGCCCGGCCCGTCGCCGGGCCGTCGTACCGGATCAGCCCGGCGACCGCGGGGCCGGTCAGGTAGAGGCCGCTGTGGCGTTCCAGGTAGTGGTCGTGCACCAGGGTGCGCAGCAGGTGGTACGTGGTGCCCAGGGCCAGGCCGGTGTCCCGGGCGAGCTGCTTGGCGGTGGCGCCCTTGGGGTAGCCGGCGGCCGCCTGCAGCAGGCGCAGGGCGCGCTGGGCGGAGGCGATGAGGGTGGGGGCGGTTCCGTCGGCCGCGACCGCGTTCGTCATGCGGGGGCCGACCCGGGAGAGGGCTCGGTCGGCACGCGTTTCAGCGGATCGGAGGGCGGCGCGAGGGTTAGTAGAACGTTCATATAGAAATCTTGCGGCCATCGACGCCTCACGGATGTGCCAAATCGGCGCGTCGGGCCGTGTCTCCCCTCCTACTCGGCGGCGGCCTGGTCCACCAGCGGCAGGATCCGGTACGGAACCGGGTTCTCCAGCACGATCGCGGTGGACGAGCGGACGATCCCGTCGAAGCCCAGCACCCGGTCGATCACCCGCTGCAGATCGGCGTTGGACCGGGCCACGATCCGCACCAGCATGTCCCCGATCCCGGTGATGGTGTGCAGCTCCAGCACCTCCGGAACGCTCGCCAGGTGCGCCCGCACGTCCGCGCCCTGGCCCTGGGAGATCTCCAGGGTGGCGAAGGCCGTCACCGGGTAGCCGATCGCCGCCGGGTCCACCTCCGGGCCGAAGCCGCCGATCACGCCCTTGGCCTGGAGCCGGTCCAGCCGGGCCTGCACGGTTCCCCGGGCGACCTGCAGCCGGCGCGAGCACTCCAGCACCCCGATCCGGGGCTCCTCGGCGAGCAGCCGGATCAGCCGGCCGTCCAGGGGGTCGATGGCGTCGTTGGTGCCGGCCGGCGGGGCGGCGGAAGCGCCTTGCGGGGCGGGGGAGTTGGGTGCGCCGGGGGAACCCGGGGAGTTCGGGGAGTGGGCGGGGGGCATTCGCGGCACCGTCCTGGGGTGGGCATTCTGTACAGCTGCGCGGCCGATTCTTCCGCTCCGGGGCACAGCTTGACCAGGAGGAAACGGAACAGTTGCGCGCGGGTCGGCCCGGCGCCACCCTCCAGCCACACCCCCCGCTCCCAGGGCCCCACCCCCGGGTGCCGGGGCGGCCAGGATGGTCCGTACGCCAACCGGGAGGGCAGTCATCATGACCGACACCGCCGCCGAACCAGCCCTGTTCGGGGCAGGCCTCGCACCGTTCGGGGCAGGCCTCGCAGCGGACCCGGCGGAGGCGGGGCCGCTGCCGATGGGCCGTGCGGACGCGGTGGTCTTCGCGGTCGCCGACGCCGAGCGGGCGGCCCGCCGCTACTGCGCCGCGCTCGGACTGCGCTGCACCGCGTACGCCGGGCCGGAGACCGGCGAGCCGGAGACGCTCTCGTACGTCCTCGCCGCGCCGGGGACGCGGATCGTGCTCACCTCCCCGGTGCGGAGCACCGGCCCGCGCGGCCGGGAGCTGACCGCGCATCTGGACCGCCACGGGGACGGGGTGCTGGACCTCGCAGTGAGCGTGCCGGACGTCTACTACGCGTACGACTACGCGGTGGACCGGGGCGCGCTGTCGCTGGCCGAGCCGTACGAGGCGCGGGACGACTACGGCGCGGTGGTGCTGGCCACCATCGCGGTGCCGGGCGGGACCAGGCACACGCTGGTGGACCGGGCGGGGTACGCGGGGCCGTACCTGCCGGGATACGTGCCGTGCGAGGACTTCTGACGAACCGCGGCCTGACGGGGCGTCGAGAAGCGGGCCTCAGCGGATCACCGTCTCCACGATCGGCGGGTGGCCGTTCCAGGAGGCGATGACCGAGTTGGTCTCGGTGTCCCGGACGAAGTCGACCCGCAGCCACTGGCCGTCCGTCCACACCAGCATCTGCCAGCCCGGGTCCGGGGTGGCGGAGACCAGGGTGGCCCGGTCCGGCTTCAGGTCCAGTGCGACCTTGCCGCCCGGGATCGGATAGCTCTTCACCGTGGACGTCGTGGTGGCGGTGGGGGCGGGCCGGCGGGTCGGTGACGCCGCGGTGGTGGCGGGAGCCGGGCCGTGCGGGGTGGTGGCGGCGGTGGAAGTGGCGGCGGTGGTCGGTGAGGCCGCCGGGGAAGGGGGCGTCGACTGTGCGCCGGAGCGCGGCGGGTCCGGGGTGGCGGGCGCCGGGTGCGGCGTGCCGTCGGCCTTCGGGGAGGGCAGCGGCAGCGCCGTGGGCTGCTCGAACGCGGCGCCGGTCAGCACCGCGTGCACGCCGAGCCAGGACAGCGCCACCGCCGCCCCGGTGGCCGCCGCCCAGGCGCCGAGCTGTACCAGTCCGTTCCGCATCGTCCGCACATCCTGCCGTATTTCCATTCGGAAGGAGACCGGCACCCCCGGTATTCAGCAGGGCAGTTGCACAATGTCCGGACCCACCCCCGAGGTACAGACCACTCGCCGGCGATGGCGTACCGTGCAGGCCCATGGCAACAGTGCTCGTGGTCGAGGACGACCCCTTCGTACGTTCCGCCCTCATCCGCCACCTGACCGACACCGGTCACGCGGTCCGCAGCGTGGGCACGGCTCTGGAGGCGCTGCGGGAGGTCGCCCAGGTCGGCTGCGACCTGGTGATCCTCGACCTCGGCCTGCCCGACCTGGACGGCAGCGAGGCGCTCAAGATGATCCGGGGCCTGACCAACGTGCCGGTGATCGTCTCCACCGCCCGGGACGACGAGGCCGAGATCATCCGGCTGCTCAACGACGGCGCCGACGACTACCTGGTGAAACCTTTCTCCGGGGAGCATCTCAGCGCCCGGATGACCGCCGTGCTGCGCCGGTTCGGCGGCGGCGCCGCGCCCGTCGCCCAGGTGCTGCGGGTCGGCGGACTGGCCATCGACCTCCAGCGGCGGGAGGCCGCGCTGGACGGACGGCCGCTCGACCTGACCCGCCGTGAGTTCGACCTGCTGGCCTTCCTGGCCGCCCGGCCCGGCGTCGTGGTGCCCCGCAAGGAGATCCTCGCCGAGGTCTGGCAGCAGACCTACGGCGGCGACCAGACCATCGACGTCCACCTCTCCTGGCTGCGCCGCAAACTCGGCGAGACCGCCTCCAACCCCCGCTACCTGCACACCGTCCGGGGCGTCGGGGTCCGGCTGGAGGCCGCCGGGGGCCTGGCGGAGCACCGGACATGAGGCGGTTCGGGTGCTCGCTGCGCTGGGCCCTGATCAAGGCCGCCGTGGCCGGCACCACCATGGTCGCGCTGGCCTTCCTGATCCCGCTCGGGATGATGGTCCAGCAGACCGCGCGGGACCGGGCGTTCACCGCCGCCGAGCGGCAGGCCGCGGCGCTCGGACCGGCGCTGGCGATCACCACCGACGAGGACGCGATCACCCGGGCCCTGGCCAGCACGGACGCCGGCGGGCAGGGGCGGATGGCGGTCCACCTCCCGGCGGCCGGGCAGCCCGCCGGGGCGGGGGGCGGCGACGCGCTCCACGACGGCGGTGGCGGGGGCGCCGGGGCGGGTGGTGCTGTTACGGGTGGTGCCGGCGTGGGTGGTCCCGCCGCGAGTCCGGGCGCGGGGAGTCCTGGTGCGAGCGGTCCCGGTGTGGCGGCCGCCGCGGTCGGCGGGCCCGGGGGGCCGATGCTGGGGGAGGGGCGCGCCGCGGCGGCCGACGTGGCCACGGCCGGCGGGCAGGGCCGCTCCTTCACCGTGCAGGTGGCCGGCGGGTACGCCCTGCTCCAGCCGGTCGCGGTGGACACCGGGCGGACCGCGGTGGTCGAGGTGTTCGTGGCCGAGAACGACCTCACCAGGGGCGTCGCCACGGCCTGGCAGGTGCTCTCCGCCGTGGCGCTCGGCCTGGTCGCCATCTCCGTGCTGGTCGCCGACCGGATGGGCAGCCGCATCGTCGCCTCCGCGCGCAAGCTCGCCGCCGCCGCCCGCTCGCTCGGCGCCGGGAACCTCTCGGTGCGGGTCCCGGTGGAGGGCAAGCAGGTCGAGGGCAGCCCCGAGGAACTGCGCGAGGCCGGCCAGGCGTTCAACACCATGGCCGACCGCGTGGTCCAACTCCTCGCCGCGGAACGGGAACTGGCCGCCGACCTGTCGCACCGGCTGCGCACCCCGCTGACCGTGCTGCGGCTCAACGCCGCCTCGCTCGGCGAGGGCGACGCGGCCGAGGCCACCCGGCACGCGGTCGCCCAACTGGAGCGCGAGGTCGACCAGATCATCCGCTCGGCCCGCCGCGCCCCCGAGGACGCGCCCGCCGTCGCGGTCGGCTGCGACGCCGCCGAGGTGATCCGGGAGCGGGTCGCCTTCTGGTCGGCGCTGGCCGAGGACGAGGGACGCCGCTGGCAGCTGGCCGGCGCCGAGCAGGCGGCGCCGGTGCCCGTCCAGCGCGGGGACCTGGCGGCCGCCGTCGACGCACTGCTCGGCAACGTCTTCCGGCACACCGCCGTCGGCACCGCCTTCTCGGTCGACGTGCTGGCCACCGGCTGCTCGGTGATCGTCCTGGTCGGCGACGCCGGACCGGGGTACAGCGACCCGGCAGCCGCCCTCAGACGCGGCGAGGGACACGGCGGCGAGGGCTCCACCGGCCTCGGCCTCGACATCGTCCGCAAGCTCGCCGAGTCCACCGGCGGGGACGTCGCGCTCGGCCGCTCCGCGGTGCTCGGCGGTGCCGAGACCCGGCTGCGGCTGCGCACCGGGCCGCAGGAGGCGCCGCCCGCGCGGGGCGGACGGCGGCGGACCCGGGGCGTGCTGTTCCAGAAGTGACGGCAGGGCGCGGCGACGGCGGTGGCTTGAGCGGCCCGGGTGGTGGGGCGACGGGGCGACGGGGTGGCTGGTCGCGGCTGGACGGCTGGGCGGCTGGGCACTTGGGGCGGCTGGGCGCGTCGGGCGGGTCCTTCTCGTACGGGCTCATCCTTAACGGCGACCTAAGGGAGTTCTACCCCTCGCTCAGCCCGGCGGTCGCGGCCCCGGGCCGCGGCTAGCGTCGGTCGTGCCGGCCACCCGACCACCCCGGCGCCGACCCGCACCCCGACCGTCACCCCCACGGCGACCGGTGTGCCCTTCCCCCAGGTCGGCGCCGGGGCCGGTCAGGGCCGACGCGTCACGCTGCGTAGTTGATCGTGTCCGATCCCAGTCGGGCGGCATCCGGTATCGTCGCTGGTTGGCCGAGCCGTGGACGGAGTGGACAGTGACAGCGGTGCAAGACGAGCGCAGCCCGGTGCGGACCGCACCCGACCCCTCGCCCGCCCCCCTGTCGGACCGGCTGCGCCGGGCCCTCGGCGCCCCTGTCCGGGCGCTGCGCGAAGCCCCCCGCCGCCCGCTGCTGGCCGCCTCCGCCGTGGCGCTGCTGTCCCTGCTGGTGTACGCGGTGGTCCGGCACTTCGTCCACACCTCGATGGTGGACATGATCGTCTACCGGGCCGAGGGCGCCGCCGTGGCCGACGGCACCGACCTGTACGCGCTGCGCGTCACCGAGTGGAACCTGCCCGCGACGTACCCGCCGTTCGCGGCGATGCTGTTCGTCCCGACCACCTGGTTCCCGGTCCCCTTCCTCCGAGTGGCGATCACTCTCGGCAACCTCGGGCTGCTCGCCCTGCTGACCCACCTGTCCTTCAAGCTGGTCGGCTGGCCGCGCCGCGAGCTGCGGCCGATCGGCGTGATCCTGGTGACCGGCCTCGGGGTCTGGCTCGAACCGGTCTTCACCACGCTTCGCTACGGCCAGATCAACCTCGCGCTGGCCTGCCTGATCCTCTGGGACCTCACCCGTGCGGACGGGCGGCGCAGCAAGGGCGTGGCGATCGGCATCGCCGCCGGCATCAAGCTCACCCCCGGCCTGTTCGCGGTCTACCTGCTGATCACCGGCCGGATCCGGGCCGCCTTCGTGGCCGGCCTCACCTTCCTCGGCACCTTCCTGCTCGGCGCCCTCGTCCTGCCCGATGCCACCTGGGGCTTCTGGACCAAGTACCTCTACGACTCCTCCCGGGTCGGCAAGACCTGGATCGTCGACAACCAGTCGATGCGCGGCGCCTTCGCCCGCCTGCTGCACTCGGCCGACCCCGGCACCGTCGCCACCGTCGGAGCCGGCCTGGTCGCGCTCGCCGGTCTCGGCGTCGCCGCCTGGGCCGCGCGCAGCGGCCGCTGGCTGCCCCGGTCCGAGGCCTGGGGCGTCTGCTGCGCCGCCGTCACCGCCGTGCTGATCTCGCCGATCAGCTGGACCCACCACTGGGTCTGGTGCGTGCCGATGCTCGTCCTGCTCGCCGCCGAGGCCGCGGTCGAGCACGCCCGCCCGGCCGGCGTCCGTCGGCTGCGCTGGCGGGCCGTCTTCTGGGCCACGCTGGTCGCCTTCCTGTCCTTCGCGATGTGGGCCGCGAAGCCGGTCGGCCTGGCCGTCCTCGACATGCCGCTCTGGCGCCAGCTGCCGACCTCGGTCTATCCGTGGGTCGGACTCTGCTTCCTGCTCGCCGCCGCCGTCCGGATAAGGGCACGACGGCTCTCGGCCGGCGCGCCGCTGGTCCGGCTGCCCGGACAGCGGGACGTCGGCGGCCCGGACGCCGCCCGCGGCCGTCAGCAGGCCCCCGCGGCCCGCTGAGCCGGCGGGGGCGCCGCTCCTGCTTCTTCCGGTCCTGCTTCTTCCGGTCGTTCCGGTCCTTCCGGTTGTTCCGGTCCTTCCGGTTTTTCCGCCGAGCCCGCCGCTCGTTCTCGCGCCCCGTGCTCGTGTTGCTGTACGTGCCGGTGCACGCCGCGGCGCACGCTAGGCGAGCAGCTCGGCGAGCGAGCCGTCCATGTCCAGCGCGGCCAGCTCGCTGCCCGGCGGGACGAGCCGGTGCGCCCGCTCCAGCCAGGCCGCGACGACCGGCAGCGGGGCCTCCAGCAGCGCGTCCCCGGCGGGCGAGCTCAGCGCCAGGCAGAGCACGCTGCGCCGGCCCGAACGGGTCGGCCAGATCCGCACGTCGCCCTGGCCGCACGGGCGGAAGGTGCCCTCGACGAGCAGCTCGCGGGCGAACACCCAGGTGACCGGGGAACCGGTGTCCAGGTGGAAGGTCATGTACACCGCGTACGGGTCGTGGCTGCCGTAGGACAGCCGGGCCGGGACGGGGACGCTGTGCTCCGGCGAGAGCACCAGGTTGAGCTCCAGCTCGTGCTCGACGACGCTGACGGGACGCTCCATGATCGTCTTCCTCTCTGCCTTCGGGTTGTGCCCGGCTTCGGGCCCCTGTGACCTTTGAGAGGGCGGTCCGCACCGGCTCTTACACACGTTTCCGGGATTTCTTCGGGAAGTCCGGTGAGGGGTGGTGAACAGCGGATGACACGGCGCGCGGGCAGTCGTCGTGCGCCTGGTTCCTTACCTTGAGCGACCCTCCGCTGTCCGGCGAATCGCGAACCTTCCGTCACGGCTTCGATGAGGTACTACCCTTTGTGACTGCCCGGCGACTTTCCGCCCACCGGCGGTGCCCCCACGCGCGCCGACCGCCGGGAGCGCGCCGGGTCGTGCGCGCGGGTGGACGCGTCTGCGGTGGTCGGGCCCGGTCGGCCCGCACCCTCCTCGTCAGGACCTGCCAGGAAAGAAGACCCCCATGACGGACCGCCCCTTCGTCGCCGACGGCGACCCGGCCGTCGCGCCCGAGCCCGGCTACTACCCCGACCCGTCCATCCCCGGCTACGTCCGGTACTGGGGCGGCGCGGCGTGGGTGCCCGGCACCAGCCGGCCCGCTCCCGCCGGGGGAGAGGCGCTGGAGCCGCCGCGGTACGTGACCCGGCGGCCCGCTCCGGGCGGTGCGGCGGCGCGGGTGGTGCCGCCACCGGTGGTGCCGGAGGCCGCGTTGCCGGGGGCGGTCGGGGTGCCGGAACCGGTGGTCGTGGAACCGGTGGTCCCGGGGCTGCCGGTCTCGGGGTCGGTGGCTCCCGGGTCGATGGCCTCGGAGGCGGTGGTCTCGGGGTCGGTGGCATCGGGGTCGATGGCGGAGGTGCGGGCCGGGCTGCCGGCGGGTGGGGGCGACACCGGGCCGGTGTACTTCGACCAGACTTCGGGTGGGGCGTCCTTCGTGCTCGGGCCCCGGGTGGCGGAGGTGATCGGCGGGCCGGTGTTCCGGACGGTCGACGGATCGGGGGCGTCGCCGGGAGCTTCGGCGGGGATGCCGGTCGCGGGGATGCCGGTCGCGGGAGAGCCGTCCGCGGGAGTGCCGTCGGGCTTCGCCGGTGTGGAGCCGCCGGGGGCCGTCCCGGTCCAGGCTTCGGCCGCTTTCTCGGCCCCGCCCCTGTCCCCGTCGCCTTCCCCGTCGCCGTCCCCTCCCCCGGCCCCGTTCCAGGGTGTCGGGGAGTCCGGCTGGCAGGCAGATCCTCGGGCGCAGCGGGGCCTGATGGACACGGGCGACGCACCGCGTTGGGTTTCCTGGGGGGTGCTTCCGGAGGCACTCGATGTGGAGGAGGGGCGCGCGGAGCCCGAGCGCACTCCGGCTGCCACGGAACTGGCCGCCGCCGGCGCTCCCGTCGTGGCGGTCACGGTGCGGGAGGCGCCGGTGCCGGCCGTCCTGGCCTCGGGGCCGGTGCCGGTGATCGGCGAAGAGGCGGTGGCGGCCGCCCCTCCGGGCCCGGGGTCGGGGCCGGGGCCGACCGCGGTCGCGGTCGCCTCGAAGTCCATCGCCACGGCGGCGGTCGCGGCGACGGCGCCCGCCACTCCGCTGCCCGCCGTGCGGACGCTCCGCGAGACCGCCGTCCAGCCCCGCCCGTCCGCCTCGGCCTCCGCCGCCACCGTTCCCGCGTCCTCCGGGGCCGCGCGGGCCGCCGGGGCCGCCGGCAGCGCTCGGGTCGCTCGGGCTGGTCGGACCGGCAGGAACGCCCGGGGCGCCGAGCCGGCCGGCCTCGGCCGCCGACTGGCGGCGCGGGCGGTGGACACCGCCATCCTGCTGGTGGTCGCGGTCGCCGCCGGGATCCCGCTCGGCCGCTCGGTGACCGACCACCTCCAGCGGAAGGTCGACCAGGCCCGGATGGCCAGCGTCCTCGCCCGGCACCAGGTCCAGGTCTGGCTGGTGGACGACGTGGTGCTGGGCAAGGCCGCCGTGCTGCTCGGCATCCTGCTGTTCGTCAGCCTGCTCTACGAGGTGCTGCCGGTCGCCCGCACCGGCCAGACCTTCGGCAAGCGACTGGCCCGGATCCGCGTGGTGGACGCCGCCGCCCCGGCCGCCCGGGCGGCGAGGCTGAGCCTCGGCCGCTCGCTGCTCCGGTGGGTCGTGCGGCAGTTGGGCACGGTGCTGCTGCTCGGACTGGTCTGGCCGGTGTTCGACCGGACGGCCCGGCGGGGCTGGCAGGACCGCGCGGCCCGTACTCGGGTGGTGCGCGGCTGAGGGCAGCCAGGGGCCAGTGCAAAACGGACAGAATGTCCCGAACATCGAGAATTCGTGATGTTCTACTCGGGGACATGAGCACCCACGACCCCTCAGGCTCCCAGCCGGAGGGGGGCGGCAAGCCCTCCTTCGACAAGCAGCCCCCGCAGCCGGGCGGCGGCACGCCGGAAGGCGAGCCGTCGGGCCCGACCCCGTCCAACAGCCAGTCCGGCGGCGAGTCCGGAGACCAGTCCGGCGGCCCCGGCGCCTACCGGGGAACCTACGGCGGCAGCCCGTACGGCGAACCGACGCCCGGTCAGGCCCCCTACGGACAGTCCCCGTACGGCCAGCCCCCGTACGACCAGCCGCCGCCCGGTCACGGCACCGGCTACGGACCCGGCGCGTACGGCACACCCGGCGCCGGCCCCGTCCCCGGTATGCCGCCGCTCGGCACCTGGCCCAAACGGATCCTCGCCCGGCTGATCGACTACGTCCTGGTGCAGGTCATCGGGGTGATCGTCGTGGGGCCCTTCGTCGACCTCAGCACGCGCAACGGCTCCACCGAGGCGTTCTGGCTCGGCTGCGCCATCTACCTCGTCTACGAGGCCCTGATGCTCAGCCGGGACGGCCAGACCCTCGGCAAGAAGGCGATGAAGATCCGGGTCGCCATGCTCGTCGACGGGAACAAACCCACCCCGTCCGCCGCCTGGACCCGAGCCGCCGTCTTCATCCTCCCGGCCGTCATCTGCTGCGCCGCGCTCTGGTGGATCGTCGACGGATTCTTCGGCGTCTTCGACAAGCCCTACCGGCAGTGCCTGCACGACAAGGCCGCGAAGACCGTGGTGGTCACCACCGAGGTCTGAGCGGAGCGGCAGGCCACACCCGCGCCCGGCGGCGGATCAGCGCTGCGGGGCGAACGCGTGCCCGGCGGCGGCCGCGGTGCGGCCGGCCGCACCGGCCGGATCCGCGGGAGCGGCCGTCCCGGCCGCCGACCTGGCCGCGGCGGCCGACATCGAGAGCACCGTCACCACGGTGCCGAGCGCCAGCGCGAACCCCACCAGCACCGCGACCGCCAGAACGCCCGAGGCGCCCGAGACGGCCAGCAGTGCCACCGTGGAGGCGACGACGGTGAACGAGCCGAGGCAGGCCTGGGCGACGGAGGGGCGCGGCATGGCGGGGGGTCCTTCGCACGTCGGGGGGAACGGGCGGGAATGGTGCCGGATCCCGTGGTCCTACCCCGCGGGGAGACGGGTACGTCCAGGCTAGTCCCCGAACGCGGGGGCACAGGGGGCGCACGGGCTCACCCCGGGGTCGTCCGACCCGGTCGGTACGGTGAACCGGAACCCGTCGACACCACGCGTCACCGCACACGCCACCACCACCGGGGGAACCGACCATGCCCATCCCCGCCGACTGGCCCACCACCGAGGCCGAGGCACTCGCCGAACAGGAGCGGCTGCGCCCGCTCGTCCAGGCCCACGACGACCCTGGCCACGACCCCGCCGCCCCCGGCACGCTTATCGCCGGCGTCGACGTCGCCTACGACGACGACCGCGACCTCGTCGCCGCCGCCGCCGTCCTCCTCGACCGGGACACCTTGCAGGTGGCCGAACAGGCCACCGCCGTCGGCCGGATCGCCTTCCCGTACGTCCCCGGACTGCTCGCCTTCCGCGAACTCCCCGCCGTCCTCGACGCCCTGGCCGCACTCACCCACACGCCCGACACCGTCGTCTGCGACGGCTACGGCCTCGCCCACCCCCGCCGCCTCGGCCTCGCCAGCCACCTCGGCGTCCTCACCGGACTGCGCACCCTCGGCGTCGCCAAGACCCCCTTCACGTTCGACCACCACGCACCCGACAAGGCCTGCGGCTCCTGGACCCCCCTCACCGACCCCGCCACCGGCGAGGAGGTCGGCCGCGCGGTGCGCACCAGGACCGGCGTGAAACCCGTCTTCGTCTCCGTCGGCCACCGGACCGGCCTCGACACCGCCGTCCGCACCACCCTCGACCTCGCCCGCCACTACCGCCTCCCCGAGACCACCCGGCACGCCGACTCCCTCTGCCGCCGCGCCCTCGCCGACGCCCAACGGACCGGGACGAACGCGAACTGACCAAGCCCCGGGCCGGATTCGGGCCCGGTGTGTTAGACATGAGACACCGGGGCCCGGCCCCGACCGCCAGGGACGGACGCACGGGGGGCGCCGAAATGGGAACAGGGAGCACCGGTACCGGCTCCACCGGCGGAGCCGGACAGGGCTACCGCATCGAAGTCGAACAGCTCCGCACCTTCGCCGGCCAAGTACGGCTCCTGCTCGCCGACTTCCAGAAGCACGCCGACGGGACCGACGCGCACGGCCGCAGCGCCATCGGCAAGAACGCCTTCGGGACCTTCGCCGAGGCCACCGAGATCCACAGCCGCTACGGCACCATGCGGGACGCGCTGCGCGACGTCCTCAACCAGCTCCAGGACGCCGTGAACGAGGCCCAGCAGAAGGCCGACCTCACCGCCGTCAACTACGAGGAGCAGGACCGGCACGCCGCCATCAAGCTCAAGGTCGGCGACGACGGCTGGTCCGTCGCCAACCCCTCCGCGAGCAGCCAGGCCGCGACCCAGCAGAACCCCACCCCGTCCACCCGCGGCAACGCCACCGTCTGACCCGCGCCCGCCCGGACCGAACGGAGGCCGACCGCCCGTGGTCTACACCGACTTCACCAAGTACAGCCACGCCCAACTCCGCACGATGGCACAGGCCCTCGACCCCGGCGCGGTGATGGCCGCCGGTGACCCCTGGCGCAAGGCCGCCGACACCCTCAAGCAGATCCGCCAGGCCCTCACCAAAGCCAGCACCGAAGCCGCCACCTCCTGGGAAGGCACCACCAGCGACGCCTTCCACACCCGCATGCTCACCCTGGCCGCCAGCATCAACAACGCCGCCGCCTACGCCAACGACGCGGCCAACATCCTCCACAACGCCTCCGAGGCCATGGCCAAGGCCAAACGCGACATGCCCGAGGAACCCGGCAACTGGGACAAGGTCAAGGACACCGTCGGCGACGCCCTCTTCGGCGACGACGACGAACACATCCCCCTCGCCGACCGCAAGAAGGCCGAAGCGGCCGCCATCATGCAGACCCTCGCCATGCACTACCGCATCGCCACCCCGGCCCTGAAGCCCCCACCGCCGTACGACCCGAAGAGGCCGCCGGTGAATCCTGGGGGACGGGACGACTTCACCGACCAGACGGCCAGTGATCAGAGTGCGTTCGTTGCGGCGGGCGGTGTGATGACCGGAATGGGTGCCGGAAACCTGCGCACGGTCGGAGGGCCCTTCGAGAAGTCCTCGGAGGCTCCACCGGCTCCTCGGAACCGCAGTGGGAGTAGCGGTGGCGTCGCTCCCAAGCGGTCGGCAGTCTCAGGAAGCACGCCGATTTCCTCAGAGCCCGGGATCAAAGGCGGAACGGCCAAGGCTCCGACGAAGCCCGAAGGGGCCAGCTACGGGGCGGGCACGGGTGTTGACGGTGTGACCGCGGTTGCGAAGCCGACAGCGGCCGGGCCGCAACCGGGTGGCGTCGCAGGTACGCCTACCCCCACTGCGCCCGGACCGCAGACCGGCACCGGGCCTACTTGGGTAGGGCCCGGCAAGGGGGAGACGGTGCGTGGCCCGTTCACCGGCGGACGTGAGAACCAGACGTTTGTCGAGCGGGGGACTACCAGTCGGAACGACCAGGGAGGACGACTGGGCGACGATCGTGGCGGTGCGGCACGGGGTGCTGAGGGTATTCACGGGGGCAGCCCCGGCCGGTTCGGCCCCGGAGCGGGCCGAACCGGCGGCACTGTGGTCGGCGACGGCGGGAGAGCGGCCCCCGGAGGCAAGGCGCCTTCGGGTGAGGCGGCGCCTGGCAGCAAGAGGGCTTTCACCGAGGGCGGCTCCGGCCTGGGGCAGCGCAACCGTCTCCGGACGGAGTCGGCGATTCCCTCCGGAGCATCCGCGAGTTCCGCTGTCCCGTTTGGCGGGGCTCACGGGCGTGCCAAGGAAAAGGAGAAGGCCAGGAGTCGACCGGATTACCTCGTGGAGGACGAGGAGACCTGGGAGTCGGGCAAGCCCGCCAATTCGAACGTGGTGAAATGACCTCGGTTCTTGTGGAGACCCAGGTGATTCGATCGGGGCCCCGGTGGTTCATGGACCACGGGCGCCACCGCTGTGCTGAGTGGGGTGACCAGCCTTGGGAGACTGGCGGCTTCGGCGTGGAGTGACTGCGCTGACGCTTGGCGGCCTGGTCGCTGCGATCGGGACGGGGCAGGCCTGCGCGGACGGTACTCGTGACGCCCAATGGGTGCTGACCGGCTATCGAGCCGACAGTGCGCTCTGGCCGGTGTCTCGGGGCAGTGGTGTCACGGTTGCCGTCGTCGACAGCGGTGTGATGAAGGATCATCAGGACCTGGTCGGCCAGGTCCTCTCCGGCGCCGACTTCACCGGCGAGGGTGGTGACGGCACAGTCGACAAGGACGGCCACGGCACTGGGATGGCCAGTCTCATCGCAGGTCACGGGCACGGGGAAAACGCCGGAATCATGGGCCTCGCCCCAGCGGCAAAGATCCTTCCCGTGAGGGTGAGCTGGAATCCCGACGACGCCGTGGCGCAGAGCGGCCTGGCGAAGGGGATCCGGTTCGCGGTCGACCACGGCGCCAGGGTGATCAACATGTCGATCGGCGGCTACTCAGGGACCGATCAGGAGACCCGAGCGGCGGTCAAGTACGCCGTCGACCACGACGTGGTCCTCGTCGGGTCCAGTGGGAACAGCGGCCAACAGGCTGCACCCGTCGAGTACCCGGCCGCCTTCCCGGGAGTGGTGGCGGTCGGTGCGGTGGACCGGCAAGGACGCCTGTGGGAGAAGTCGACGTACGGACCGGAGACCACGTTGGCAGCTCCCGGAGCGGAGATCTACCGGGCGAGTGCGAAGTCCTCGGCAGGCTACGGAATCGGCAACGGCACGTCGGACGCCACCGCCTACGTGTCCGCCACCGCGGCGTTGATCAGGGCGAAGTACCCGAACCTGTCGGCTGGGCAGGTGGTCAATCGGCTGATCAAGACGGCCACTCCTCCGGCTGACGGGTCTGCGGTGCCGAGTGACCGGTACGGGTACGGGGTGTTGGCGCCGGGGAAGGCGCTGGAGGCGAATCCTGGGGTGGACGACGGGCCTCGGGGGAATCCGTTGGTGGGGCGGAAGGAGTCGCAGGGGGCGCCGCCGGCGGATGATCCGACGGATGGGGCGTCGGAGGAGGCTGTTGCCCCCGGGGCTGAGGGTGGGGGCAGCAGCGGGAACGGGATGGGTGCCGCCGTGGGGGTGGCGGCGGGTGGCCTGGCGCTGGTGGTCGGGCTCGTCGTGGTGTTCGTGGTGCGGGGGCGGCGACGGGGTCAGTGAGTGGCGAGCCATTCGGTGCGTAGGGCGGCCATCTGGAGGACGTCCCAGTAGCGGCCGTCCCAGTGGTGGGCTTGGCGGGAGCGGCCTTCGAGGATGAAGCCGGACTTGCGGTAGGTGTGGGCGGCGCGTTCGTTGTACTCGAAGACTTCGAGGTGGACGCGGTGGAGGCGGATGGTCTCGAAGGCGTGGCGCAGGACCAGGAGGGTGGTTTCGGTGCCGATGCCGCGGCCGGTGGCGTCCGGGGTGAGGGCGATCCGGTAGCTGGCGGAGGAGTTGTCGGGGTCGACGTCGGTGAGGGCGGTGTCGCCGAGGAAGCGGCCGGTGGTGGGGTCTTCGACGGCGAGGTCGAGGCGGTCGGGTTGTTCGGCGCGGGTGGTGCACCAGTGGTGGATCCGGTCGCGGGTGAAGGTGGTGCGGGTGCCGGTGAGCCGGTTGGTCTCCTCGTCGGCGCAGAGTTCCCACATCGGGTCGGTGTGCCGTTCGTCGAGGGGGACGAGTCGGATGGTGGGGCCGTACAGGGTGGGTTTGACGGCGAGGGCGGCGAGATCGGCGGTCATGGTGCCCAGGATGGGTGGTCGGATTCCGGTTCGTCCACGCATTTATCCTGGAGCGCGCGCGGGGATGGGGGCGTGTGTCGGGCGAGTGCGCCGGGGTGGCAGTAATTCGGCGACGGCTGGCGTCAATGCCGCTGGTGGGGTCCTCCGGTGGCGGGGATGCTGGGCCCATGAGCACTTCTGAGAGCACGCCGGGGGCCACCGTCGACGCGGGCATCGTCCCGGACACCAAGGACTGGACCTGGGTGCTGGAACGCCCTTGCCCCGACTGTGGGTTGGACACCCCGCGGGTGGTGCGGGAGGACGTCGCCGGGATGGTTCGGGCCAATGCGGAGGGCTGGCTTGCGGTGCTGGCGGGGGACGGGGAGGGGCTGCGCCGGCGGCCGGCGCCGGGGGTGTGGTCGGCGTTGGAGTACGCGTGCCACGTCCGGGACGTCTTCCGGCTGTTCGACGTCCGGCTGGGTCTGATGCTGGACCGGGACGACCCGCTGTTCCCCAACTGGGACCAGGACGGGACGGCCGTCGCCGAGCGCTACGGGGAGCAGGATCCGCGGGTGGTGGCCGGGGAGTTGGGGCGGGCCGCGGAGACGCTCGCCGCGGCCTTCGGGCGGGTGGCCGGTACGCAGTGGGAGCGGACCGGGAACCGCAGCGACGGGGCGCGGTTCACGGTCGAGTCGTTCTCCCGGTACCTGATCCACGACCCGGTGCACCATCTGTTCGACGTGACGGGCGAGCGGGTCTGAAGCCGGGCGGGGGTTTGCGGAAGGGCCGCAGCCGGCGGCCGGGGCGCGGCGTCACCAGCCGGAGGCCTCACGCAGCATGGTGCGGCGCAGCCGCCCGGCCACGCTGGCGGCGTCGGTTCCGATGACGTCGGCGATCTCGGGGGCGGCGAGGCCGACGACGTAGTGCAGGATCGCGAGGTCGTCGTCGGCCGGGTGGCGGTCCGGGGCGGCGGGCATCCGGCGGCTGTGTTCGGCGACGGTGCCGCGCAGGATGTCCCAGGCGTGCGCGGTCGGGTTGGAGCTGCCCATCAACTCCCGCCAGAGCACCGCGATTTCCGCGAAGGCCTGCTGGACGGCGGCGGTCGCGGCGCTGTGCTCGGTCAGCCACACGTGCGCGTAGCTGAGGTACCGGGGGCGGTGGAGTTCGCAGAACGCGGTGAACTCCAGTGGTACGTCCGCCGGCTCGCCGGGCCCCGGGGGCGGCTCGGCGGAACTCTCGTGACGATTGGTCATCTCGGCTTCTCGGAAAGGGAGATGGGTTTCTGACGGTCGATCATCTGTGCTCACTCTACGGTAGGCCCTCGGTGCGCTGGGTGACCAATCCGATGGAATGCCCGGAACCCGTCGCCGCCAGGCCGGTTCCGGTGGAGAACGGGTGCGGCGAGGCGGCGGGACGGTCGGGCGGGGGGGCCGGCGAGGGCCGGCGGGGCAGTGCTGCGCAGTGGCGTGGGGCTCGTAGGTGCGAGCGTGTCGCGGCTGGTCAGAGGGTGTGGACGGCGATGGCTGCAAGGCAGTTGATGTGCCACCGTAGGGCCTGGGGAGGCTGGCGTCCACGCCCAGGGCGCGAACCTGTGCGCGCACAACCACCCGCACAACCGCGCTCGCGATCAGCACGGAGATCGCCGTGAAGATCACCACGGACGGGGGCATGGTCGTCACCGCGGTGACGGGGGGCGCCCACCGGGGACGGCGGGCGCAGGGGCGGCGGGCCGGGGCTCGCCGCGCCCATCGACCGTGCCCCGGCGGTCTGGACGGGACCGGCCGGGGCGGTGGGGCGGGCGGATCGACTGCCCGTCAGGATGTGGTCCGGGTCTCCGTCGGGGAGATCCGGTCGGCGGCGGTGTCCCGTTCGACCTGGGTGGGGAAGGCTTCGACGGCCCGCCGCCGGGCCGCCTGTGCCGCCGTGGCGGCAGCGGCCGCAGCCGCCGCGGCCGCCCCGGCGGCGGCCTCCTCGCGTTCGCGCCGGTGCGCCGCACCCGAGGGGTGTCCACCCGCGCCATGAGTGCCCGGGGCGTGTCCGCCCGCGGCGTGCCCCCCGGGGGCGTGCCCGCCGCCGGTCAGCGTTCCGGGGGTGAGCCCGCCGGCCGCGAGGGTGCCGGCGGGCCGTCCCGCCGCCCGTCGTCGGCGGCCGAGCGCGGCCCGGGCGGCGTGTTCCTCGGCGGCCTGTCTAGCGGCCAGGTAGGCCTGCACGGCCGCCATGCCGTAGACGGGTTGGATGAGTTGGTGGCCCTTGAAGAAGGGCCTGGCCGGGGCGAACCCGGCGGCGACCACGAGGTCGCGGATCTCTGCTATCTCGGCCTCACTGCGGGCGGTGAAGCGGACCTCCCAGCCCTTCTTGTACGTATGGCCCTTCTCGCCGCTGCGGCGGGCGGGGTCCGGGCGGCGGACGTATCCGGGCAGACGGCCGAGGCGGAGCTGGGCCGCGCGGAGGCCGGCGGTCTCGTCACGTGACATGACGTAAGCCTAGGCAATCCCCGAGGCGGGATTGACGCCTTGGGGTTCCCTCGCCGTATGCCCTTGGTCACTCTGGGTCAGGCGACCAGGTGGGCGATCGTTTTCGATCACATATGACAACCTGATGAGCGTCAATTACTCCAAATGAGTGAGGGTATGAGGACTTTAGTGCGGGCTGATCCCGGTTTCGCGACGGTTGGGTAACAGTGCGTCAGGGTCCCGGTCGCAGGTCGTGGCGGTTGGGGATGGTGTCGGCATGAGCTACCGGATTCCGTCCCCGCCGCCGTCCCTGGAGGACCTGGCGAAGCGTCAGCAGAACGTCGTCACCGCGAGTCAGTTGCGCGCCCGGGGCGTGCCGGCCCGGATCATCACCGAGCACTGCCGCCGGGGCGGTCCCTGGCAGCGGATGCTGCCCAGGGTCTACCTGCTGCAGGCCGCCGAGCCCACCCCCGAGCAGCGGATGTGGGCCGCGCTGCTGTACGCCGCGCAGAACGGGCGCCAGGAGGGCCGCGGGGAGGGCGCGGTGATCACCGGCGCGGCCGCACTGGCGCTGTACGGCTTCACCGTCGTGCCCCGGCTGCCCGCGGTGACCGGGGTGGACGTCCTGGTGCCCCGGCAGCGCCGGCTGAAGGACGTCGGCGGGGTGCGGATCCGGCGCACCGAACGGGAGTTGGTGGCCCGCTCGGTGCACGGCCTGGCCTGCGCGCCGGTGGCCAGGGCGGTCGCCGACGCGCTGGTCGAGTGGACGGCGGAGCCGGGTGGCCCGGCGCCGGTGCGCGCGGTGCTGCGGGAGGCCGTCGCCGGGCCCGGGAACCGCTGCACGGTACAGGAGTTGGCGACCGAGCTCACCGACTCCGGGTTGACCCGCGAGCCCCGGGTGCGGGCCGCGCTGGACGAACTCCTCGCCGCCGAACGGGACGTGGCGCTGGAGCGACTGGGGCGGCTGGTGGACGAGTGGCGGCTGCCCGCCCCGCTGAACGCCCCGGAGCTGCGGATGGGCGGCGGCACCTACATCGCCGTCCCGGACCTCTACTGGCCGGAGCGGGGCGTCGCGGTGGAGGTGGACCCGGAGCTGCGCTGCGTGAGCGAGGGCGAAGCCGCCTGGGTGCGCGGCGGCCGGCAGCGGATGGAGTACCTGGGCGTCCGGGTGGTGTACGTCTGCGGGGCGCGGCTGGCCGCCGACCCGGACGCGGTCGGCGGCGAACTGCGCGAGGCGTACCGGGCCGGCGGGACGGACGTGGTGGACCTGCTGGTGGTCTGAGCGGACGGCGGCTCCGCGGGCACCGCGTCCGCGTCCACCGGAGCCGCTACGGACGCACCACCGGTTCGCCGACCAGCTCGACCCCGGCCGCCCGCAGCTCCGCCAGCGCGGCGGCGGTGGTCTCCGGGGCGACCCCGGCGGTGAGGTCCAGCAGCACGCGGGTGGTGAAGCCCGCCCGGGCGGCGTCCAGCGCGGTCGCCCGGACGCAGTGGTCGGTGGCGATGCCGACCACGTCGACCCGGTCGACCTGCCGCTCGCGCAGCCACTCCACCGGACCGCGGTTGTTCTCGTCCAGCCCCTCGAAGCCGCTGTACGCCGCCGAGTGGGCGCCCTTGTCGAAGACCGCCTCGACCGCGCCGGAGATGACGGCGGGTGCGAAGTTGGGGTGGAAGCCCACGCCCTCGGTGCCGGCCACGCAGTGCGGCGGCCAGCTGTCGACGTAGTCAGGCTCGGCGGAGAAGTGGGCGCCCGGGTCGATGTGGTGGTCGCGGGTGGCGAGGATGTGCCGGTAGCCGGGGGAGGACTCGGCGATCAGGTCGGTGATGGCGGCGGCCACCTCGGCGCCGCCGGCGACGGCCAGGCTGCCGCCCTCGCAGAAGTCGTTCTGCACGTCGACGACGATCAGTGCCCGGTACATGACTCGCAACCTCGGATCTCGGGGGCCCGCGGGAGGCGGCGCCCCGGTGGGGGAGCCCTCGGGAGTGCGCGGCCCGGCCGTGCCGGGCGCGGGGGGTCCTCGGGGAGCTCCGGGGGAACTCGGGGAACTCTACGGCTGACTCTAGGGAGTGGCGCGCGGGGGCGGAAGCCCCGGGGCGGGTCCTGCGCCCGGGGCCGGAACGCCGGACCGGCCCCGGGCCCGGCTCAGCGGGCCGGCCCGGCGGGCAGCGCCAGTTCGGTCGGCAGCACCGGGTCGCCCTTGGACAACTGGGTGGCCGACAGCGGCAGCGCGGCGCGGGCGCGCACGTGCCGGTCGCGGGCGGCGCTCAGCGGCTCCCGCCCGACGGTCTCGCCGGCCAGCACCAGCGGCACCTGCACCAGGTGCGGCCGCAGCTCCTCCGGGACGGGCCCGGTGCCGACCACCTCGGCCTCGGCCACGCCGTCGGCGTCGGGCCGGCGGGCGGCCCACTTGCGGCCGCCGATGCTGGTCTTGCCGCCGGCCGCGCGCTTGGCCACCGGCACCAGCGGCCCGCCGTCGGCCTCGGCGCGGGCGACGAGCTTGTAGACCATCGCGCAGGTCGGGTGCCCGCTGCCGGTGACCAGGCTGGTGCCGACGCCGTAGCCGTCCACCGGGGCGGCGGCCAGGGCGGCGATGGCGTACTCGTCCAGGTCCGAGGTGACGATGATCCTGGTCCGGTCGGCGCCGAGGTCGTCCAGTTGGCGGCGGACCCGGTGGGCCAGCAGGGTGAGGTCGCCGGAGTCGATCCGGACGGCGCCCAGTTCGGGGCCGGCCACCTCGACCGCGGTGCGCACGGCCTCGCGCAGGTCGAAGGTGTCGACCAGCAGCGTGGTGCCCCGGCCCATGGACGCGATCTGCGCCTTGAAGGCGTCCCGCTCGCTGTCGTGCACCAGGGTGAAGGCGTGGGCGGCGGTGCCGGTGGTCGGGATGCCGTGGGTGAAGCCGGCCTCCAGGTCGGAGGTGGCGGCGAAGCCGGCCACGTAGGCGGCCCGGGCGGCGGAGACGGCGGCGTGCTCGTGGGCCCGGCGGGCGCCCATCTCGATCACCGGGCGGCCGCCGGCGGCGGCGGTCATCCGGGAGGCGGCCGCGGCGATGGCCGAGTCGTGGTTGAGGATCGAGAGGATGACCGTCTCCAGGATCACGGCCTCGGCGAAGCTGCCCTCGACGGTGAGCAGCGGCGATCCGGGGAAGTAGACCTCGCCCTCGGGGTAGCCGTGGACGTCGCCGCGGAAGCGGTAGTCGGCGAGGAAGCGCAGGGTGTCCTCGTCGACCACGTCCTGGTCGGCCAGCCAGTCCAGCTGGGGGGTGGTGAAGCGGAAGTTCTCGACGGCGTCCAGCACCCGGCCGGTGCCGGCCATGACGCCGTAGCGGCGACCGCTCGGCAGGCGGCGGGTGAACACCTCGAAGACGGAGCGGCGGTGCGCGGCCCCGCTGCGCAGGGCGGCCTGCAGCATGGTGAGCTCGTAGCGGTCGGTGAGCAGCGCGGTCGAGCCGGCCGCGCGCACTGAAGTGGCGTCCATACGGATGATGCTACTACCACTTAGCGTCAGAGTGACGATTTCTCATGGAGCATGCCGGGCCGGAATCGCCCGGCTGTCGCCCGGATGGCAGCATGGGGCTGAGGGGTTACGGACGACTGTGCAGCGAGGAGGACCCGGCGTGAGCGTCGCGCCCGTGGAGATCGAGCGCCCGGAGGTCGAAGGGGTACCGGTGACCGAGCCGGACACGCCCTGGGTGACCATCGTGCACAACGACCCGGTCAACCTGATGAGCTACGTCCAGTACGTCTTCCAGGCCTACTTCGGGTACCCGAAGGACAAGGCCAGGAAGCTGATGATGGACGTCCACACCAAGGGTCGGGCGGTGGTCTCCAGCGGCTCCCGCGAGGAGATGGAGCGCGACGTCCAGGCGATGCACGGCTACGGCCTCTGGGCGACGCTGCAGCACGACTGACGCCGGGCCGACCGGCGCCGGCGGGACGGGCGCCGGCGCGACCGGGCGCGGGCGGCCGGTACCGATTCGATCGGTGCCGGGCCGCCGGCCGTACGACCGAAGACGACGAAGACGGGCTGACCGATACAGATGGCTGGGTTGTTCGAGAGCACCGGCGGTGGCGGCGCGGCGATCGCGCTGGACGAGTGGGAGGCCTCCATCCTGCGCTCGCTGGAAGTGCAGTTGCTGGAGCTGATCGGCCCCGGCCCGGGCGGGGGCGGCGACGACCCGCTGGCCGCGCTGTTCGCCGAGGGGCCGACCGAGGCGCCCGCCGACCCGGTGCTGGCCCGGCTCTTCCCGGACGCCTACGGCGACCCGGAGAAGCCGAGCGACGAGGAGGCGAAGGTCGCGTCCGGGGAGTTCCGCCGCTTCACCGAGCTGGACCTGCGGGCCCGCAAGCGGGACGACGCGCTGTTCGTCGTCCGGGCGCTGGACGGCCTCGGCGACGGCGGCGGGGTGCTCAAGCTGTCCGTGCCCGACTGCCTGCGCTGGCTGGGCGCGCTGAACGACCTGCGGCTGGCCGTCGGCGTCCGGCTGGAGGTCACCGAGGACGACGAGGACGGCCTGTACGAACTGCCGGACGGTGACGAGCGCAAGCCGCTGGTGATGGCGTACCTGTGGCTGGGCGCCCTGCAGGAGTCGCTGCTGGAGGCCATGGCGGACTGATTCCGCGCGGGCTGACCCCCTTGGGGGAGCGATCCTGCCCGATTCCGGGCAAGCCCCGGCTGTTTTGTCCAGAGTGTGGACGATCAGCCGGGGCATTTCTTATGAAAATCGGGCAAACCATACCAGGTCATGCTCAAATAACGCTCAGATGGACACCGCTATCCGAACCCCGCGTGGTACGACTTCTCCACCCCCGAGACCGACCAGGACGGTGCATAGTGGCCGAGAAGTTGTACGACGAAATGGTCGACAATCCGCCGGATGCGGAGGGCTACGAGCGCGGGCTCGGCAGCCGCCAGATCCAGATGATCGCGATCGGCGGAGCCATCGGCACCGGCCTGTTCCTCGGTGCGGGCACCGCGATCTCCCGCTCCGGCCCGAGCCTGATCCTCTCCTACGCCGTCGCCGGCCTGGTGATCTTCGTGATCATGCGGGCGCTCGGCGAACTGCTCACCTACCGCCCGGTCTCGGGCAGCTTCGCCGAGTACGCCCGGGAGTTCCTCGGCCCCTTCGCCGGCTACGTGACCGGCTGGACGTACTGGCTGTTCTGGGTCGTCACCGGGATGGCCGAGACCACCGCCGCCGCCGTCTACGTGCGGTTCTGGGCGCCCGACATACCGCAGTGGATCAGCGCGCTGACCTTCCTGGTCGTGCTCTACGCGGCCAACCTGATCTCGGTGAAGCTGTTCGGCGAGATCGAGTTCTGGTTCTCCATGGTCAAGGTCACCGCCATCATCGGCATGATCCTGATCGGCGTCGGGGTGCTGACCCTCGGCTTCAGCAAGGCCGGTGACACCGCGTCACTCGGCCACCTCTGGCAGGACGGCGGCTTCTTCCCGCAGGGCATCGGCTCCACCGTGATGACCCTCCAGATCGTCATGTTCGCCTACCTGGGCGTCGAACTCGTCGGCGTCACCGCGGGCGAGAGCGAGAACCCCGAGAAGACCCTGCCGCGCGCCATCAACACGCTGCCCTGGCGGATCATGCTGTTCTACATCGGCGCCCTGGTGGTCATCCTCTCGCTCGTGCCGTGGACCGAATTCCAGCCCGGCGTCAGCCCGTTCGTCGCCGCCTTCGGCAAGATCGGCATCCCGGCGGCGGCCGGCATCATCAACTTCGTGGTGCTCACCGCGGCGCTCTCCTCCTGCAACTCCGGGATGTACTCCACCGGCCGCATGCTGCGCGACCTCGCGCTGAGCGGCCAGGCCCCGGGGCGGCTCACCAGGCTCAACTCCCGCCGCACCCCGGCCTTCGCGATCACCGTCTCCAGCCTGCTGATGGGCATCGGCGTGGTCCTCAACTACCTCGTCCCGGCGCGGGCGTTCGAGTACATCACCTCGGTCGCCACGGTCTGCGGCCTGTGGACCTGGGCAATGATCCTGATCTCCCAGATCCGCTACCGCCGGGCCTGGCAGGCCGGCCACCTGCCGCCGCCCACCTTCAAGGCGCCCGGCGGCGCCTGGGTCAGCGGGGCCGCGCTCGCCTTCCTCGCCCTGGTCGTGGTGCTGATCGGCCTGGACCGGGACAACCGGATCTCGCTGTTCGTCTTCCCGGGCTGGGCCCTGCTGCTGGTGGTCGGCTACCAGGTGCTCAAGCGCCGCGACCCGCGGGTCCTGCGCGGCGGCGCCCAGGACCCGGAGCCCGCCGCCGGCGCCGCCGCGGACGCCCGCGACGGGAACGCGGACACCCACTGACCGCGCCCCGGACGCCCCGGCGGCCATCCGCCGGGGCGTGGCTATCCTGAGCCGCATGCTGACCATCACCCGAGAACTCCGCGACCGGATCGTGGCCCACGCCCGCGCCGACCACCCGGACGAGGCCTGCGGCGTGGTCGCCGGACCGGCCGGCAGCGGCCGACCCGAGCGGTTCGTCCCGATGCTCAACGCCGCCCGCTCGCCCACCTTCTACGAGTTCGACTCGGGCGACCTGCTCAAGCTGTACCGCGAGATGGACGACCGCGACGAGGAGCCGGTGATCGTCTACCACTCGCACACCGCCACCGAGGCCTACCCCTCGCGCACCGACGTGAGCTACGCCTCCGAACCGTTCGCCCACTACGTCCTGGTCTCCACCGCCGAGGGCGACGGCGAGGACGACCCCTACCAGTTCCGCTCGTTCCGCATCGTGGACGGCGAGATCACAGAGGAAGACGTTCAGGTCGTCGAGGCCTACCCGGCCTGACCGGCCCGCCCGCGGACCCGGCCCGCCGCCCCTTCCCGAGGGGTCGGCGGGCCGCCGTCGTCTCAGCCCTGGGAACAGGAACATCCGGATCCCGAGACGGGCATGTCGGAGCGGGCCCGGGAATCTATACGATGAGTTCATGCGTTCCGTCGATGTGAGCACTCAGGCCCCGGGCACCCGCCTCGTGGCGCGCCTGCACATCGACCTGTGCCGGCACGCCGGTGCGATCTGTCCCGGCACGCCCGCGCGCTCGCGCTGAGAGCCGCTTCACCACCTCACCCGGGCCCGCCGCCCACCGGCGACGCCGAGCCCCGGGCACCCCTCCGCCCTGCCGCGTCCGCAGCGGCCCACCCACTCCACGACCCGCACAGGAGCGCACTCATGGCCATCGAGGTCCGCATCCCGACCATCCTCCGCACCTACACCGACGGCGCCAAGGCCGTCGAGGGCAACGGCAGCAACCTCGGGGAGCTCTTCGCCGACCTCGACGCCCGCCACCCGGGCATCGCCGCCCGCCTGGTCGAGGGCGGCGAGCTGCGCCGCTTCGTCAACGTCTACCTGAACGACGAGGACGTCCGCTTCCTGGAGGGCATCTCCACCGCCCTCGCCGACGGCGACAGCGTCACCATCCTGCCCGCCGTGGCCGGCGGCGCCCGCTAGACCACCCGGTTCCCCCGCCGCCGGACGACCCGGACGCCTCGGTCACCGACCAGTGGAAGGCCGCCGCCGAGCACTACACGACCTCGGTCAAGGAGAGCAAGGACCCTCTGATGGG